>NZ_ALVT01000034.1:0-300000 GCF_000517105.1 Fischerella sp. PCC 9605 | reverse complement strand
ACTGAACTACTTCTGTCTTACCAGCCAATGCGCCTACATCAAAACTGTGGCACCATTATTATTTTGATTATCAATGTTAACTAATGTAGGGTAGGTATCACTTAATATACTCGAAGAATCTTAATTTCACGCCGATGGGGTGTGTCTACCCTACGGTTATTAAGAATGGTGCAAGATATCAATTTGGATAAACCCGGCTTCTTGTAGAAACCGGGTTTCTATTAATTCAGGATCAGTTGCTAAGTCAGATTACTTTTACGATCAGACTGTTAACCTACACTCACTGATTGACGTCCATTAGAAAATAGCTCTCTAGCTGATTTTTCTGGTTTTGGTGCGCCATAAAAACATGCTTCTGCTTGGAGTTCCTCTACAAAATTCCAAGCTTCAACAGCTTTTTTAGAATCCGCACCATAGTTAACGGAAATTGAGCGAGCATTCGATATGGCTTTGTGGAGTTCTTTTTGCAAGAATTCTAGCTTGGGCTTTTCAAGAAAGTCACCCTTAGTAATAATATCGGTGGTAGAAATAATACCAAGTAGTTCACCTTGGATAACAGGCGCACGCCAAACACCTGTATTGGCAAATAACCGTGCTACATATTCCACGTCAAGGTCAGGATTGACAACGATGCAGGGCTTGCTCATAATTTCGTAGACATGTGTCTGTTTGGGGTCTTTTCCATAAGCGACCACCTTAGACACAATATCAGTCTCGGTAACAATACCGTAAGCATCTGCATCGTTACGAGGTTCTACAATCAACGCTCGCAATTCTTTGAGCCTCATGAGTCTGACTGCTTCTGCTACAGTAGCTGAACCGCGGATAGTTGCTACATCTTGAGTCATAATGTGTTTGGCTCTCATAATTCCTGCTCCTTTTCCTTTATGTAAGGAAATCGCCTCTATCATTCTTTCCTAGCTGCGTGCGCCTCAAGCACACACGCCTTACCTAAACTCAGGTTGTTTTGATTCACTGCTTCCAAAAGCGATTACGAAAATTGCGAAGTGTTGTTCTCTTCTCTCTAAATAAATCTGAATTTTTCTAGGAGTCAACTTACGCATTCCCCCGTTATTTACTATCTTGAATATATCTTCTTTGCTCCCAGTTTTCAAATTCTCTAAGCTTTAGCATTGAATTTATTTAGAGAACTATTTTATCGCTTTTTGCTGCTGAAGTTTAGGATTATTGGCAACGCTTTAGCCTACATTCATATAATATCCTCATAAAAAATTTGGACAAGGGGTCAGTTATAAAACTTTGCAGAAATATCTAAATATGAAATATTAAAAAAACACAAAAAAATATGTTTTTTGAACTGAAAAGAGGTAGTAGATAATGGTTAAAACAACAATTACAATTCTTATTAAGAAGAAAATTGCGATTAAATATCAATAATTATAGTGTCTTAGAGATTTTTGGTACAAAAAATTGGTCTGTAGAGATGCGAAATTTCGCGTCTCTACAAAGGGTTGTGACGTATTGGGATTTAGGGGGACTCTAAGAATCAAGTTCTGCTCACCGAACTGTATTGTCTTATGGTGAGAATCAATTGGATGGAATACAGCTTGATTGTAATAGGGGTACAAAATTATTTTGTTCCTATCTCGTTTTGCATTAAAATGTAATTATTTATTAGTAAGAGCTTGCAAGTATTTAATTGTAAGATATGATTCTTGCTGAATTTGTTTTTCAAAACTTATGCTGTTCCGGCATTGGTTTCATACAGCTTTACCAGCTAGCTTTGCCACAACAGTAAGTATCTGATATGTGAAAAGTCAAACTTGCAATTTTATATATGATAAATTATAAATACAATCTAAAGAAATACTTATAAATTATGCAAAATAGATATTATTGATGAGGAAAAATTGTCACAACAATATCAAGATATGAAAATTAGCGCTCGTAATACTCTTAAAGCTACTGTGAAAAAAGTTGTACCAGGTTCTGTCAATACAGAAGTTACTTTAGAACTTGCACCTGGAGTAGAGGTGACTGCAATCATTACAAAAGCCTCAGCAGACAGCCTCCAACTAGCAGAAGGAAAAGAAGCTTACGCTGTGGTTAAAGCAACAGATGTTATGATTGCTGTTGATTAAGAAATGTTGTTGGTTGTTTGTTGGTTGTTGGTTGTTGATTGAAACAAACAACGAACAACAACCAACAAAGAACAAAATTTAACTAACCACTAACAAATCTAATAATTAACTCAGTAAGTTGATGAGTAATAGGTAAACTATCAACTACCATTGCAGCGCACAGTAACATCATGTAGAGAATAGAGTAGAGGAATAGCGATCGCGCTAATTGTTTTTCTTCTGGGGCTTGCAACAACGCCCACGCTTTTTTGATGAAGATAGCCCCCAATACAAAAGCAGTGCAGCTGTAAATAGCACCCATCACTTGCAGAGGATCTATCAATAAAAATGTGGCAGGAATAAGCACTAAAGTATACGCCCAAATCTGCCTAGCAGCAGTGAGACTATCAGCAACTACAGGCAGCATTGGCACACCCACCTTGGCATAATCTTCACTAATCATCAATGCCAGTGCCCAGAAGTGGGGGGGGTGTCCACAGGAATACGATCGCAAATAATAGCCACGCCGTCCAGCTAAGTGTACCCGTTACCGCTGCCCAACCGACCAAAGCCGGAACAGCCCCAGCCGCACCACCAATGACGATGTTAAGAGATGTGTGACGCTTGAGTAAATGGGTGTAGACGCCCACATAAAATAAAATACCGGACATTGCTAACAGAGCGCTCAACAAATTTACAAAGACTGCCAGCAACGTGAAAGAAATACAAGCTAGGGCGATCGCAAATATTAAAGCATGAGCAGGTTGCACTCTACCAGAAGGCAAAGGACGGTGGCGCGTGCGTTCCATTTCATAATCGATATCGCGATCATAGATACAATTAAATGTTTGGGCGCTAGCAGCAGCAAAAGTACCACCAGCCAGGGTTACTAGCAGCAATACAGGATCTAATTTTCCTCTAGATGCAATAGACATGCTTGCAGCCGTAGTAATCAGCAACAGAGGGATAATGCGGGGCTTTGTTAGCTGATAGTAACTCTGAGCAACTTGTAAAAAGTTGTGATAGTGGCGCGTGACGGTATTCCCGTTCATATTTTTACTAGTCCCTCTATTGTGAAAATAAGGAAGAAAAAGAGGAAAGAAGGAAGAAGGTGTAAGGATTTTCATCCATTCTCAGAACGCGATTATCTATTAACAACTCGGACATAAAGTGTGCGAGCAATTACCTTATCGATTACCAAGCTTTGATGTCCTACTTTGAGAACAAAATTGGGAAATCGCTGTTCTAAAGTAATGTAAGTTCCTGGAATTAGCCCCAAAGATATCACTTGGTTGAGGATTTTTTCGTCCTGACTGTTACAGAACTGAATGATTCCTTTTTCTCCTATCTTCAGCAATACTAATGAAGACCCAGTAACACTAAAGCTGTTAAACATTAGTGGTTAGTAGTTAGTGGTTAGTTGTAGGGCTGCAACACTTTCTGCCCTAGTAAGAATTAAATGATTTATAAAATAAAAATAAAAAACAGTGATGAAATATATAGATTTACGCTATCTTAAAATTAAGAACATTTTTGATAAGTAATTGTCATCAACAGCTTACATGAGCATACATAAAATCTCTTTTACTTTTTCTTCTGCCTTCTTAATAAAGAAGTCATAGCATGTGAAAGCTACGACTTCAAGATTAGCTAAGGAAAGAAAATATGAAGGGGAGAAAAAATGAAACCTTTAGACAAGATAAGGTTCTTGATGAGTCTTGATTGTGCAATTAGAACGTGGATAAGTAACACAAAGCAGCGCAAACCCTTTAGAAACCTGCTCATCATCAAGGAAAATTTGCTCAGATTGATCGATTTCACCTTCAACTACCTTGCCAACGCAGCTAGAGCAAGAACCGGAGTGACAAGAAAAGGGTAGTTCAATGCCGTTTTCTTCTGCTGCATCTAGTATGGTAGTCTCTTCATCAACTTCAATTGTCGTATCCAGATCTTCTTTTTTGTTGATTAATCTAACTTGGTAGGTTGCCATTTTCGCGTTCTCCTCAAAAAACTTTGTTGTTGGTTGATAGTTGTTAGTTGATATTTGTTAGTTATTAGTAGTTGTTTGTTTCCCACTAACCACTAACTACTAACCACTAACCATTAGTTGCAAGGTACACCCGCTGACTGACAGTCAGCTGTTTTAAATGACTTGCCACAACCGCAGGTTTCAGTTGCATTGGGGTTGATAAACTTGAAGCCGCTTTCCATCACACCGTCAATAAAATCGATGACAATCCCTTCTAATAACGGTGCACTTTTAGCATCAACATAAATGGTTACTTTGCCTTGCTGAATAACCAAATCCTCTGGTTGTGGCTTGCTGGTGACATCCATTGCATATTCATAACCACTGCAACCACCATCACTAACAGAGATGCGGATACCTTTAGTTGCATCATTGGTATCAGCAGCAGAACCTGCTAAAAATGCCCGCAGACGAAATTCTGCTTTTTCTGTCAAAGTAACAGTCATCCAACCTCCTGACTTTTAAAATTTGTTGTTTGTTGGTAGTTGGTGGTTGGTTGTTGGTTGTTCCAAACAACAAAGAACAAACAACAAACAACAATTGACTAATGACTAATGACTGTGGATTTAGATTGCAAGTATCTCCAAGGTGCATTGTTACCGCAGACTGGACAAGAGCGATCGCGATAAGAACGGCGCTTAGCAAATTCCATGCGAGTCAAATCCATTGTCAGCAGTTGCGATAACAGAGGTTGACTAAACCCAGTGATTAGCTTGATTGCTTCCAGTGCCGTCAGACAAGCGAGAGTGCCAGACACAGCACCTAACACTGCAAAACCACGCCTATCCCAATCTGGCTTCTCTGGAAACAAACAAGATAAACAAGGTGTCACACCAGGAATAATCGTAGTCAGGTAAGCCTCCATTCCGTCCATTGCTGCTTCCACCATTGGCTTACGCCAGCGTACGCAAGCTGCATTCAACACATCGCGCTCTGTAAAATTATGGGCGCAGTCAAGTGCCATATCAGCGGATTTCACCAAAGAGTCTACATTCTCTGGGGTGATATATTCATGAATCGCTTCCACCTTGATATCAGGATTGATAGCTTCTAGAGTTTCTTTTGCCTTGAAGACTCTTGGCTGACCAACCCAATCGTGCGTCATCAAAATTTGACGATTCATATCATCCAACCGCAAGTCGCCACCCCGGACTAGGATCAGCCGCCCAACGCCTGCTACCGCTAGGTAAAGCGCTGCCGTACCGCCTAATCCTCCCACACCTGTTACCAGAACTGTCGCTGACTTTAGGCGCTTCTGCGCTGTCTCGCCAAAATTAGGGAGCATCATTTGGCGACGGTAACGTTCTAACTCGGTAGGCGTCAGGTCTATCACTTTTTACCTCCTAATCAGAAGTGATTTCTGTCAGCGTGATTACATTTTTAGGCTTCTGTTTAAATACTTTGAACAGCTTTTGTTCTTGAGGTGTGGATTCGAGAAAAACCTGATAAGCTTTTTCCAAAGCCTCACAATATTTATTTAATCTATCTTCTGCACTAAGAACGGTATAATTCTCATCAATTTCTTGAATATATTGTGAGAATTTTTTCAAAATATGCAGACGATTTATACTTACAATTTTTTGTTCGTAAGGTAATTGAAAAAACTCAAAATATTCCTCTGCTTGTGTGAGCTTTTGGAATTTTTTCCAATCTTCGCTCATTTGCCTTGCTCCATATTTTTTAGTTGTTGCTTCAGTTCTTCCAACTGACGATAAATTTTATAAGTTGCAGCAGCAACATCCATAATTTTTTGGTAATCTGTTGGCAACCCCTCTGCTAGATCGTGCAGATCCATTTTCATTTGACCTGCTTTACTGTTGAGGCGTTTTATCTGGGTTTTTAGTTCTTCAATTGTCATTTGTCCTTTGTCCTTTGTCATTCGTCATTCGTCATTTGTCCTTGGTAATTTTTCTGTACCAATGACTAATGACCAATGACTAATGACTAATTACAATCTTCCAACTTCAGAAAATTTCTGAGCCAATTCCACGCCTTTTTGGACTAGCTTTTCTCCTTCTTCCGCTACTTTTTCTAGCGATTCAAAACCAAAACGATGAGCATCTCGCAAGGTTTTCACTGCCAGTAAAAGACGACCAGAAAAGACCAGCGCCCAGCCAAATCCTTCATGGCTCAAATCAACTACAACCTGAGATAATAAACCGGTTTCTTGTTCAATACGGGCAGCTACAGCGCGATAAAATGCCATAATCCGTCCAACTGTTACCGGATCGACATCACCCTCAACAGAAATTTCGCGTTTCTTTTGTTTGCTAACAACATACGGTTTGAGAATTAATTCATCTGACCAATTCCGGTAAACACCGTAACTATCTTGACCCCGGATTTGTTGAACGATCGCTTTCAGAAAAGGTGAAGTTACAACTTCATTAGGAACGGTTCCATTAACACTATTAGTTGCACTCATACAGTGGTTTCTTCTTCCAATTCATCAAAGTTCAGGTTTTTTTGTTGTAAAGCTTTACGCAGCCAAGGTGGTGGGCTTCCTTTGAGAGTTTGAACTAATTTATTGAGCACATCAGTAATTTCTTCTTGGTCTGAACGTGCTTTGACAGGAGTGACACCTTTTTTGATTAATTTGGCAGCCGCAGTCCCACCAATTGCCGAAACATAAACAATCGTGCAATCATTCAATGCATCAAGTTTAGGGGCAACTTTGTCCTCGTTGCCATCTTGTTTGAGGTCGCCATCGAAATTGAGAGTTTCCACAAATTGATAACCCTCTGAAGAAATCTCATAAACATCAATCATCTTTGCCCAACCGAAGTGAGCATTGATATGAACTTGGTCACTAGTTGTGAAGGCTATTTTCATTTTTTTAGTTGGTAGTTGGTGGTTGGTAGTTGGTGGTTGGTGCTTGTTGACTTATCCCAAACAACAATCAACAAACAACAAACAACAATTAAAAATCACCTTGAACATCTCTATCTCTGACTTTTGCTTCCTCTTCATGCAAAAAGAGATTGCCCAAATCAAATAAAAACTCCATTGTGCCTCTGTAACCCACTTTGGTAAATTGACCATTACCTAAACGGTCAAAAATGGGGATACCTTGGCGATAGAGGGGAATTCGCAAGCGTTTGGCGATCGCATTCGTATGAGAGTTGCCAATCAATAGATCAGAATCAGCAGCAAGGATCTCAAAGTCTTCAAAATCACCGATGGTGACGCTATTAATGGGGAGTTTTTCCAAAAGTGGCGATCGCGTAGTAGTCACAGCAGCTTGAATTTCTGCACCCATTGATTGCAGAAAATACACTGTTGACCACAGTAAATCCGGTTCCAGCGCTAGCGATACCTTTTTCCTGCCAAAGTAAAAATGAGTGTCCAACATTGCGTCTTGTAGTTGGCGGCGTTGGCGGCGGTATTTCTCCGGAACTGCATTCCCGCTCAAATTCGCCAAAAATAGCATCAATTTGTCTACCGCTTCTAACCCAGTCAGTTCGGTAAATACTTCGTAAGGTGTGCCAAATTTTTGTTCCAGGATTTTGGCTGCACCCCGCATACTTTCACCCAACGCCAAAGTATAGACAGAACTACCGACTTTGTGGAGTTGCACTAAAGTTGTACCACCGCCAGTGATGGGACTGTAGGAATCATCCAAGTGACCATCCAAAGAAGCGGAAAGATCGGGAACAACGATTGGCGTCAACCCAAAAGTACTGACAATTTCCTTGATTTGCTGCACATCCCCCGGTGTGAAAGCAGAACTCATCAAAATTGTCACTTGTTGCGCTTTCGGTTCTCCTGGTTGGGGAACTTCTTTGACGATGCTTTCCACCGCCGCTGCAAAACCATCTTGCAGTGAGCCTTTAAAATCCGGTGAGGAGACTAATATAATTGGCAACTCATCCAATTCTGGGTGACGTTGGCGAAAATCCTTGAGAATGCCGTCCATATCATCCCCTCTGGTTTCCGTCAGTCCAGTAGTACACAAACCGATGATTTCTGGCTGAGACTTCTGTACCAAGGTGAGAATTGCTTGTTCGACATTCTCCTCACCACCCAAGATGGTAGTGACTTCTGTCATTGCGGTTGTAGAAAGGGGAATCGCCTCTCGGAAATGCCGCACTAGTATGACTTTAGCGAAGGCAGTACAACCTTGGGAACCGTGAAGTAAAGGCATCATCCCTTTCAAACCCAAAAAGGCCAGGGCTGCACCTAAAGTTTGGCTTTGCTTAAGGGGATTGACAATAACTGGCTTGTTAGGAATGACAACCTTTGCCATTATTCATCCTCCTCTAAAGATAAGGAGATGGAAAGACGTGGTGAGGTGGTGACATTTTCTTGGTCGTCTTCCCAAGGTGCTGGTTTGCGGACTTGCTCCCACACGGGGCTGTAGAGGGCTTCATCCAGTTCTCGCGCCATTTCTACCATACCGCTATAACCAGCGTAGGCGTGGTGGCGTTCCTGGTTGATGTCGAGGAAAGGAATCCGGGCTTTTAGAGCAGTGTATTGGTTACGACCCCCAGCAATTAACATCTCTGCGTTGGTTTCGTTAATCACCCGCAGTATTTCTTGAGGATTGCCCTTTTCCAAGGTAATGCCATCTTGACCGAGTAACTGCTTGATGCGGGCTTTGTCTTCCTCAGTACTTTTCTTAGTACTGGTAGCAACAACTTCCATGCCCAAGTCCTTTGCTGCCGAGATAATAGACCAGCTTTTCACACCCCCGGTATAAAGGACAACGCGCTTGCCCTTAAGGCGATCGCGATAGGGAGCGAGTTTTACATTTAAAGCGGAAGTTTCTTCGGCAATCAGCTTTTCTGTCCGTTCTTGCAAATCGCGTGAAGCGGAGCTATCCCGAAGGGACTCGCCCAATTTTGCTGCAATATTTCGCAAACATCGATTTATATCTTCTACACCATAGAAAGACTCTTCGATGTAGGGGATGCCGTAACGCTCCTCCATTTTCCGCGCCATATTGATCAGGGCTTTGGAG
The DNA here is from genome assembly GCF_000517105.1 of Fischerella sp. PCC 9605. Lineage (GTDB taxonomy): Bacteria > Cyanobacteriota > Cyanobacteriia > Cyanobacteriales > Nostocaceae > PCC9605. Next base: position 290,930 of record NZ_ALVT01000034.1, on the reverse strand, counting down.
CAAATCATCACATTGAGTTTGGCACGATGGGCGCTGCAAACTTCCTTGTAGCGAGCATCGCCTGTAATTTTTGCCAAGACGCGGATGCCTAATTTTTTGAATAACGGCAGCACATTCCACATTTCACCGGCGATATTGTATTCACCGATAAGGTTGATGTCGTAAGGTGTGGTGTATTCTGGTTCTTCAGTACCGACGACGTATTCCAGTAAAGCTTCGCCACCAATGCGGTTGCCAAGATTTTTACTACCAACAAAGCCAGGGGAATTTACAGGGATGATGGGAATACCGATTTTTTTGGCAGCAGCTTTGCAGACTGCATCCATGTCCTCACCGATGAGAGCAGTGACGCAGGTAGAGTAAACAAACACCGCTGCTGGTTGGTAGCGTTTGTGAATGTCCAAAATTGCTTTATAGAGCTTTTTTTCTCCACCGAAAATCACATCATTTTCACTCAAATCGGTGGTAAAGCCAAATTTGTAAAGCTGAGGCCCGGAGGAAAGACTGCCGCGACTGCCCCAGGAATTGCCAGCGCAGGCGATTGGCCCGTGGACTAAATGAGCAGCATCAGTAATGGGTACTAGGGCAATCATTGCACCGTCAAAGGCACAACCCCCTTGAGCGGCTCCAGGCTGAGCTTGTTGTTTGCAAGCCTTATTTTTCTTGTCTCCATGCGTGTGTTGATTATGTTCGCATCCTGGCTCAGAGAGCAGCTCGTTGATTTTGCCTTGGGTGATTATCATCTCTTTCCTCGCGCTGGATAAAGTTTGCTAGTAGTTAGTAGTTAATAGTTAGTAGTTGTTTGTTGATTGTTTCCCCACTAACCACTAACCACTAACCACTAACTAATAATTAATCGATAATGAGTAATGAATAATGAGTAATATGTAACGACTAGCAAATATATTTCGTGACATCTTCTCCACATTCATCGCTGAGGAAAGATAATGCACGAAAACGCAATCCTACAAAGTTGTCATATAAAGGATTGAGCTTGCACAGTGCAGGAATATGGAAGTTACGTCCAAACAATCTAATTTCCCGCTCAAATGGGCAACAACAAGGAATAATTTGGCAAATTAGATGAGCAAGGCGATAATTTTTGATCTGGATACTATCTACTAACCTACGTAATGGATTTAGAATATCAAAGCCGCTAGATTTTTGATAGTTAGGTGGGTGGTAATTAGGATGAATATGTGTGTGATTTACAGAAGCCATATGCAATACTTAGGTAATAATTTACAAGGAAAAAGGTAAAAGAAATTGGGTATTGGGTATTGGGGATTAGGTATTGGGAAAAGTTTTTTTGAATTCACCCAGTCCCTAGTCCCCAGTCCCTATTTCTTTTCCTTTGTTGGCACGCTGCGAGTTGATGAGATGATTAACGAATCAAGTCGAAGGAAATATCGGTCTTACCAGCAATGTTGGTGTTGCGATCCAGTTCATCCAGAATGGTGTTGACAACCCAGTTGAGCAGGTTGAGTCCACCTTGATAACCGATAGTAGGATAGCGGTGTAAGTGATGGCGATCGAAGAGAGGATAACCAATCCGTACCATTGGGATCTTGGTATCACGCCACAGATACTTACCGTAGGAGTTACCAACGAAGAAGTCAACAGGCTCGGTGAACAGCAAACTCCGCATATGCCACAGATCTTTGCCAGTCCAGACAGTAGCTTCTTTTCCGAAGGGGCTAGCGCTGAGGATTGCTTCCATTTCTTTCTTGAATTCCTCGTCGCCGTTGTTGCAGAGGATATGTACTGGTTCAGCACCCAACTCTAACAAGAAACTGGTGACACTGTAGATTAAATCTGGGTCGCCGTAAATTGCAAACTTCTTGCCATGAATCCAAGCGTAGGAGTCGGTCATTGCGTCTACCAAACGACCGCGCTCATCTTCCAACTCTTTGGGAATGGGCTTGCCGGTCATTTCAGACAATGTCATCAAGAACTCATCGGTTCCCTTGACACCCCAAGGACGCAGAACAGTGGTCTTTTGATTCCACTTGGTTTGGATATATTCGCGAGTCTTGGGTGTGGTGTAGCGTTGCAGAGCAACAGTAGCTTCGGCGTTGCAAGAATCAGCAGCATCTTCCAGTTTTGTACCACCTGGGTACATATTGTACTCACCAGTATTGGGAGAATCCAGATATTCGCTGTTATCTGCCAAAATGGTGTGGTCAATACCCATCAGGTTGAGCATCCGCTTTAATTCACGGTTGTTACCAGTGTAGGTATCAAAGCCGGGGATAAAGTTGAGCTTGCCGTTGGTAGTGTTTTTCTTCTTACCTTCTGTCAGATTAGACAGAATCCCCTTCATCATGTTGTCGTAACCAGTGATGTGGGAACCAACGAAACTGGGGGTGTGAGCAAAAGGTACTGGTAAATCTTGAGGAACAGAACCTGCATTCTTAGCGTTGGTGATAAATGCACCCAAGTCATCACCGATAACCTCTGCCATACAGGTGGTGCAAACAGCAATCATCTTGGGCTTGTAAAGTTGGTAAGAAACTTGCAAACCTTCAATCATGTTGTTCAAACCACCAAACACGGCTGCATCTTCAGTCATGGAAGAAGACACGGCGGAGAACGGCTCTTTATAGTGACGGCTGAGGTGGGTACGGAAGTATGCAACGCAACCTTGAGAACCTTGGACAAAGGGAAGAGTACCTTCAAAACCAACAGCAGCAAAGATAGCGCCTACGGGTTGGCAACCTTTAGCAGGGTTAACTGTTAACGCTTCCCGGGCAAAGTTCTTTTCGCGGTACTCCCAGCCTTTAGTCCATTCAGCAACACGGGCAACTTCTTCAGCGGAGTGTCCACCCTCAAATTGTTCGTGTTTATTCTTGAATAGCTCTGTATACTCTGGCTGTTTGAATAGGTCTACGTGGTCTACAATTTTGTCGGGATTCTGTGGCATTTCTGTATCTCTCTGTTGCTTGCTGGGTTTGTGTAGGGTATTGGGGATTGGGGATCGGGGATTGGGAAAGAATCTAACCTAGTTCCCAATCCCTAGTCTCTAGTCCCTTTTATGCAGCTTTAGCCTTTACTTCTTTCTTGTTCCAAGGAGTATCAATTAATCCCCAAGTTGGGCTGTTGAGTGCCATATCCATGTCGCGAGCGAAGATGGCGAAGCCGTCGTAACCGTGATAAGGGCCGGAGTAATCCCAGGAGTGCATTTGCCGGAAAGGCAGACCCATCTTCTGGAATACGTATTTCTCTTTGATACCAGAAGCAATTAGATCGGGTTTCTTCGCTTTGACGAATTCCTCGAACTCGTAAGCTGTAACGTCGTCGTAAATAATTGTGGCGTTGTCGATGTAGTGGGTGGTGCGCTTGTAGTCGTCGTTGTGAGCAAACTCGTAACCAGTACCGATAACTTTGATACCGAGGTCTTCAAAAGCAGGCACAACGTGACGAGGACGCAGACCGCCGACGTATAGCATGACGGTGTTGCCTTCGAGGCGTGGGCGATACTTCTCAACTACCGCATTCATGATCGGTGTATACTTAGCGATCACTTTCTCGGCATTTTCTTGGATCTTAGAGTCAAATTTAGCAGCAACCTCGCGGAGAGATTCAGCAATCTTGGTAGGGCCGAAGAAGTTGAACTCCATCCAGGGCATACCGTAAGCTTCTTCCAAAGCACGGCAGATGTAGTTCATCGAGCGGTAGCAGTGGATGAGAACTAACTTAGCGGAAAGACCGTTAACCAGTTCGTTGACGGTACCGTCACCAGACCACTGAGCAACAACACGCAAGCCAATTTCTTCCAACAGCATCCGGCTAGACCAAGCGTCACCACCGATGTTGTAGTCACCAATCAGCGCTACATCGTAGGGGCCAGGTTCAATGCTTAGTGTATTTTCCTTCTTCGCTTTGTCATAGCGAGGAAACATGTGGTCGCGGATAGCATCGTTAGCGATGTGGTGTCCAAGGGACTGAGAAACACCTCGGAAACCTTCGCAACGTACGGGTACAACCGGCTTACCAGTCTCTTTGGATGCTTTCTTGGCGACGGCTTCAATGTCATCCCCAATTAAACCTATAGGACACTCAGACTGAACGCTGATACCACGGTTGAGAGGGAAGAGTTCTTCAATTTCTTGAATAATCTTAGCCAGCTTTTTGTCACCACCGAAAACGATGTCGCGTTCTTGGAAATCGGAGGTAAAGTGCATGGTGCCGAAGCTGTCAACCCCGGTAATACCCACGTAGTAGTTACGACGACCAGACCAAGACCAGTAACCGCAACCAACGGGACCGTGGCTGATGTGGATCATGTCCTTGATGGGACCCCAAACCACACCCTTGGAACCTGCATAGGCACAACCACGGGCGGTCATCACACCAGGAACTGATTTGATGTTGGACTTAACGCCGCAGTCGGACTTACCTTCTTCATGAACGTTAAGGTGTTTTTCCCGCTTTTTGCGAGATTTTTCTGGATAAGCTTGGAGAACTTCTTTAATTAGTTCTTTATGTTCTTCTATGAGATTGTTGTTTTCTGGAGGTGTCATAGTCTGCCTCGGTTAGACTTATGGGTTCGGGTAATTGCAGGTATAGAAGGGAGGAAGAGGAAGGTAAAAGTAAAAAGTTAAAAGGCAAAAGAATTTTTTACTTTTTACTTTTTACTTTTTACTTAACTACGGCATCAGTTATTTAGCAGAAGCTTCAGCTGGCTTACCGATGATCTCTGCATGCTTGGTATCATCGTCGAGAATACCGTACTCAATCAACAGGGCTTCTAGTTCATCCATTTCCATAGGAGTAGGAATGGTGAGCTTGGTGTTGTTGATGATCTTCTTAGCTAATGCGCGGTATTCTTGAGATTGGTTGCTGTCAGGTGCGTACTCGTTAACGGTCATACGACGCAATTCTGCGTGTTGAACGATGTTGTCACGAGGTACAAAGTGAATCATTTGGGTGTTCAAACGTTCAGCCAGGTTTTCGATCAATTCAGCTTCCCGGTCAACTTTACGGCTGTTACAAATCAAACCACCCAAGCGCACACCACCGGAGTGAGCGTATTTGAGAATACCGCGAGCGATGTTGTTTGCAGCGTACATCGCCATCATTTCACCGGAGGTAACAATGTAGATTTCTTGTGCTTTACCTTCACGGATAGGCATAGCGAAACCACCACAGACAACGTCACCCAACACGTCGTAAGATACAAAGTCTAGGTCTTGGTAAGCACCGTTTTCTTCCAAGAAGTTGATGGCGGTGATGATACCACGACCGGCGCAACCTACACCAGGCTCGGGACCACCAGATTCCACGCAACGAACACCGCGAAAACCGGTTAACATTACTTCTTCAAGTTCTAAGTCTTCTACTGCACCTCTTTCTGCTGCTAAGTGCAGCACGGTGGTTTGAGCTTTAGCGTGCAGCATCAAACGGGTGGAGTCAGCTTTGGGGTCGCATCCCACAATCATAATCCGCTGACCCATTTCTGCCATAGCGGCAAGGGTGTTTTGAGAAGTAGTAGACTTACCGATACCGCCTTTACCGTAGAAGGCTATCTGTCTGATTTTATCGTCGGACATGATTATTTTTCTCCTGCAATTGGTTGGTTTGGTGGGTCTAGAGGATTTGTGTTTAGGTTCATGTTGGGTCAGCAGTGACCGCTTAATAGAACGTCACCAACGGTGGCGATCGCTCTACTGCAAAAATAGTTGTCATAATGTTGTTTGTTGTTTGTTGGTTGTTGGTGGTTAGTAGTAAACAACCAACAACCAACCAAGAACTAATAACTAAACTGCTTCAACTACAAGGTCTTTGCTGACGCGATCGCGCAATCTAGATTCAATCGCAATCTTTAATGTCGCCGTGCTGCTAGAACACGAACCGCAAGCACCTTGCAGTACTACTTTGATACGATCGCCTTCGACGTCGAACAGTTCTACGTCTCCCCCGTCGGCAATCAAAACGGGTCTGACTTCTTCATCTAATACTTTTTGTATCAGTGCAATTTTTTGCACTGGGGTCAGCGGTTTTACAGATGAACGCTCATTACTGTGATTAGCAGAAGTACTTACAGGGGTAGCAGATTCTTTTTGCACGGACGCAATAATATCATCGATAGTTGCCAAACACGAACCGCAGCCACCACCCGCTTTCACATAATTTGTGACTTCTTCAGCGGTGGTGAGGTTGTTTTCAACAATCACGCGCCGGATTTTTGCGTCACTGATGCCAAAGCAAGTGCAAACTAGCGCCCCTTCGTCATCATCTTTATGAACATCTAGAGGTATACCTCGGTAATTATAAATAGCTGCTTCTAATGCTTCTTGTCCCATTACCGAGCAGTGCATCTTTGCTTCTGGCAACCCGCCCAGGTAATTGGCAATCTCTTTATTAGTAACTCTCAGGGCTTCATCTAAAGTTTTACCCTTAATTAGTTCTACCAGAGCTTCAGATGAAGCGATCGCACTAGTACAACCAAAAGTTTGAAAACGAGCATCAAGAATTTTCTCTGTATCTTCCTCAACTTTAAGATGCAGTCTCAGGGCATCTCCACAAGCAATGCTGCCTACTTCACCAACGGCAACTTTAACACCTGCTTCACCCTTGTCTTCAATTACTCCCTGATATTTGGGATTGTAGAATAGCTCCAATACTTTATCTGTATAGTCCCACATTATTTTTGTCCTTTGTTCTTTGTCATTTGTCCTTTGTCACTTGTCCTTTGTTATTTACCAATGACTAATGACTAATGACCATTGACCGTTCTTGCAGCCAACTTGCTTCATCATTCTTGAAGGGTGAGAGGGCGCGTAGGCGTTCGACAATACCGGGCATTACTGCTAGCACAGTATCAATTTCGGCGTCTGTGGTGTAACGACAAAGGCTGAAGCGAATGGAACCGTGCAAGATTGTGTATGGTAAACCCATTGCCCGCAAAACGTGGGAAGGTTCCAAAGAGCCAGAACTACACGCTGAACCGGATGAGGCACAGATACCGTATTGATTGAGCAAGTAGAGAATTGCTTCACCTTCAATATACTTGAAGCCAATATTGGTGGTGTTGGGCAATCTCTGCGTAGAATGACCGTTGACTTGGCAATCGGGAATAGTTGCAATAATAGTTTGTTCTAAGCGATCGCGCAGTTTTCTTTCTCTGGCGGTTGCTTCTTCTAAATGTAGTAATTCTAATTCAGCAGCTTTGCCAAGGGCAACGACTCCTGGAACATTCTCTGTTCCCGCCCTTCTACCGCGTTGCTGTCCGCCACCAATAAGCATGGGGCGAAATCTCACACCGCGCCGCACGTACAAAGCACCAATTCCTTTGGGTGCATGAATTTTATGACCAGACATGGTTAACATATCAATGGTGCTAGTCTTCATGTTCATCGGAATTTTACCGACTGCTTGCACCGCATCTACGTGGAAAAGAGCACCGTGTTCTTTGACTCGTACGCCAATTTGCTCGATTGGGAAAACCACGCCAGTTTCATTGTTGGCATACATGATCGTCACCAAGGCAGTGTTACCTGTCAGTGAGGCTTCCAGTTCATTCAGATCCAACTGTCCCTCGTGATTCACTGACAAGTAGGTAATGCTGTAACCTTGTTTTTCCAGCTGTTTGCAGAGACTTAGCACTGCTGGGTGTTCTACTTGGGTAGTGATGATGTGTCGCTTGTCTGGTTGCGCCAATAGTGCAGCCCGAATGGCGGCATTATCTCCTTCTGTACCACCACTGGTAAAGATAATTTCTGATTCGTCAGCACCAAGGAGGGCTGCAACTTGTTCCTGTGCTTGATTAACTGCTTTCTTAACTTGCCCACCAAAGCTGTGCATACTGGAGGGATTACCGTAATAATCCGTCAAGTAAGGCAGCATCGCCTCTACAACTTCTGGGTCTACTTTGGTGGTGGCATTATTGTCTAGATAAATACAATTTTTCTGCATTGCTTCCAATTCTATTTAAATTTTTGTTACTTGTTGTTAGTAGTTAGTGGTCAAAAATTACTACTAACTACTAACCCTACTCTACGAGAAGCCGCTGCGCGTCTACGGGTTCGGCAGTCGCTCATGGGGGAAACCACGGCAGGTGCTCATGGGGGGAACCACGGCGCTCTATGTGCGGACGCAGGTTCCGCACCCGCGCCTCCCCAAGACCGCACTGCCTCCCCAAGACCGCGCTGCCTCACCACTAACCATTAACTAACAGGCAACTTGGTGCTGACGTTTCTGCAATTGTTCGGAGAATTTCTCTGAATAGAAGTTAAACCAATTCTCCCAATAATCTTGTTTTTTTGTTAATTTTGCTACCAAATGGTAATAAGTGTTAAACCAGCTTTCCCAATAATCGGCGGGCACTTTTACGCAACCATTGGATGTAGGACAACCAGCTTTGCACTGAGGTACGGTATGAATACTACCAACACAGTTTGTGCAAAGTTCAGGATCGATCCAGGGGCGATCGCCATCTATTTTGATTGCACCGGTGGGACATACAGATTGACAGAGATTACAGGAAATGCACTCGCTGGTTATTTGGTAAGCCATGACTATTCTCCATAGAGGGCAGATTGAGGCTTGGGTAGTGGGTAATGAGTAATGAGTGCTGGGTAATGAAGAGAATGATGAATTATGAATTATGAAAAAACAATTCATAATTCATCATTCATAATTTCTGTACGTATTGCTGGTAATACTCCAAAGCAACCTTGTCAATTACGTCATAAGTTTCAACGGTTTGTATGTCAGCTGCGTACAATTTTTCTTTGGGACAATCACCAATCTTGGCAACAAATACCGCTTTACAATCTGCGATCGCCTCGATGATGTTTTCAAGAGTCGCTGTCTCTCCATAACCGCCTTGGCAGTAATGGTAATGGAAGCCGCGTCTGTTTTGAGCGCTGCCTACTGGGGTTTGGGGTAGGCTATAAACCCAAATTTTCAAGGGCTGGTGTGTGTCTGCACAAAATGTGGGTGGAAGACAGCGCCTACAGCCGTGGCTACCCTACACCGTAGAGCGTAGCCCTTCTCGTAGAGTAGACGTTATACGTCTACGATTTCACAGGGGCATGGTGCTATCTTATTTCTCCACTCACTTATCGCTCCTTGATTAGTGCGTCAAGTGATTGGCGATATATGTTTTATATCAGCCTCCGGAAATAGACTGTAGCCTACAACCAGGATAAGATTTATTAGATTTATTAAGTTTGTACTCAAAATATGAAATCCAGATTTCCAAAGCATTAAGAGAATTGGAAATTTTTTTTTGGGTAGGGGTACTAGTATTTTAGGGTGGAAGTACAAGTATTTATGGAGAAGGGGGCAAGTGTTTTTGTACTCAGATGAAACCCAGTTCTAGCAATGGTTTTAACTCGATTTGCATTCTTTTAAGCTTGCACAGCATTGTACTCAAAGGCCCTTCTCAAATAGCCCAGAGCATCTATTTTGGCGCAGTTTTTACTTTTGGAAATCAGGAACAGGTTACGGACTCTACTTCAGAAAATTGCGAAATTGAATTCTGTATTCAACATATCACTTTTTTCTGATAGAAAATGCGATTTAATTTTTTTTAATTTTTCAATCGGTAAATAGAACTTGGGGTGAGAGAAGCCTTAATTTCAGCCACTTCGAGCAACCTTAACAGGCAGAAGATGAGAATTCATCGCAAGATCCAGGAGCTAAAGTTCTGGTTGGACTTCTATATTCCTGAAATACTGCATTTCCAGTTGCAGAGAATTGCTAGCTGCTGGAGGCTATTTCAAGGGGGCACAAAGAGGGCTAAGGGAGAAGGTAGGGCTAATTCATTGTTGTTCGTAAATACCTTCTTTGGCGTCATCCGATTTTGGATGCGTGGATTGACTCCACAGATAAATCTGGGGGCTTGTACCATCGCGGCAACGGTGGGATGAATTTGATAGCTTTCGTGATTGTGTCGATGCTGCTTTCAAACAATGTCCTAACGTGTATGTATAGCGCATTACCACTAAAAATAAAAATCAACATATTTTTTAAGATTATCTTAATAATTTGCTTGACTTTTGATGAAAAGTTGGTAATCTTAATCATATAGAAGCAAATCATACTTAACGACAGGCACACGTTAAGACTCCTAACTCTGCGGACAAAAGCTTGTGCCTCCTGCTAGAGTCCAACACTACAACTGTTCGGAGCTTCAGATTCGCTTTCAAAGAAGGTTGGGTAGTTTGTACTATAGTTGCACTGTTTTCTCTTTACTAAGTGAGCACCTAATCTTGAACTTCTGAAGCAGATGAACGGATTAGTAGTGTGTTAATGTCCACTCTTATTTGTAATTACTCCCATCTATTTACTGTGCGTGTTGCGAAACGCTATTTTAATTGCGATCGCGCTACTAAATATTCTTAGGTCTAGCAGGCTTCTGCTAGACCTAATTTATGTGGATTAAAAATAAATTTTTTAGATAGTCTAGTTTTTTAGCCTTACTATACTTAGTCGCACCTGTAAGTATTGAAATATACTTTTTTTTGGAATTCATGGCAATTCTCCATGATTGAAATTACAGATGCGATCGCAGTTTGTTAACTCAACAGTTTGAATTGTCAAATCATCGCTTGAATAGAAACTAAGTAGAATCTAGTCTCAATTTCAATGAACTTGTGCAATTCTGCAATCAGTAAGCGATCGCCAACTATATCAAGCCAGACGCCCATGCGATTTCATCACACACCAAACGGATGAAAATAAGTACTCAGACAGAATTAATTACACACATTGTTTTCCTGTTAAGCATTCCCCGTTACCTGTTCCCTGTCTCCACGAATGAATTTAATTTTGCCCAACTACTTAAATCTTTCCTTTCCCCCTTAACCTTTCCCTTTTCCCCTTTCCCCTATTTTCAAGATAGAGAAGAAATGACTACCAAGATCGCTGTATGATTTTTTAATATTTTCCGATTTGTTCTGGGAATAGCAATGACTATCCGCCATGCCGTTGAAGCTGACTTGCCAAAAATTGTGGCAATTTATAATGCTGCAATTCCCAGCCGCATGGCAACTGCTGATTTAGAACCTGTGTCTGTGGAAAGTCGGTTGGCTTGGTTTGCTGCGCGATCGCCCTCGAAAAGCCCACTTTGGGTAATTGAAATAGAGAGTATGGTGGTTGGATGGCTGAGTTTACAACCCTTTTATGGACGACCAGCCTATCATGCTACTGCTGAAGTTAGTGTTTACATTGCTCCAAAATATCATCGGCATGGTTTGGGAAAGCGGCTGCTTGCCCAGGCAATTAGCCAAAGTCCGAATTTAGGTTTCAAAAATCTAGTATGCTTCATTTTTGCCCATAATCAGCCCAGTTTAAAGCTCTTTGAAAAATTTGGCTTTGAAAATTGGGGCTACTTACCCAAGGTTGCAGAACTTGACGGTGTAGAACGCGATTTAATCATTATGGGACGACGTATTCAGCAATAATGTCGGGCTAGACGAATAGCGATCGCACCTATTCGTGACTTACTGCAAGCAGAGTAATTCTCGCTGGACTTGAAAAAGTTCAGCAATTGGAAATAAAGTTACCATGCCTTTTTTTATTATTTCTTAAGATTTTGCTGCCAACGCAGAGGAAAAAAGTGAAGCTGACATGAGTATCAGGCGGCAAGGCGGGATTCAGCCATATCGCGGATCAGTGCTGTTTTCGACCCAATGTAGCTATACAATGCACAGACTTCTTCACCGCTAAGCAAAATCTTAGTGGCTATTTGCTGTAGTATCAGCTTGATTAACGCTGTATCTGTGAGAGTCAGCAGTTCAGAGCTTGCGGTTTCTTCAATCACAGCCCAGGTTAAACGCAGCATTGAGGAGTTAATCAGCATTGCCCTATTCCTCAGAGTATTTAATATTTTCTTTATATTCTATTGAACAGGATCACATTGCATCTGTCTATTTGCAGAATAATTTAATTTTTTCTTTAGATTTACTTGATTGCTCTTAACTCATCGAAATATTATTCAAGAAACTGTAATACTAATGAGAGCAATTGCTTAATTAAGTGCGGGACTGGGAATTGGGCATCGGGAATTGGGAAAGGTTAAAGGGAAAAGGGTAAAGGAATTTATTAACCTTTCACCTTTCCCCCTTTCCCCTTCCCGCTCTTGTTTTTCCTATGCCTCTTGCCCATTGCCCTATACCCCAATCCCTAGTTACCAGTCCCCAGTTATCCAAAAAGTTCAGCCATGAGTGGGTCTGAATCCAGCAATTTCCAAATTCCAAATTCAGTTAATGACAATTGTGAACCTGTTCATTTTTCAGGTTCGATTCAGCCGCATGGCATCCTGCTAGCGCTGTCGTACCCTGAGCTAACAATCCTGCAAGTAAGTGCCAACACTCAGGATTACTTCAGCATTCAGCCCCAGAATTTGCTCGGTCAATCCCTTGATACTCTACTAGATGCCCAATTCGTTGCAGCTTTTCGGCAGAACTTGGAGGACGTTGACAACGTTATTCCCCTGAAACTGTCTATCTGCACCTCAGTAGGTGAGAGATGCTTCAACGGTATAGTTCATCGAACCGGAAATACGATCATTTTGGAACTGGAACAAAGCCAACAGACGGACGTGAGTTTCTTTAGTGTTCCTGCTTTGGTGAAACGAGCGATCGCCCAACTGCAACAGGTATCCAATCAGCGTGAATTTTTCCAGTTAGCAACACAAGCAGTTCGCAAACTCACAGGCTTTGACCGGGTTATGGTCTATCAATTTGACTCGCAAGGGGCAGGAGAAGTGATTGCAGAGGCGAAACGGGACGACTTACAAACCTATCTGGGGTTGCACTATCCCGCCACAGATATTCCACAGCCAGTTAGGGAATTATACGCACGTGGATTGCTGCGATTTATTCCCGATTTGACCACGCCAGCGATCGGTCTGGTTCCAGCAGAAAACCCAGTTACGCAACAACCGCTCGACCTCAGCCTGACGGTAATCAGAGGAGTTGATCCTTGTTGTGTGGAATACCACCAAAACATGGGTGTAGCAGCCATCTTGGTCATCGCCTTGATCCGCGATCGCCAACTTTGGGGATTAATAGCTTGCCATCATCAGACACCTAAGTATATCCCTTACGAAATTCGGGAAGGTTGCGAGTTGCTGGGGCAGTTCGTGTCATCAGAATTAGCTAGTAAAGTCAATTACGCAGAATTGGATTACATTGTCAAACTCAGGTCTTTGCAATCAGAGTTTGTGGAATCAATTTCTCAAGTCGACGATCTGAAAGAAGCCCTGGTGAATCCAGCCCCTCGCTTACTGGACTTGGTGAGTGCACAAGGATCTGCCGTTTGTTTGGAGGAGGAAATCACATTAGTTGGCGCAACGCCAACCCTTGAGCAGGTGCGTACCTTGATCGAGTGGGCAGATACGCAAGTCAATGACTCTCTTTTTCATACCGATTCGCTGCCCAAACTTTACCCAGAGGCTGAAAAATTTAAAGATGTTGCTAGTGGCTTGCTGCTACTGCGAATTTCCAAAGTTAGACGATATTACATCCTCTGGTTTCGTCCGGAGATCCTGCAAACATTGAACTGGGCAGGCGATCCGAATGCCTCTATTACGGTTGGGGCAGATGGTAGTGTCACCCTGTCTCCCCGCAAATCGTTTGAACGATGGCAAGAAATTGTTCGTTGCACCTCGCTCCCTTGGAAAGCGTGTGAATTGGAGAATGCACTAGATCTCAGGAGCGCTATTGTTGGTATTGTCCTTAACAAAGCAGATGAATTAGCCCAGATCAACCAAGAACTAGATTCCTTTGCTTATGCCGCTTCGCACGACCTCAAGGAACCCTTACGCGGCATTCATAATTTCTCGGCGCTTTTATTGAAGGGGTATGGGGAAATACTAGACGACGTAGGTAAATCCCGCCTGCAAACTTTAGTTCGTCTAACCCGTCGCATGGAATCGCTCATCGATGCCCTGCTTAAGTTCTCGCGGCTGGGACAAGCGCAACTACATCTACAACCTACGGATCTCAACGAATTAGTAAATCGAGTGCTTGAGGATCTGCGTATCAGTCTTCAAGGCGTTCAACCTGACATTCGTATTCCGCGTCCGTTGCCCATCGTTTGCTGCGACCCTATCCTCGTGGGTGAAGTGTTTATGAACTTACTCAGCAATGCCTGCAAGTATAACGATAAGGCAGAGCAATGGATTGAGATTGGCTACCTGGGCAGGGAAGAAGATACGGGGAATGAGGAGGACACGGAGACACGGGGAGGTGGAGACACGGGGAATGTAAATAAAAGTTTCTCCGCGTCACCGCGTCTGATGCTCTCCACGTCTTCTTCCCCCTCTCCAATTACTCTCTACGTAAGGGATAACGGTATCGGCATTCGCGAACGGCATCTCGAAACAATCTTCCGGTTGTTTAAGCGGCTGCACGAGCAACATTTGTATGGTGGAGGCACAGGAGCAGGACTGACGATCGCCAAAAAGATTATCGAGCGTCACGGCGGACGAATTTGGGTGGAGTCTGTCTACGGTGAAGGCTCGACTTTTTACCTTACTTTAGTGAGATGTTAAGTTTTTATAATTTTTGCAAATTATTGTAATATTAGTTGAAATAATAATTTAGTCTCCGATCGCCCAGATGAGGACAAAACAGTATCATCCCCTGCTCATCGCTGAGGATAGTGATGAAGATTTTGAGCTATTCCAACTGATCATGCAGCAAATGGAGGTTCAAAATCCCATTTATCGCTGTACAAATGGAGATAAGGTTTTAGACTTTCTTTATCAAGAAGGGGACTACTGCAATTCGGATGTTGCACCACGTCCCTCTGTGATCTTGCTCGATTTAAATTTGCCGGGTACTGATGGTCGCGATGTGCTAGAGCAAGTCAAGAAAGACCAAAAATTTAAGGAAATCCCGATAGTTGTCTTTACTACATCTTCAAACCCCAAAGACATTGAATTTTGTTATCAAAAAGGGGCAAATGGTTATCTCATCAAACCTTTTGACTCTGGTGAATTAGAGAAGACAGTTCAAGCATTTGTAGACTACTGGCTAGAAGCCAACACACCACCAATATCATATTCTGCCGAAATCTGAACGTCTAAATCCTGAAACTCTCTATAGATAAGAAATTTCGCGTTTTTTCTTGAAAAGATTTGCTATTATCAACAGTATAAAAACAGAAGCCTGCACTTCTATCACTCTGTCATTTGTCGCGATTTTTTACCTGAAAGAGATTTCTCAGTTTTCCGCTCATGTCAAATGTCTGGACACTACTGATTGCGGATGATTGTGCGGAGGATCGAGAAGTTTACCGTGAATATCTTTTAAGCGATCCTCACCAGTCCTACCAAATTTTAGAAGCAGCCTCAGCAGAACTGGGTCTAGCACTCTGCCAGAAAAAACACTGCGATGCAATTCTGCTCGACTTTCGCCTACCTGATATGAGTGGGCTAGAGTTCTTAGATGAACTTAAGCAACAAAAATTGCCAGTACCGCTTCCCGTGATTATGTTAACTGGACAGGGCGATGAACGTATTGCTGTACAGGCGATGAAACGAGGCGCTCAGGATTACCTAGTGAAGCAACATCTACAACCAGATGTGCTGCAATTAACCGTCCGCAATGCAATCCAGCAGTCACACTTACAAAAGCAGTTCAGTAAAATTCAGGAACGACAGCAATTGGCTGCGGCGGTTGCCCTACGCATCCGTCAGTCACAAAACCTGGAGAAGATCGTACAGACAGCGGTGACGGAAATGCAGCAACTGCTGGAGTGCGATCGCGTGGTAGTTTACCAGATCGGTGCAAATCCTGATGACAACAGAAGTAGCGAATCCGCCAAACTTTATTTGACGAAATTATGTGAGGCTGGCTCAAGTAGTTCTGCTGATGCCATCGAGCTATTTACGTCTTTTTTAAGAGACAATTACCAGCCCAGTTTTGGAGAAGTTGAAGGAGCAACCACGCTGGCGAAAGCTAAAGCCTCAATCATCGTTGCGCGAAACCGGAAAAAGACTCAACAGGCATATTTGCTTGTTCCCGTTCTGCTGAATAACCAAGAAAAATCTGCGAGAATTTGGGGCTTGTTAGTTGCTCATCAGGGTTCAAATCAACGGCAGTGGCGGACAGAAGAAGTAGAGATTTTTAACCAATTGGCTGAGCATCTGGCGGTAGCTATCCAACAGTCTGAACAACTTAGCCAAGCTCTGATGGTATCAGAAACCGAAAAGCAACTCAATGCCTTCAAATCTCAACTTGTCTCAACAGTTTCTCATGAATATCGAACTCCCTTGGCATCTATTTTGATGGCTGCAACAACTTTGAAGCAACACGGCGACAAGCTGGATGAGACTAAACACCAACAGTTTTTGCAGATCATTGAAGACAAAGCCAGACAAATGGCTCAATTGATAGACGATTTGCTGGTAATTGAAAAATTTGAATTAGGCAAAGCAAAATTTAGACCGCTTCCATTTGAGCTTTTGCAATTTTTCTCTGACATCATTGAACAACAACGCCAGACTCTGAGCGATCGCCATGAATTAACTTTTAAGATTACGGGAAATACCAAGGGCTTCTGGGGCGATGGGCAACTTTTGCGGCAAATTCTGGTCAATTTACTGTCGAATGCCATCAAATACTCTCCAAATGGTGGCAATATCGAAGTTCACCTGATGGGGAACGATTCGCACATTATTTTTAATGTCATAGATCAGGGAATTGGTATACCCATTGAGGACAAAGACCGCCTGTTTCAATTATTCAGTCGTGCCAGTAACGTTGGCAGTATTTCTGGAATGGGCTTGGGATTAGCTATTGTGAAAGCTTGCGTTCAGATGCATGGTGGCAAGATGACGGTAGAAAGCCAAGAGGAGCAAGGAACCAAGGTAACAGTCTGCTTACCGAAGCGGTTGAGCTAGATTCAGAATTCAGGAATGATACCGCGCACCTAAGTGCAAAGACTTAGCCCTGTCAAGGTGTGAGTCTTGGAAATGGATTTTTCTTGGTGTCTTAGTGTCTTAGTGGTGAAGAATGATTGAAACACTAAGACACTAAGACACTAAGTTGGTGCGATCGCACTTAATATTTAGTGTTCTGTAAATAAATATTTCAAACATTAAAACGAATATCAAGATTAGCTAAACTTATATCATTCTTTAGATTTACTTAATAATTTGCTTTTGGGACTTCTAAGTAAGCTTTTTGTGGGTAGCCATACCTACAAAGTCTTTTTGCTCTAGAAAAGAAACCGACGTGGATCTCGAAGAATAGTTTTCTAAATCGCTGTCATATGTCTAATTCTCCGAATACTTTTATGACCATTATTCCAGGTACACTTGTCAAACTCCCCAATGGTCGTAATGGCGTCGTTATTCCTTCCTCTTGGTGGAAACCCGGTAGTGTATTAGTAAAATTGCCGCGTGGTAGGAAGCGGTGGTTTAAGGTAGATGAGTGTACTCCTATCCTCTGTGACTATTAACTGCTGCTTCCTGAAATTTCCTGAACCTCCCACAGATGAACAAGTTTTGTACTGAAAGCTCAATTATAAAGAAAAAATTAAATTTGTAGTTTAAGCAGAAAAATATGAAGATATCCTCTTAGTCTTACTGCGGAGTCTGAACTGGTTTGATATTTTTGGCTCTGTAGAAAGTTTCTAAACTGTCGCGATCGCCGACAAAACGCCAATGCCAAGGTTCATAACTGACACCTTGCGGATTATTTCTAGGGAAGGACATCTCAAAGCTGAAACGGGCAGCATTTGCTTGTAGCCATTGAAAAGCTTTGGTATTTTCAAAATTCTCAGTTAAGTTTGTTGCTGGGGCTGTGCCGTCTCCGATATCTACAGCGTAACCCGTGTGATGTTCGCTATGACCGGGAGGAGCGCTAAGAGACGCTCTTTGCGCTGGCGTTTGATTCCGCTGGGCACCAATATTAAAAAATAACTGTTCCTGTTCTTTGATTGAACGAAAGCCAGAAACTGGCACTAAAATTACACCTGCACTCCGCGCCGCTGCTGACATTTCCTGAAATTTTTGGGCAGCTGCTTTACGCATTCTTTGCCGCCCATCTGCGGAAATTGCTGCTAGTTCTGACTCAGGCGCTTCCGGGTAAGATATATGTCCCAAAACGTGATCTGTAGAGTTGTTTTGAGCTTTGCCAGACGTTGAATTATTTGGGGAAGACTGAGAATCTGCGTTTTTTTTCGGTGCAGTCAGCGAGAACAAAATACCGCCGATCGCAGCCAGCAGTGCAAGTCCTACCACTCCTGCGATCGCAAAAACGAATAAGCGTGTTCGCTTATTAGGCGCTACATCAGGAGTATCGCGTAAAGCTGCCGGAATATCTTCACCAGAGGCAGGCGATGAGTTTCGTGGTTTTCTAGAAAACTCAGCGTTGTTCAAGGGTTCACTCCTGCTTTTGTTGAGTATTCATAACAGATTGTAAACTGGAGAGGAATAAAGGCAATTAGTATCATTTTACATATTTAGTTCAGGGTGTAGTTTTGACAAACCTCTTAAAACTATACGTCAAGCTGGTAAGTCTAGTCTTGTTAGGATTCATTCTGGGACGCAAACTACCTGCCGCTGTTCCCATTCGTTTAGCCCAGTTCCTTTTTTGGGTAGGAGTACCAATCAGCATTGTAGCTTTTTTACGCAAAACGGACTTGTCGGGGCAGATTTGGATTGCGCCAGCGATCGCTCACTTAGCCATTTTCCTAGGAGCACTTTTAGCTTGGATAGGGATGAAATGGCAAGTCCTCTTCACAAAAACCGTTCCTCGACAACCAACTCAGGGTAGTTTTCTCCTGGCAGCAATGGTAGGTAACACTGGTTACTTGGGTTATCCCATTACACTAGCAGTAGTTGGCACTCAGTACTTTGCTTGGGCGCTATTCTACGATTTGCTAGGTACAACTTTGGGTGCTTATGGCTTGGGTGTGGCACTAGCGGCACGTTTTAGCAGCGGTGTTCACAATCGTGGAGAGATTGTGAAGGCTATTTTAATTAATCCAGCCTTGTGGAGTTTTGGCTTAGGTTTGCTCTTGCGTCAGGTTGTAATTGCTACCACGGTTGAATTTTACTTGGACATATTTGCTTGGAGTGCCGTAGCATTGTCGCTGCTATTAATAGGAATGCGATTGAGCAAGCTCAATTCTTGGCACAGCTTACCACAAGCAGGGATGAGCTTGGGAATCAAAATGCTATTAGTGCCTCTGATTTTGGGTAGTACTTTACCGCTTTTCGGTATAACAGGTGCAGCAGCACAGGTTATAGTGCTACAAATGGCTATGCCTCCAGCTTTCGCTACGTTGGTACTTGCTGAGACATTCAATCTAGATCGCGATCTTGCAGTCACTGCCTTAGCAGTAGGGGCGATTGTATTACTGGTAACTCTGCCTGTTTGGTTGTGGCTATTCTCAGTAGGGTAGCGACACTATCCATTAACAGCACCTAAAGCTGTAGGTTTTCAAGTTAGACCCCCACGGGCTTTTCGCCGACAACGATGGAATAAAAATCTTTTCCCCAATCCCCAATCCCCGATCGCTGTTAAGCGTTTCCTATTTTCAACTTAGATAATTCCTTTGCTTTTGTCGTGAGTTTGTCACTTTGTTTAGTCTATATCTAAATCTACAGACTGAATGAAAGGAGGAGTTTATGAACAGGTTAAAAGCTTTCTTGAAAAAACTGCGACTCAGGCTAGTTTTAACGGTTTTGTTTTCAGGAATTTTGTTGTTTGTTACACAGGCTTGTGTTGGGACACAAACGGCTGTTAATCCCGAACAAGAAGTTCCAATAGGTGCTGTGACGAATGGTAACAAAGAGGGAATAAATCAAGCTAGTGACGCAGACGCCTCGGAACTGGTCAAAACCGCACCCGATACCAAAGCTGAGATTCTCAAAGAAAATGCAGAACAAAACATTATTGAGGAAACAAGCGATGTAGCAGAAAACACCAGCGGTATATTAGACAAAAAAGCTGAAAATATTGAAGAAGACAGCAATAATTTTCAATCCAGTGCTAAAGAAGCTATAGAACAAGCTAAGGATACTGTTGAAGAAGTAGCAATCCAAACCCAACAACAAGTAGATTCTATCCAAGAAAACACTGACAATGCTCCCAGCAACTTAGCGGAAACTACGCAGGACGCAGTTTCTAATCCAAGAGAAGATATCAACTCAGAAAATCTTGATGATGCCAAAGAACAAGCTAAGGATACTGTTGAAGAAGTAGCAATCCAAACCCAACAACAAGTAGATTCTAACCAAGAAAACACTGACAATGCTCCCAGCAACTTAGCGGAAACTACTCAGGACGCAGTTTCTAATCCAATAGAAGATATCAACTCAGAAAATCTTGATGATGCCAAAGAACAAGCTAAGGATACTGTTGAAGAAGTAGCAATCCAAACCCAACAACAAGTAGATTCTATCCAAGAAAACACCGACAATGCTCCCAGCAACTTAGCGGAAACTACTCAGGATGCAGCTTCGTAACTTTTTATTGGGATTGCTACTTTGACGGGGATGGGTGACTTGGCGATCGCCAGTAGATAAAGGCGACAGAGCAATCAAATTCAAGTACATCCGTGCCCGATCGCATTGTCTTAAGCAGCAACTTCGAGAATTTCTTTAGATCCCCAGATCCCCGGCTTCTTAAAGAAGTTGGGGATCTGGGGATCTATCCTATCCACTCACAGCTTCCAAAAGTTCCGCTGGGTTCATAAACTCGTAAGGTTCAAATGGTTGATGAATCCAAGGATTGTCAGCTAGATAATCAACATAATAATCTGGCGCTATTACTGAGCAAGCTTTATACCAAATTACACCAGTACGAATTTCCTCAATTGGAGAATCAGAGTATGTCTTCAGCCAAGGTATAGTTTCCTTGAGTGTCACTCCAGAATCTACCAAATCATCCACTAAAAGAATGCGGGAACCTAACTTTTCTGTAGTCATCGTCAAGTGGCGAGAAAAGGTTAAACATCCTCTTTCTTGCTTGCCGGGGCTACTATAAGATGATGTTGCCAAAATTGCCAGTGGCTGTTTATAAATACGAGAGAGAATATCTCCTACCCTCAGTCCCCCTCTGGCAAGGCAGACAATCTGGTTGAACTGCCAGCCAGATTGATAAATTTGAGCAGCCAGTTGTTCAATTTTGCGGTGATAATCTGACCAAGAAACGTAAAGGTCTGGCATAGGGAAAGGATTTATAGCTAATACTGGATGAAAAACCAAACTCATTATCTTAATACGAGGGCAAGTTAATATGAGTGATTCTGCCCCTGATAGCCATTCCCAACCAAGTTCTAACAGTGAAAAATTAGACTTGACTACCAAAATTGCTTTTGGTGCTGGGGATTTGGGCGCGGCGATTACTGCCATGATTGGTATATCTTATTTATCGCCTTTCCTGACAGATGTAGCTGGTTTGAATCCGCAATTAGCAGGACAAACTCAACTAATTGGCAAAGTCTGGGATGCGGTAAACGATCCGATGGTGGGGGTATTGAGCGATCGCACTCAAAGCAGCCAGGGAAGGCGCTATCCTTGGATGATTTGGGGAGCAGTTCCCTTTGGAATTTTCTTCTTTTTGCAGTGGATTGTACCTCACTTTAGTAACAACGAAAATGCGAATCAGTGGGGCTTGTTTTGGTATTACACTGCGATATCAATTTTGTTTAACGCCTTTTATACTATTGTCAATTTACCATACACAGCTCTCACAGCAGAACTAACCCAAGACTACGACGAACGCACGAACCTTAACAGTTTTCGCTTTGCTTTTTCGATTGGCGGTAGCATTCTCGCTTTAGTAATCGCGTTAGTAATCTCCTTCATCATTCCTGATAACCGCAGCCTACAGTTTTTATTATTGGGAGCTATCTGTGCGATTATTTCTGTTTTGCCTGTGTATTGGTGTGTTTGGGGAACGAAAAAACGCGCTCAAGCTGTAGCAAGGTTACATCCAGAAACGGAACAACAAGTCTCTATACCTTTTTTGCAGCAACTCAAAATCGCTTTTAGCAATCGCCCTTTTTTATTTGTAGTCGGAATTTATCTGTGTTCCTGGTTAGCAGTCCAACTAACGGCTGGTATTATTCCTTATTTTGTGACTAGTTGGATGCGCCTTCCCCAATGGCACATTAGCTCAGTTCTGCTGGCAGTGCAAGGAACCGCTATGGCAATGCTGTTTGTGTGGAGTGCCATCAGTCAGCGTGTTGGCAAACAAGCCGTTTACTATATGGGAATGACTTTATGGATTATTGCTCAGGCTGGACTGTTTTTCTTAAAGCCAGATCAGGTTGTGTTTATGTACTGTTTAGCAGTACTGGCTGGTTTTGGAGTATCCACCGCTTATCTAGTGCCTTGGTCAATGCTACCTGATGTAATTGAACTGGATGAATTAAAAACCGGACAGCGACGGGAAGGCATTTTTTATAGTTTCATGGTTTTTTTGCAAAAAATCTGTTTGGGGTTGGCAGTCAGTTTCGTTTTGCAAAGACTGGGTGCAGCGGGATATATTAAACCCACACCAGAAACTCCCATGCCGATCCAACCAGATTCAGTATTAGAAGTAATTCGCGTTTCTATTGGCCCTCTACCAGCGATCGCTCTAATTTGTGGCTTGGTTTTAGTGTATTTTTACCCAATTACCCGCGCAATGCACGCCGAAATTTTGCTCAAACTCCAAGAACGTCGAAGGAAGATTTAACCAAGTAAATATAAATTTCAACAAAACTCGCGAGATTCCCCCATCCTCGCGCACTTCTGTGGGGGAGGGATAGCGACGGCGGACGGAGGTACGGAGTCCGCCAAGAGGTCTATGCCACACCTAGCTTTGTACTCCTCTTAATTAATTGAACTTTGCCTACAGAAAACTGACCAATTCGCTTCCAGTTATGGTCATAGAGGCTAATTACTTTATTGACCTCACTTAAAGCCACCAATCCAACCTCTATGAATCTTTCCAGCCTTTTCACCTTGAACGAAATCACCAGAACGAAATCCGAATGGCGTAACAGTTCCCCCCTTACGCTTACGTACAGCGCCTTGCCTGAAATTCTCAAAGTGCAACTGGCGACGGAATAGATTGGGGCGAGTAATCACCCGAAACGGAGAAGGCGTCAGACGCACGCTTCCAACCCAGCGACGCCCATGTTCTCGCTTGGTTTGGAAGGCTTCGTAGTTTACGAATTGGCTAGAAGCCAACGCAATTCCGTCTACTCCATGAGATTGAGGAGATTGTGAGGCCTTGTTTTTGTGCTTAATCAAATTCAGGTGAGTTCTGAGGTTAGCGGTTTGCCAACCAAAACAAGTTGCCACTGGAGCTAGTTCTGTTAAGAACTCCAACATGACTTTTTGACCCACCATTACAGGACTAAACGCTTTATCCCCCTTTGCTTCTATGTATTCATAGACAATAGTTGAGACTGGGAATAGTCGCATCAACTCTTTGACAACTCGCAACTCAAATTCACGGTTAGCACGGATAGATGGAACCAGTTTTTTGTGCCTGCGATTGTCAAAGCGTTTTTGACGATGCGCCCTAAGATGGAATGGAATTTTGCGGTTGATACGTCTTGAGCGTCTCGCACGTCTTAAAATTCGTCTCCCCGTCATCTTTTTAGTGACATTAGGAAACGGCAATACCAAGTGTGCTGCGAACAAAGTGAACTGACTAGATTGAACAGCAATTCCTGAAAACTTTTTACCAGGGTCAATGCCGATCGCAACGGGCTGAGTTGCGTTACCGGATGGTTCTTGTAACAGATGAACTTGCTTAATATTCAGGTCATTGCCGATCCATTTTGCTTTGCCTTGTTCTACCCAGACCTGTGCCCGTCGATACAAGGTTGGCATCAATGGCTTACCATCTGGTGACAAAACTGGAATTCGAGCATTTGAGTTCATGGAGATAATCCAAAAACAACAAGTCCCTTACGCCACCACTATCACGATGTCCTTTCTGGAGGTCGCGGATTCGGAGGTTGCCTCCGAATCATTTGAGCGACCCTCAAGCACCTACAGCCAGTAGGTTTGGAGATAATCCGCTCTAGGGAAATAAGCGGAAGTCCGTGCGAGATAGTGGCTCATTGGCTCTAGTCAGGAGTTACCGGTAAAACCTGGCTGTTTCACGCCCCCACTTGCAAGAGTGCAGGTGGGGGTTCTTGACGTGTGATTTTTGACCCTTTCACAATTTTTTGCACCTAAAGCATCGCCATTAATGGCGATGCTTTATACTACATTAACGCACTCTCCTTAAGATTTATTTTATAAATGAAATTTAACAACGGTAGTCTTTATTTTCTGGCGTTTATCCCGCTACTGTCACTTTTTTGTTATGTTTTTGTCACTCTTGGCAGCTTAATATTTGAGATGTCAAAAGCCTGTACGGTTAGTGTGATCAAACCCATCAATTTGAAAGCTATTCCGTGGTAACAACTATGACTTTTAATTTAACTGACGCTCTCCAAGTTGTCCTGATTGCTTCTATCGCCAGCATCATGTTATCTTCCGGACTTTGTTTGACGCTGCCCAAAGCTAAAAGAGCGTGAGATAGTTGGGTGCATTACACCATCGGTAATGCACCCGACATTCTGATGGCAGACAAACCGTTGTTAACTTTAGAGCAAGTACAGGATTTTACAAATTCGTAGCAAATAACTTATCAATTTGTGCAAGTCCATAAAAAAACTTGGTTTTCCAGGCTTTTAGTAAATTAGATGATTGTCCCTGCTGTTATCTTGATTAGAAGTTAACTAAACGACTAAGTACAATGTTGCACAAATTCGTAACGAATTAAATGTAGAAAGACTCTGCGCCTCTCTGCGTTTACTCCGCGTGCCTCTGCGTTTAAAAAAACTACGATTTTATGCAAAGCTGTACTAAGTAGAATTTACTTCTGTCGTAAATCAGGTTCCAAGGAAGTTGGGAGGAAGTTTACGACCTCTACGACCAACTGCAGGTAGTTCTAATAGCCGATCCGTAGCTTGTGTTGTTCCGTCTTCAGTTTTGACATTGCGGTCGATAGTAACAGAATTTTGGTTGCCAGGATGACCGTTAGGAATAAACAACTGCGGATGGTCGAAGGGTGCTTTTTGATAGCGGACTCGCTCATCAGTCAAACCTTTGAGAAAGTCTACTAGCGCCTGTTTTTCTTCTTCAGTCAGGTTCAGTGGTGGTAAATTTTGACCAAAGTCACCACCGCGATTGTAGAAATCAACCACTTGTTCTAGGGTCAATTGTCCGCCATTGTGGAAGTAAGGAGCAGTGAGTTCGATGTTGCGAAGTCCTGGTGTCTTGAAAGCTCCATCTGCGGTCAAGTCTTGTTCGCCATTGGGAACTACAGGTGGTTCTTCGCCGAGTAACTGCTTAAATGTACCTTCAAGAGCTAGCCGTGATTCTGAAAGCGGATTGCCTAACGAGTCATTACCACCCACACCAAGGTCGTCTTCGCTAGGTCTAACACCAATATTAAAGAAACCAGCATCTTCAACTCGTCCTCCTACAAATGCCGGGGCGCGTCGGATGCGTCCTTGGCTAGCCACGCTGCTAACAGAAGCAGTGGTCAACTCTGAGCCACCATGACAGCCGAAGCACGCACCTTTGGTTTGGAAAATTCGCCATCCCTGCTGTTGCGATTGTGTGAAAGCGTTGGTGTCCCCTGCCAGAAACTTGTCAAATGGTGTCTGGTCGGAAACTAGAGTAGATTCGTACGCTTGCACAGCCAACCCGAAGAACAGCGAGAAATTATATTCCATCAAAGTGTATTCGTTGGTAGACAAATTCTTCTTCTGCTTACGGATGAATCTGCGCTCTCCAGTTTCGGGATTAATGCTGATGATGAGATTAGATTTCCACCACTGTGGTTGAAAGGCATCTCTGATTAAAGCTGCGTAGCTGCGGTTCAGACCAGTTCGAGGGTAACGGCTGTAGGCACCAAGAACGCTGTCATCTCTTGCTACCTGTTGCTTGCCAAGTGGTCTGAGGGCGAGTAGCTTTTTACCCAACTTTCTACCAATCCGTTTAAATGGCTGATTAGTTGTTGGAGATATTTGCTCTTCTGATGGCGATAAGTCGTTGCTACCACTGATGGTTTCACCTTCGTCATTTAGCACCGCTAATTGTTGACCGCTGTTAGCATCAATCACCGTAGTTGTGTCACTGGTTTCGGATGCTTCTACTCGGAATGGTGCAATGGGAAGGTCTTCAGCTGCTGTTTCCAAAGCACTTAGTGGTGGTACAACAGCTTGAGAAGCCAAAGAAGAATTATTGATACTAACTTTCACATCTTCAAGGAACCGAGGCCTAGTAGCCTTTAAAACATAGGCATTTGGGTCTTTTAACCCCAGCCCATTCACTCCATTAAAAATGGGTTGTGCTCTTCCGTCCCAGAAGTTGCGGAAATTAAATACTGAATTAATCGTGCTTGGCGAGTGACGGGGTGTTACTTGGCGGACGTTTGTGCCTTGCACGTTGAAAATATCATCCCTGAGCGGAGTTACGTTGTCATTGGCACTACCAGGAACGACGTCAACGAACCTTGATCTGAATACTCCCTGAGAGCCGACGACGTCGTTCCTGTCGGATAGTACTGCTGAAGAACGATTGTTTGGGTCTGATAACTTGTGGAATGGAAAATCTGCGACGTTGAGCTGGTAGTTTGGGCCTCCTCCCGTATTGAAAATTGTATCCGGATTCTCAACTTTGTTCGGATTTACACGCAGTCGTCCCGGATCGAGTTGGTTTTTGGATCTGTTGTCTGCTCCAGCATGAAAGTGACAACTAGCACACGACTGAATGCCATCCGTACCTAGTTGCATGTCCCAGAACAAAGATTTCCCTAGAGCGATCGCAGCTGTTTTGTCCCGAATAAATTCCCCTAGATTGTCCGGTTCCGGAACCTTGACATTACTAAGTGGCGGCGGCTGCGGAGGTGTTACCTGTGCCGAAACAGTATGTCCTGCCAGGATGGTAGCTATCACCAATGCGGCAATAGTTGCACCCTTTTTCATGCTCTTAGACGAGCCAAATTTTTTTTTGGTGAATCTACTGAGTATCCCAGTTGCAAAAATTGTAATAGCTTGTGTTATATTTAAGACAACTGAAAGCAAATAGGTAAAAAGAAGAGGGAAAGTAGCATTACTTTCACCTTTGTCAACTGCCTGGGTTTTGTCTTTGAACTCCTCAAACCCAGGCCGTTTGCTATGTTTGGCGGTTCCACAGTTTTTCATGTTTTACGGACTTGCGGCCAAAATTTGTACAATATGTAACTTGTCAAAGGTTCTGTGTTTATATGCAAAGTACCGCTTAGTTGTAATATTTGTTCACAATAACCAGATTTTTACTGAATTCTAAGCATGACAAGATTTACACTGTTTTACGTCTTTTCCCTAAGTCTTAATATTTAAAAACACTTATAGTTAACAAGTATTAAGTTTTGAATTTCTAATAACTCTGACTTTGGCATCAGGCTAATGCGTTGAAAGTTACGCAATGATACTTATAGAGACATTAAGTAGCAAAATCGTATTAAACCAGATGACAGTTCCAAGCTTAGAGGAAATTTCCACTCAGTTAGAAAGTCCGAATCTGCGCGATCGCATGGTTGCCCTTGCTTGTTTGCGGGATGTACCAGCAGAAGACGCCGTACCATTAATTAAGAAGGTTTTGGATGACGAATCGATGCAACTGCGGTCAATGGCAATATTTGCCCTAGGGATCAAACAAACCGCAGAATGCTATCCAATTCTGATCAAAATTTTAGAAACTGACCCGGATTACGGCATTCGTGCAGACGCAGCTGGTGCGCTAGGATACTTGGGTGATACCAGAGCCTTTGAAGCACTGTCAAGAGCTTTTTATGAAGATACAGATTGGCTGGTGCGCTTTAGTGCAGCGGTATCGCTAGGTAATATTAAAGACTCCCGCGCTCGTGAAATCCTTTACCAAGCCTTAGATAATGAGGAAATAGTCATACAACAAGCAGCGATCGCGGCACTGGGAGAAATTAAAGACATCAACGCAGTAGATCGGATTTTACGCTTTGCTCAATCAGAAGATTGGTTAGTGCGACAACGTTTGGCAGAAGCTTTAGGTAATCTTCCCACCCCCAAAAGTGTCTCGGCGTTAAAATACCTGGAAAAAGACAGCCACGACAATGTTGCGGAGGCAGCAAGGATTTCTCTTAAAAGGCTTGAAGAAGCAGGTAATTAATTTTGAATAGAGGGAATTGAAGGGAAATAGGAATGGGAGAGGGGAACAGAGGGAGAGGGGGGGAAATGAACAATTCAAAATTCAAAATTACTCCTCTACAGCCCCCAACCCCAGAGGAGGCCCCTAGCCCCCACTCCCCCACTCTCCACTCCCCCACTCTCCTAATCCTCTTCTGCTACCTTGTAATAAGTGGGATTAATAAGGATTTTGACGCAAGGTAATTTTATTCATGAATATTGAAGAGTTTTTTGAGTTAAGTGCTGGTAAATGGTTTTCTCATCGTACTAGTCACCACTTGGCTTTTAAGCAATCAGAATCCGGCAAATCAGATATCATTATTGAAATGCTAGCAGCGGATCATCCAGAGGTAATCAAACTCTGCCAACAGTACGAAATAGACGCCAGTCGTGCTTCCTGTGGCGCAAGAGTAACTTGGAACGGCACGATGGAGTGGGATGAACAAGATCACAAGGGTTCCACAGTATTAGTACCAGTGCCTAATGAAGATAACCCCTTTGAAGGCAAGTTACTGCGGGAAATGGGCTATGCCGAGAAAATGCCAGTTGCCGGCAGCTACAAAATGGGTGACGATGAGGCGTTGACTTTAATTACAGAGTACGAAACGATGTGGTCTGAAGAACGCCTTTGGTTTGCTAGCCCTAATTTGCGGATGCGGGTAGGTGTTCTCAAACGCTTCGGTGGCTTTAGTATGGCTTCGTTCACTTCTGAGATTCGTATGGGTGGTGCTGCACCAGCAACTAAAGCATCTGAAGCAACTAATTCAGCATCCAGTTAACGAAGATAACAATCTCACGCAAAGATGTAAATACACTGAAAAACACTTGCATCTTTGCGTGCATTCTCATATCAATCTAAATTTGCAATAAGCTAGCGATCGCCTGTGGTAGTGGCAATATAATCAGCACTAACAAAACCATTGCCAGCAATCCCCAAATATCACGTTTATTATCTAGTTCTGTGACATCATTGAGAGCGGGTTCATCCATCAGTGGGATAAATAATAAAATAATTGCCCATAAGAAAAATCCCGGCTGTACTAAAGAAAGTAACAGCAGCAGCAGGCGAGCAACTTGACCAATGAGCATGGCGCTTCTTTGCCCAAACATCGCATGGACTATGTGACCTCCATCCAGTTGTCCCACTGGCATCAAATTTAACGCGGTCACGATTATTCCCAAACAAGCGGCTACTGCAACTGGATGTAGGTCAATAGCTGATTGTGGCGTTAACTGACTTCCCAAGGCTAGCTTCGAGAGTAGCGCTAATAATATAGAGTATTTGGGATTAAGCGCATCAGGATTCAACAGCCCTGTTTTTTCTTCTGGCAGAGAAACTACTGTGGAATTAGCTAAGCCCCAGAATAATAAAGGCAAGGTTGCTAGAAAACCTGCAAGGGGCCCGGCGATACTGACATCAAATAAAGCTTTGCGGTGAGGTACGGGACTACGCATCTGAATAAAAGCACCAAAGGTTCCCAAGAAAAAAGGCATCGGGATAAAGTAAGGCAGGGTCGAGCGGATTTTGTAGTACCTCGCTGTTAAGTAATGACCCATTTCGTGAATGCCCAAAATAAACATCAAACCTAAAGCATAGGGCAATCCCTTTAAAATTACACTCGGGTCGGATTGAAGCTGACGAAGTGTGAATTCCACACCAGCAATTCCTGCTCCTACCTTTGTAGTAGTTACCAAAGTGGCTATTAATAGTAATAAAGCTAAACCTGGTCGCGTTAACCTTTCTTTTTGGGGTGTATTAGCTTTAGCAGCTTGGGTATTAGGAACAAGTACAAAGAAGGGTTTGCCATTCAAACCTTCTTGAAAGACGAGCAAAAAGCGATCGCCAAATTGTGCTTCAATGTTTTCCTTAATTCGTTGATAAGCTTCGGCTGGTTTAGTTCTTAACTGACCTCGGCAAATCACAGCTTGAGGTCTATATTCAATGTTCTGGATGTAATATACAGACCAAGGAAAACAATTTCGCAATTGGGTTTCTTCATTTGGTTCTATGGGACGCACGGGAGTTAATTCTGTAGTTGACTGCTGTGTAGCTAAGTCTGGTTGTGGTGTTTCTGTTTGAGTCTGTTTGTCCTTTTGGGGTTGTCGCCCCCACTGAAATAGCACCCAGTATAACAAGGGACAAATTACCAATGGCCAAATCATCAACGCCCGCGGTGGAGGTTGTTTTTCTCCATGCATTACCGTCCATCCCGTCCACAGCATTGCTGGTGTCATTAATACCAACCACAATAGCCACACAGGTGTCCGGGTGATACGAGCAACACTACGCTGCACCATCAGATAAGTAATTAGTCCCAGTAGAAGAAGAAACCAAACAGTCATGTTATTTTCATTTATTTTGAAACGTCAGTCTCACGGAATAGTCAAAAGCACCATAACTCTTGCCACAGAATAGACCCCATCCCCCTATTTGAAAAGAAAAGTCTTATACTTGAACCGGATCTGTTACAACTCTTCAATTAGTAGCTTTTCTCATGTGTCCCTCATCTCAAGAGTCTAGTCAAATAGCCAAGCCACCACGAGAAGTCCTAGATACTATTTTTGCATTTCCACCAAATCGGGACACACTGGGGGGAACCGCTTATTTTATTGTAAGAAATGAAGGCAATATCCTGATTGACTGTCCGGCATTTGAGCAGACAAATCAGGAATTTTTGCGATCGCATGGTGGTATACGCTGGTTATTTCTCACCCATAGAGGTGCTATTGGTAAGACAGCAGAATTTCACAAAACTTTCAACTGCGAGGTTTTGATTCAAGAGCAAGAAGCCTATCTATTGCCGGAATTAGACGTAACTACTTTTCATCAGGAATTCACTTTGAGTTCAGCCTTCAAACTGATTTGGACTCCTGGACATTCTCCTGGATCATCTTGCCTTTACTACAGTGAGTTTGGAGGTGTGCTGTTTTCTGGACGCCATTTAGTCCCTAACCAGCAAGGCGAACCAGTGCCATTGCGAACAGCCAAGACTTTTCACTGGTATCGGCAAATTAAAAGCATAAAAAACCTCATAGAAAGTTTTACACCAGAAACACTCCAGTATATTGCTCCTGGTGCTAACACAGGTTATCTTCGCGGTAAACGTGTCATCGATAATGCCTATCAACGCTTAGCGAACTTGGATTTCACAGCCTTATTAAAGGCACAAGCCATCCTGTAAGTAGTAAGTAGGAGTGGAGGAGTGGAGGAGTGGGAAAGTTGTTTTAACATTTTCCCCCCTCTCCCTCTGTTCTCCTCTCCCACTCCTAGTCACGCTGCTCCTGCTGCTACTACTGAGTTTTTCGTCAGCAGTTCCACGGCAGCTTGATATTGAGAGTCAAAGTCTGAGCCAATCTGTTCGTGAGCGATTGGTTCAGAGGGGATTATTTTGTCTGGCTTTATACCTAGCTTGTTAATATCTTTATGTTGAGGAGTTTCGTACTTAGCAATGGTGACTGCTAAGCCGGAACCATCTGACAACTCAAATAATGACTGGATTAAGCCTTTACCAAACGTGGTTTCTCCAACCAGCGTAGCACGGCCGTTATCTTGTAGTGCGCCTGCGAGAATTTCACTAGCGCTCGCAGTTCCTTGATTGACCAAAACAACTAGCGGATCGTCAGTCAGTGCTGGACCAAATGATTCAAAACTGCCTTGAATACCTTGCCGATTGACTGTGTAGACTATAGTGCCAGAGTTTAACCATAGACGAGCTATTTCTATTCCGGCTTGCAGCAGTCCACCGGGATTATTTCGCAAATCCAAAATGTATGCAGATGCACCTTTTTTTTCTAAACTATTAATGGCGTGTGCCAGTTCCATTGGAGCGTTGGCATTAAATTGAGTGAGACGAATGTAGCCAAAGGGTGCTCCCTCAGAGGTAGTATGTAACTCTGCGACTACAGGGTTCAGAGAAATGCGATCGCGCATAACTCTGAATTCTCTTTGTCCTTCTCCCTCTCGTTCGATTAGCAACGTCACCAGACTGCCAATCGGACCCCGCATTCTGGTTGCTGCTTCATCGAGGGTAAGATTTTCCGTAGAGAAACCCTCAATTTTAACGATGCGATCGCGTGGTCGAATTCCAGCTTTTTCTGCTGGTGAACCAGCGATGGGAGTAACTACTTCCAGCTTGCCTGTGTGTGGATTCAGAGCAATTTGCAAGCCCACCCCCGTCAATTCCCCAGAAGTATTTACCTGCAAACTGCGGTACTGCTCAGGATCTAAAAAGCGGGTAAAAGGGTCATTCAGGCCCTTAAGCATCTTTCCAATTGCCGCGTAAGCTGCTTGATGATCTGGCAGTGGCGTTGCCAGAACTTTTTGCCGCACTGCTGCCCAATTTTGATGATTAAATGTGTCATCCAGATAAGTGCGGTTAACAATTCGCCAAACTTCCGACACCAGCTTTTGTTCTTCGCTCAGAGCCATTGCTGGCTGACAAAAACTGCAAAATCCTAACCAAAACGCCACTAGCAGTGACAATCCAACCCGAAAAACCTGTTTGTGCATTAACCTCATTTTTAATTCCACTTTCAACCCAAATTGCCTAGTTCGACGCAGTTGCCTTCAGACTTCTTGCAGAAGTCGGGAAAGGGAAGGGGGGGAACTCGGGATTCCCGTTCCCCTTAGGAGTGAGGATTAGGGGTAGAGGTTAAAAGAATTGGAAAATTATTACCTTTAGCCTTTACCCTTTGCTGTTGACCTTAAACCCCAACGTACTAGCTCTTGCGTGGGAACCCGAGTTTCCTACCTCTTGCAAAAGTTACTTTTACAAGAGTGTTTATGAAATCTATCTCTCGACTATGTTACTTTTTTTATAGAAGTGGTGGATCGGGAAATCAAGTGGTTAAGACCAGTGATTCCAGCCAATACCACTCCACAAACGATAAAATCTACTTTGTATCCAGCATTTTTTGTTTGGGCGCAAAGAGAACGCAATATATTCTATTTTTGCAGAGTGTTAAGTTTTTAAACAATTCTTAACACCCTCACGGTTCATAATTAAAGGAGCTTCTCCCCTCTTTGCTAAAAAAGACTGGGGACTAGGGACTAGGTACTAGGGCATGGGGCAATGGGCATGGGGCAAGGGGCAATGGGCATCGGACAAAGGAAAAATCAGTACTTCAATTCCCAATGCCCAATTCCCAATTCCCAATTCCCAATCCCCAATCCCCAATTCCCGATACCCAATCACCAATTCCCAGTAATTAGGGAGATTTATTAACCGCGATCGACTCTAGGAACTTGAGATTGTATGGCCAACGTTTACGACTGGTTCGAGGAGCGCTTAGAGATTCAAGCGCTTGCTGATGACGTTACCAGCAAATACGTCCCTCCCCATGTCAACATCTTCTACTGCCTGGGTGGAATTACTCTGACTTGCTTTTTGATCCAGTTTGCTACTGGATTTGCCATGACATTCTACTACAAGCCAACCGTTACGGAAGCTTATGCCTCCGTGCAGTACATCATGAATGAAGTGAGTTTTGGTTGGCTGATTCGCTCCATCCACAAATGGTCTGCAAGCATGATGGTGCTGATGATGATTCTGCACGTTTTCCGGGTTTACCTCACAGGAGGCTTCAAAAAGCCCCGCGAGTTGACCTGGGTAAGTGGAGTCATCCTGGCAGTAATTACCGTTTCTTTTGGCGTGACTGGCTATTCTCTGCCTTGGGACCAAGTTGGCTACTGGGCTGTGAAAATCGTTAGCGGTGTACCAGAAGCTATCCCCGTGGTCGGCACATTAATTTCCGAACTGTTGCGCGGCGGTTCCAGCGTTGGACAAGGAACGCTGACTCGCTACTACAGCGCTCACACCTTTGTGCTACCCTGGCTCATTGCCGTTTTCATGTTGCTGCACTTCTTGATGATTCGCAAGCAAGGAATTTCTGGTCCGTTGTAATTGAGTAGGGGCGAAGCGTTCTTTGTGGTAGATAGCCCTTGAGCTATAAATTCTTACTGCAAATTCTTCGCCTGTAGAGTAATAGGCATTAGCTTTCAGTTTCCAGATTCAGTTGTTTGTTTTAAACTTGTGAAAAATAACAAATTTATTGACACATAGAAGACAGAAAAACAAACAATAGCATCTTAAGCTGAAAGCTAGTGCTTTCAGCTCGAGGCTTAAACAAATGCTTTAACTCGACGTAAGCAGGAGAGCACATTTAAAAATGGCAACACTAAAAAAACCAGACCTCAGCGATCCTAAGTTAAGAGCCAAACTTGCAAAAGGCATGGGTCACAATTACTATGGTGAACCTGCTTGGCCAAACGACTTACTCTATGTCTTCCCTGTTGTAATTATGGGAAGCTTCGCTTGTATCGTGGCTCTAGCTGTTCTTGATCCAGCTATGGTTGGAGAACCAGCAAATCCCTTCGCCACACCATTGGAAATTTTACCAGAGTGGTACTTATACCCTGTATTTCAAATTTTGCGTTCAGTTCCTAACAAACTTTTAGGGGTATTATTGATGGCGTCCGTACCCTTGGGACTGATCCTTGTTCCCTTTATTGAGAACGTCAATAAGTTTCAAAATCCTTTCCGCCGTCCTGTAGCAACAGCGATCTTCTTGTTTGGTACTTTGGTTACCATTTACTTAGGTATCGGTGCTACCTTACCATTAGACAAATCCCTTACCTTGGGACTGTTCTAAATCAGTCACGATAAAGCTTTTTGACGCCTGTGAGTTTCTCAGCAAGTGCAAATGTCAATGTACTTTTGAGAAAATTTTACAGGCGTCAATTTTAATAATCCGGGTTGCATCTGAGATTTTAAATTTTTTAGATTTTAAATTTTGGATTAAAATGCTATTCCAAAATCTAGAATCTGTAGATTACAACAGATAAGTAATTAGGTGTAAAAACATAACAACTAAGTTGTTTATTTATGCCTACCTACTTGCAAAGATTTTTACCCACACATATACATTTAAGTCAAGGTCAATGCTTAGCATGGTGCAGCAAGACCATCTGACGGTTAAGAGCGAACTAGAGCTTCTAAACCAGGTGCAACAGTGGTTTGAACAATTCTGCCTACAACATTTGTCTAAACTTGGTTGGTCAGAAAGCCAACTGTATCGTTTGAACCTAGCATTAGCAGAAGGTTTTACCAATGCCGTTCGTCATGCTCATCATGCTTTACCTCCGGAAACAACCATTGAGATAGACGTTTCTCTCTGGATTGATCGACTAGAGATTAGAATCTGGGATTACGGCAAACCTTTTAATCCTGATGCGATCGCCGAACCAGAACCAGGTACTCTACAAGTCGGGGGGTATGGATGGTTTCTCCTGCGGCGCTTGGCTGACCGAGTTGCCTACGAACGTGGTACAGATGGTAGAAATTGTCTGCTCATCGTCAAATATGGTCTACAACGACAGCAATAAGGGTTTTGTGTAAATTTTTACTTGTAAGTTCCACCTAATAAATTATCGGAGCATTTTCAAACTTGGCAACAAATGCTACTGAATTTTTTGTTAATGTATCAGCGATCGCTAGCAATCTGAACTTTAGCCATCAAACAAAATCCACCTAAATACTACAGCTTTAGGTGGACTTGCAACTTATTCTTAGTGGATCCGAGCAGAGTCGAACTGCTGTCCAAACTGGGTATTGACCCCCCACTCGTTCACAGGCTTAGCCTTTCTTACCCTCAAGGCAGGGAACGTTCATTATCCCGAACGGCAGGATGCTCTGATTAAGTCTTTGCTAACAAGTCCACCAGAGAAAACTTATTAGCGCATCCGTTGGGGTTTGCCTCTAGCCCTTAACGGAGTCAGACTAGAAGCGCTCGAACCTATAAGAGGCTATTAGGCAGCTACAAGAGCTTCCTTACGAGCAAATTTTACGATGTTGTTCGCATTTACTTTTTTTTGAGCCTTGGATTTACGAGAGGAGACTCACTCTCGACCTGAATCACAGGGCAGCTTTCGCCAGCCTGTCGAAACCGTTACGGACCCATGAGGTCATATACTCTTATTATAGTGTGCGGTTGTCAAATGTGCCACTATCTGCTTGAAAACTAAAAAGATTTTGCTTGGTGTCTTAGTGCCTTGGTGGTGAAAAAATGTCTTTTAAACCACAAAGACACTAAGACACAAAGGTAAAAATCACCTGATTCACCTAAGTAAGTGCTTCAGCGCCGCCCACAACCTCAAGAATTTCCTGGGTAATTGCCGCTTGCCGTGCTTTGTTGTAAGACAGGGTAAGGTTATTGATCAATTCACCGGCGTTATCGCTGGCGTTGCTCATAGCTGTCATCCGCGCGGCTAGTTCGCTGGCAGCAGATTCTTGCAGCGCCCGCAATAGCTGGTTAGTCAGATAGAGAGATAGCAGAGAATCCAGAATTTGCAGTGGATCTTGCTCGAAAATCATATCGCGGGGGAAAGGGCGGACTTGAGTAGTGACTTTTTGCCGTTCTACTTCAAACTGACCACCACGAGTTGTCAGACGGAATATTTCGTCATCTGCGGTTTCTAGACCTTGGGTGTCAAGGGGAAGCAGAGTTTGCACTACCGGACGGGAACTAACCAAAGAAACGAAACGAGTGTAAATTAATTCGATGCGATCTACGCTTTCTGATAAAAACAGGGAAAGCAGTTCATTGGCAATGTTAGATGCTTCCGCAGCGGTGGGAATTTGTTCTAAGCCAGAATAGGTAGCGTCAATAGGTTGGTTACGACGCTGGAAGTACTGGGTAGCTTTACGCCCTACGATCACAAATTTGTAATCTACACCTTCTGCCTTGAGTTCGTTGGCGCGAGTTTCCGCACGTTTAATCACGTTATTGTTGTAGCCACCGCACAGACCACGATCGCCTGAAACTACCAACAGCCCCACTGACTTAACTTCCCGTTTTCTCAGCAAAGGCAAGTTGGCTTCTTCAAACCGCAGACGGGCTTGCAAACCGTAGAGTACTTGTGCCAGGCGATCGGCAAAGGGGCGAGTAGCTAACACCTGTTCTTGAGCGCGACGAACTCTTGCGGCAGCTACTAGCCGCATAGCTTCTGTAATTTTTTTGGTATTTTTTACTGACTGAATGCGATCGCGTATTGCTTTGAGATTAGCCATATTTTTGTCCTGAGTCCCTAGTGATTAGTCATTTGTAGTCATTAGTCATTAGCGATCGCCAATGACCAATGACCAATTACCAATGACTACTTACACTGTTGCTAAGAATGTCTTCTTGTATTCATTGATAGCTTCTTTCAAAGCTGCTTCTTCGCTATCACCCAGTACTTTCTGTGATTGTACTCCTTGTACGTACTTAGGTTTGCTGGTCTTTAAGTACTCCCGCAGACCCTTGGAGAAGGTAGTAATTTTATCTACAGGAATATCATCTAAGTAACCGTTAATACCAGCGTAGAGAATGGCTACTTGCTCGTATACTGATAGCGGAGAGTTTTGCGGCTGCTTCAGGAGTTCCCGCAAGCGCTGGCCCCGTGCCAGCTGATCTTGGGTAGCTTTATCAAGGTCAGAGGCAAATTGCGCGAAGGCTTGCAATTCATCAAATTGCGCTAACTCCAGCTTCAACTTACCAGCAACTTTCTTCATTGCCTTGGTCTGAGCAGCGGAACCCACGCGGGATACGGAAATACCAGGGTTAATGGCGGGACGAATACCAGCATTGAACAGGTCAGAAGACAGGAATATTTGACCGTCGGTGATAGAAATCACGTTGGTGGGGATGTAAGCAGACACGTCACCTGCTTGAGTTTCGATAATTGGCAGGGCGGTCATGCTGCCTTTACCCAATTCGTCACTCAGCTTAGCTGCCCGTTCCAACAAGCGGGAGTGGAGGTAGAATACGTCACCAGGATAGGCTTCCCGTCCGGGGGGACGACGCAGCAGCAGGGACATTTGGCGATAAGCTGCGGCTTGCTTGGAGAGGTCATCGTAGATAACGAGGGTAGCTTTGCCTTTGTACATGAAGTACTCAGCAATTGAGGCGCCAGTATAAGGAGCCAGGTATTGCAGGGACGCAGGGTCACTGGCGTTAGCGGCAACAACGATGGTGTAATCCATTGCGCCCTTGTCCTGCAATGTCTGTACGACGTTAGCCACGGTGGAAGCTTTTTGACCGATGGCAACGTAGACACAGATTACATCTTCTTCTTTTTGGTTAATGATAGTGTCGATCGCGATCGCTGTCTTACCGGTTTGGCGATCGCCGATAATCAACTCCCGTTGACCGCGACCGATAGGAATCATCGCGTCGATCGCGGTAATACCAGTTTGCAGGGGTTCGTGTACAGACCGACGTGCCACAATACCAGGTGCTGGAGATTCAAGCAAACGGGTTTCAGTGGTTTTGATTTCTCCCTTACCATCAATTGGACGACCCAAAGCATCGACAACGCGTCCAACCAAAGCTTCTCCCACTGGCACCTGAGCAATTTTGCCTGTGGCGGTAACGGTACTGCCTTCTTGAATTTCATGGCCTTCGCCCATCAGCACTGCACCGACGTTATCTTCTTCCAAGTTGAGGGCGATGCCAATCGTACCATCTTCAAACTCTAACAGTTCTTGAGACATGGCCTTTTCTAGACCATAGACACGAGCAATACCATCACCTACTTGCAGAACGGTACCAACGTTAGCAACTTTGACTTGTTGGTCGTATTGCTCGATTTGTTGCTGAATAATGCTGCTAATTTCGTCAGGTCTGATGCTAATTGCCATTTTTCTATCTTCTTTGTTTCGAGACGGAAGCAGTGAAAGTAAAATTTTAGATTTTAGATTTTAGATTAGAAGTTTATTTCTGATGACCTGATTGCCAATCTAGAAATAATTAGCAATTGGCTAATTCCCAATCCAAAATCCTAAATCCCAAATCGATTTAGGCGCTAGTTAAGCGCAAGGACAAGCGACGCAGTTGACCTCGCAAACTAGCGTCAATTACCTGAGAGCCTACTTTGATGATGACACCACCAATGATATCGGGGTCAATTCTGGTTTCTAGTTCTACTTCGCGAGCGTTGGTCATTCCTATGACCTTTTCTTTAACTGCTTGTTGCTGCGCTTCCGAGAGAGGAACGGCAGAAACCACTTCTGCTAACACTGTTTGCTTGAGTTGCCGCAAAAGCGCCAAATATTGTTGGCAAACATCTTCCAACAACATAATGCGCCGTCTATCTACCAACAGCATTAAGAAATTACGGAGATATGTGTTAGCACCTTCACCAAGAATACGGTTGATAACTGCTTTTTTGTCCTCAGCCTGAATAAACGGGTTGTCAAGAAACTTTTGCAGTTGCTCACTCTGTGACAGTAAACTCAGCAATGCACGCACATCATCGCCGAACTCTTCTGTGAGATTTCTTGATTGCGCTACCGACATCAAAGCCTCTGCGTAAGGAACGGCTACTTCTGTTAATGCTACATTACCTTTCATCCCTAGCCTCCTAGTAGCGCGATACTACGGTCAATTAGTGTTTGTTGAGCATCGTCGCCAATTCCACTACGGAGTTCGGACTCGGCTTTTTGCAATGCCATAGCCACTACCTGCTGCCGCAGTTGAGCAAGCGCCCGTTCTCTTTCTGTATCTAAATCGCGAGCAGCTGTTTCTCTCATACGTTCCACATCTTCTGCTGCTCGTGCCAAAATTGCCTCACGAGCTGAGCGAGCATTTTCTTCAGCAGCTTTGCGGATTTGCTGCGCCTCTGCTTGTGCCTGGGTCAACTTTTGCTGTACCTCGGAAAGTTTGATCGCTGCTTCTTTTGCGCGTTCTTCTGCTTCCCGAATCGCTGTTTCAATATTTGAGCGTCGCTCGTTTAGTGTGTTACTTATAACTTTACGCCCAAAATAAAATAGAACGCCAATCAGAATTGCCAGGTTAATTATATTGGTTTCAAGAATGTTGAAGTCAAGACCGAAACCGCCTTGCGATTCTGCTTCTGCCGCCTCTGTGGCTACTAATAAGACAGTTCCTATGATACCCATCTACAACTGCGCTGCTCCCTTGCTAATATCAGTTAGAACTTTCCCAAAGGAAAAAAGTGCCACTTTCGACTAGCAATTTTAGATTTTAGATTTCAGATTTTAGATTTTTTGATTTATACCTCGGCCAAGCGTGGTCGAAAATAATCCAAAATCGCTAGTCTAAAATCTTTAATCCCTATTCCCTTGCGGGTGGGGTCAATCCAAAATCCAAAATCGTAAATCCAAAATTGGTTGACACTTAATTCAGCGCTCACCGGACTAATGCCCCGCAGCGCGTATGCTTTTTGGAACCGATGTTGTAAGCTATCAAAAATCACTTTATTTAACTAAAGTGGGTCCCAAGAGTTTTTCCAGAATCTGCCTGCTGAAGGCATCTACCTGTTGCTCTAAGGAACGTAAAGCTTCCTGCTTTTGCTGTTCTATTTCTTGAGCCACTTGTTCTCGTTGAGCCTGAGCTTCTCTTTGTGCCTCAGCGATTTTCTCGGCAGTAATTTGTTGAGCTTCAGCTTGAGCTTCAGCCACAACTGCTTGAGATTGCCTGCGAGCTTCTGCTAGCTGCCGCTCATATTCTTTGGTCAATCGCTCGGCTTTGGCCAAGCGTTCCCGAGCTTCAAGGTTATTCGTTCGGATGTAATTATCCCGATCGTCCAGTGCCTTGGTCAATGGCTTATAGAAAATCACATTTAAAACAGCTGCCAACAGCAGGAACTGCAATGCCATCAAGGGCAAGGTAGCATCGAAATCAAACATTTCTCTCCTCTTTGGCTGTAACAGCAGTTTTCATGGCAAGCAATAATGAATTCAACTTTTCATCGTAATACTCTAGAGACCCTATAACCATAAAGGGTAAATCTAGATTAGAGACGTGAGTCATCACGTCTCCAAACTACGAAAAGTTTTAGAGTCTAGGAAAAGGGGTTAGCAAACAGCAGTACCAGAGCAATCACCAGACCGTAAATTGTCAGTGATTCCATGAACGCCAAGGTTAACAGCAGAGTACCGCGAATTTTTCCTTCTGCTTCTGGCTGACGGGCAATACCTTCTACTGCTTGACCAGCAGCATTTCCTTGACCAATACCAGGGCCAATCGCAGCTAAACCAATTGCTAAAGCAGCAGCGAGAACTGAAGCAGCAGAAATCAATGGATCCATGTCGATTTTCCTTACCTTAAGTACACAACGAACGGTTTTTGATTTGAGATTTTTGATTTTAGATCTGGAACCGAATTCAAAATTCGGGTATCCAAAATCTAAAATTACATCAACTGAGGACTGTTAATGTCCTTCATGCTCTTCACCACCATGCCCCTCCATGGCCTCATGTATGTAAGCTGCTGCTAAGGTGGCAAAAACCAGGGCTTGAATAGCACTTGTAAACAACCCCAGAGCCATTACCGGCAGAGGCACAAATAGAGGAACCAAAAGAACTAGTACCGCCACCACTAATTCATCCGCCAAAATGTTGCCAAAAAGACGGAAGCTTAGGGAAAGAGGTTTGGTGAAATCTTCTAGAATCGCGATTGGTAAAAGAATCGGTGTTGGCTCGATATACTTTTTAAAGTAACCCAAACCGCGCTTGCTAAAACCGGCGTAAAAGTAAGCCAAAGAAGTCAACAACGCCAGTGCAACTGTCGTATTGATGTCATTAGTCGGAGCTGCCAATTCACCAGATGGCAGTTTGATGAGCTTCCAAGGAACTAAAGCGCCCGACCAATTCGATACGAAGATAAACAAAAACAACGTGCCGATAAAAGGCACCCAAGGACGATACTCTTTCTCACCAATCTGGTTTTTCGTCAAATCCCGAATAAATTCCAAGGCATATTCCATAAAATTTTGTATGCCACTAGGAATCCTCTGGATGTTCCGAGTAGCAGCTAGTGAAGCTACCACTAGAATGCCAATTACAAACCACGAGGTGAGAAAAACTTGTCCATGTATTTTTAGATTACCCAATTGCCAGTAGAAATGATTTCCTACCTCTAATTCGGCAAGGGGAACAGAATTGAAGAAGTTCAGAAAATTGAGCATTTTCTTCCCATATCAATTACTTCTCCAATATTACTTGGAGAACAGGAACTAAGAGCCTTGTGTGGATTTACTTAAGGCAAACTCACATTGGCTTTTCAAGGTTATCGAGGTGTCGGCAAGCCAGAGATAAACGCCTCTCTGACTACATAGATGATGAGCGTTGCTTTATAAGTGAGAAATCCCAAAAATATGGGCAAAATTTGTAGTTCATTCCACCGGGATGCCAGTAGGATTATGACTACTAATAGGGCCAACCGATTTTTATTCAGCTGCCGCTTTTCTGGGCCCAAACGCTCAACATCTTTTGCCAACATCCTCATGTAAAGCATACCCGTAAATGCCCCAAGAATATAATTCAGGGCAATATTTAGGGAATAAAAAATCCACACAGAGATAAAAATAATCCCCGTTAAGACAAGTGTGATTAGCAAAAACTCCTGGTAGAGTTTGTAGAACTCTTGCATAGAGTTTACTGGTTCTGCGTCCTCAAAACCAGATTGAGTATCTTGTCGTGTTGTCGGTGTGGGATCAGTTGATTGATCGGACAAGCTCACGGGACTTGAAACCAGTACAGCTAATGATGTTGACTGCACATTCAGTCAGCTAAATCATATCACGATAGAGTAACAATACTTTAGAAAAAAACAATTAACTTAGTCATTGGGGATCGGGGATTGGGGATTGGGGATCGGGGATTAGGAACTAGGCAAAGGTAATTTCCCAATCACCTATCACCTATCCCCGATACCTTATTTTTCAGGTTGGTGTTAACATAATCAACTGCTGCTTCAGAAGCGATCGCACTTGCTTTAACTCTAGCGGCTCATCATCCCTGAAAATTTCCGCGACTGTTTTCTTCCCCTCACAGGCTTGCAGAAATTTTAATTCGGCTTCCGACAAGTTGACTATTTGGTAATCATAATTAAATACGCACTGGCTCGGAAACCCATCTATACAGGGATTGCGTTCTGGAATCGCTGCCATTAAAGCATCATCGGCTGACCAGTCGGCTTTGGTTATTGGTGGACGACCAAGGAAAAACTCATAGTGGGTTACTTCCGGGTCTAGCAATTCTATCAAACGGTAACGTTGGCGATCGCTTAACCTAACTGCCCGTTCAATTAGTTCCGGTGCTTTGCGCAAAAGTCTCTCCAATTGCCAAAAACCAGGATTTGAGAAGCCGAGAAACTCTAATCCTGAAGCGTCGATGAGTTCAAACAGCGTGTCTATATTGTAATCAATTT
Organism: Fischerella sp. PCC 9605; assembly: GCF_000517105.1. Lineage (GTDB taxonomy): Bacteria > Cyanobacteriota > Cyanobacteriia > Cyanobacteriales > Nostocaceae > PCC9605. Next base: position 247,538 of record NZ_ALVT01000034.1, on the reverse strand, counting down.
CCTGGGGATGGACATACATGTCAGCAAAGCATTCATCCCGCTGATTTTCCAAAGACCAACGTTCTCTTTCTCTCTTGACAATTCTATTATTTTCTGGCAAAGCAGAAAATATTTTTCGTCCTACCTGTACACCATCGCGGTAATCGCCCTGTTTGTCACCTTGGAGGAGAGCGATCGCTTTTTGCATCAGTTGAATTTCCCAGCGTCCCAACTCTCCATACACGAAGATGTGCATTAAACCGCTTGGTGCTAATTTCTTTGCCAAAGCTTGAATACCGCGAATGGGGTCGCCTAAGTGGTGCAGTACCCCCACACAGTTAATGAAATCAAACTCACCCGGAAGTTGTTCGACGTCGTACAGGCTAAGATGGTGGAACTCGACACGATTTGCTTTGGAACGTTTGCAGCGTTCTCGCGCCACTTGTAGCGCCCCAGCACTAAGATCAATTCCGACTACAGAAGCGTAGGGGTTGAGGTGAACCAAGTACTCTGTTCCCACCCCCGTACCGCAGCCAGCATCTAAAATGCGGATGTCTTGTTTTTGGGGTTTTTGTCCGGTGCAGAAGTTATAAGCAGCTAGCCAATTCCAGCGCCAGTTGTAGCCTGGGGGTGGTTGATCGAGCAACGGTTCTGGAGGGAAGGGGTAGGTATCGTAGAGTTTGGCAACAGCAGTACTAACAGTTTGAGAGTCGGACATTTCAGGAGCTTTGATCGCAGCATATTTGAGTTTATCTAATGCTGGATACTCAATGTGACACATTTTCTTGTAGTTTTCTTGTGGGACGGGCGACATGAGCCGTCTATTCATCGAGTGCGGGCAAGATACTCATCCCACAATTAATACCATTTTGGATTTTAGATTTTGGATTTTGGATTGGGAATTACTGTCTCTATTGGGGTTCTGTCAATCCATCTGTCGCAATCATTTTTTAAATTGGTATAACTTGAAAATAAATTAATGATTTTTGACCAATCAGAATTTGACCTGCGCTGTGAGTGGAGTTATCAAGGTATTACTCACCTAGCTCCCATTAGTGATGTGGTTGTGATAGTTGATGTTTTATCTTTTTCTACCTCTGTAGAAATAGCCACCAACAACGGCGCGATCATTTTTCCCTACGAGTGGAAAGATGAGTCAGCGCATGATTATGCCAAATCTTTACAGGCGCAATTGGCAGGCGATCGCACTTCCAAAGACAGTTATTCTCTCTCACCTGCATCACTAATTAAAATTCCGGTAGGAACAAAACTAGTTTTGCCATCTCCTAATGGTTCTTACCTCACTTTACGAACTGGCAGAACACCTACTTTGGCGGGTTGCTTGCGGAACTGCGAAACTGTGGCAAAGTGGGCTCAAAAATATGGTTCCAAAATTGCAGTTATTCCCGCAGGTGAAAGGTGGGAAGATGGCACGTTAAGACCTGCTTTTGAAGATTTGATTGGTGCTGGGGCAATTCTTAGTTATCTTAATGGCAGTTTATCACCGGAAGCTGAAATTGCTGTGGCAGTATTTCATGATTTTAAAAAAAATTTGCTGGCTTATTTGAAAAAATGCAGTTCAGGTAAAGAGTTAATTGCACGCGGGTTTGAATCAGACATTGAAATTGCAGCAGCTTTTAACGTGAGTAATTGTGTACCTTTGTTTATAAAAAATGCTTATGTGAAACAGTTTATGTAATCATAAAACCTCTTGCAAAAGTCAATGTTTTAAATGCGACCACAGATACACACAGATAGATTATCCGTGTTCATCAAAAGGGGCATAGGGTATGGGGCAATGGGCATCGGAAAAAACAAAAGGGGTAAGGGGAAAAGAGGAGCGTAAGCGCCCTTGGAGGTTCCACGCCACGTGCTTTATGCCGGGAAACCCGTCCACCGCAGTGGCTCCTCAGTTGTAGCGACTGGCAACAAAGGTGAAAGGTTAATAAATTCCTTTACCCTTTAACCTTTACCCAATCCCCAATCCCCAAGTTGGATCTTTGTTACCTATAGATACAAAACTTCGATTTTTTCTCATAAACCTGAAGCATCAGCGTTAAAAAGCCGATACATCAACGCTACAGTTTCTACATACTTCTTAATAAAGCTCCTGATAAATCTCAAAACGTTCTAATCTAAAAGCTGACTGGGTTAATTTTTTCTGGCAACTTAGCAGGCGGCACAGGGAAAGCATGAATATACCGATGTGTCAAGCCTAAAGTGACCCAGACTTAACACATAAACGCATATGATGGGAGTTTTACAAATCCGATGAGTGTTAAGGCAAGTGGTGGAAGCTCAGTTGCGCGTCCGCAACTATATCAAACCCTAGCTGTATCAACAATTTCCCAGGCGGAGCAGCAAGACCGTTTTCTGGGAGCCGGAGAACTAAGTGAACTGGCAAGCTATTTTGCATCTGGTGCAAAACGTTTAGAAATTGCCCAGGCGCTCACGGACAATTCCGAAATTATTGTCTCTCGCGCTGCCAACAGGATTTTTGTTGGTGGTTCGCCGATGGCTTTTTTAGAAAAGCCTAGAGAACCAGAAGTGGCGATGGCTGTGGCTGCAGCTGCGGCAACAGCGGATGTAAGAGAAGGAATGAAACTGGGAACAGTCACCTACGTAGAATCTCGTGGTGGCTTCCTAGAAAATTTACGTTCCATCTTTAACACTTCACCCAGCGGCCCGGTTCCACCAGGTTTCCGACCAATTAACGTCGCCCGTTATGGCCCTGCTAATATGGCTAAGAGCTTGCGGGACTTATCGTGGTTCCTGCGCTATGCTACTTATGCGATCGTGGCTGGCGACCCCAATATTATCGCCGTGAATACGCGCGGTCTGCGGGAAATCATTGAAAACGCTTGCTCTGGTGAAGCTACAATTGTTGCTTTGCAGGAACTGAAAGCTGCTGCGCTTTCCTATTTCCGCAAAGACTCTGAGGCAACAGACATTGTGTCTCAGTACATGGATGTTTTAATTACAGAATTCAAAGCACCCACTCCTTCTAATAAATTACGGCAACGTCCATCTGGCGACCAACAAGGTTTACAACTGCCCCAAATTTACTTTAATGCGGCAGAACGACGTCAGAAGTTTGTGATGAAGCCTGGTTTATCCGCAGCTGAAAAAACTGAGGTAGTCAAGGCAGCATATCGGCAAATCTTTGAGCGTGACATTACCCGCGCTTACAGCTTGTCGATATCTTATCTAGAATCCCAGGTCAAAAATGGCGACATCTCAATGAAAGAGTTTGTTCGCCGTCTTGGTAAATCTCCACTTTACCGGAAACAATTTTACGAACCATTTATTAATAGCCGCGCCCTAGAACTTGCTTTCCGCCACTTTTTGGGACGGGGGCCAAGTAGCCGGGAAGAGGTACAAAAATACTTTGATATTGTTTCCCGAGGCGGTCTGTCAGCCTTAATCGATGCGCTGGTAGACTCTGAGGAATACTCTGACTACTTTGGCGAAGAAACGGTACCCTATATCCGGGGTCTCGGTCAAGAAGCCCAAGAATGTCGTAACTGGGGTCCGCAGCAAGACTTGTTTAAGTACAGCGCACCTTTCCGGAAAGTACCGCAATTTATCACAACTTTTGCGGGTTACAACCAGCCGTTGCCTGACCAGCATCCCTACGGTTCCGGTAACGATCCTCTGGAAATTCAGTTTGGGGCAATTTTCCCGAAAGAAACTCGCAACCCCAGCAGCCGTCCTGCTCCTTTTGGTAAGGATACAAGACGCATTCTCATTCACCAAGGGCCAGGAATTAATAACCAAACTGGCAACCCAGATGCTCGCGGTGCGTTTCCTGGTACTCTGGGACCAAAAGTGTTCCGCTTGGATCAAATTCCCAGAACCTTAAGCAAGGGAACTGGCAAGGGAGCAAGTGTAAAATACTCCGAAAGCTCTACCCAAGCCGTAATTCGTGGGGCTTACCTGCAAGTATTTGGTCGCGATGTCTACGATGGTCAGCGCCTGAAAGTACAAGAAATTAAGCTGGAAAACGGCGAAATTTCCGTACGCGAGTTTGTCCGGGCTTTGGCGAAGTCGGATCTGTTCCGCAAGCTCTACTGGACACCTTATTATGTGTGTAAGGCGATCGAGTATATCCACCGCCGCTTGTTGGGTCGTCCGACCTACGGTCGTCAAGAAAACAACAAGTACTTTGATATTTGCGCCAAGAAGGGCTTTTACGCACTGATTGATGCCATCATTGACAGCGAAGAGTACAGCCAGGCATTTGGCGAAGATACAGTTCCATACGAACGCTATCTTACTCCCGCAGGTGTGGCATTGCGGAAACTGCGCGTTGGTAGCATCCGCGAAGATGTCGGTGCAAAAGTCGAGAAGCAAGAAACACCCATGTTTGTACAAATGGGTGCAGTCACCGAAACACGGACGGAACCAGATATCCAGTCCCGCATCAACCAAGGTGTCAGCAAAAAGCGCGAACAAAGGAAAATCTTCAAGTTGGTGGCTGGTACTGGCGACAAAGTCGCGGTACAAACTGTTATTAGCGCCGCCTATCGGCAGATTTTCGAGCGGGATATCGCACCCTACGTTGCTTCTTCTAGAGAATTCAAGGTCTTGGAAAGCAAGCTGAGTAACGGCGAAATAACCGTTAAAGAATTCATTGAAGGTTTAGGCTGTTCTGGTCTATACCTGAAAGAATTTTATGCCCCCTACCCCAACACCAAAGTAATTGAACTGGGAACCAAGCATTTTCTAGGACGCGCTCCCTTAGACCAGGCAGAAATCAGGAAGTATAATCAGATTCTAGCAACTCAGGGGATTCGCGCATTCATCCGGACAATGCTGAATACTCCAGAATATTTGCAAGCGTTTGGTGAAGATACGGTTCCTTACAACCGCTTTGCGACCTTGCCAGCGGCGAACTTCCCGAATTCTCAAAGACTGTATAACCAGTTGACCAAGCAGAACAAGGATATTGTTGTTCCTAGCTTTGAGTCGACCAAGCCGCGTATGGATGTGGCGCAAATGCCAATTATGGCGAAAGCGATCGCAGATATGGCAGCGAAAGCAAGGCAAATCGATAAGAGCAAGCCGCTGTTTATCGAACTGGGTCGTTCTTACAACGATGGACGCGGACAGTCAGTAGAAGTGGGTGTAGGTACAACCCGCCGCAAACCCGCCCGCATTTACCGCATGACTGTAGGAGCAAACCAAGCAGAAATGCAACAGGTAATGAATGCTATTTACGTTCAGGTAATGGATGTATTTAGCGGTCAGGTTCCTGAGTATTTCCGCCGCAGCGATCTGGAAAGCAAACTGCGGAACGGGGAAATCTCCGTACGCGAGTTTGTGCGTGAACTAGCTAGTTCCGAAATTTATCGCAAGCGCTTCTACACTCCGTATCCCAACACCAAGGTGATTGAATTCCTCTTCCGTCACCTTTTGGGACGCGCACCAGCAACTCAAGCGGAAATTCGCCAGTACAACAAACTACTGGCTGATGGCGGTTTGAGAACTGCTGTAGAAGCGATGGTAAATAGCCCAGAGTATACCCGTTACTTTGGCGAGGATGTAGTGCCTTATCAGCGCTTCCCCTCCTTGCCTGCGGGTAACTACCTCGGCAGTGTCCAAGCAGCAGCTGACTTAGTGAAGCAGTCTTGGTCTAGCTTGTCACCGTCCGTACTAACAGGACGTTACAGTCAAGGTTAAAGCCTAGGGAGGACAAGGGCATAGGGCAATGGGCAACGGGCAACGGGCATAGGGCAATAGGCATGGGGCATCGGAAAAACAAGAGGGGGAAGGGGAAAAGGAGAAAAGTGAAAGGTTAATAAATTCTTTTACCCTTTACCCTTTACCCTTTACCCTTTACCCTTTACCCTTTACCCAATCCCCTATGCCCTATTTGCAATCTTTCGTAACATTGCTTTAATATTGTTGCTGCAACAGCAAACATGAAAAAGAATGTTACAAACTGTTAAAAGCAGTCATATATGCTCAACATAATGCCCGAAAATAATTCCGGAAGGTAGCTGAGTTTCAAGGCTTGTGTACTTGTAATTACTCAAGCAGGCTCGAAATGTAATAGTTTCAGCAGTTATTTGACTGTTGAGTCTAAAAAACGAGAACATAAGCTCAGTCAACCCGTAAAGTCGCACCAGTTTAATTAAATTCTGGTTTCATTACGTTTTGGAGGAATCCATTAATGAGTATCGTCACGAAGTCCATCGTGAATGCAGATGCAGAAGCCCGCTATCTCAGCCCTGGCGAACTGGATCGGATCAAGAGCTTTGTTACCAGCGGTGAGCGCCGTCTGCGGATTGCTCAAGTTTTGACAGACAACCGCGAGCGGATTGTTAAGCAAGCTGGTGACCAGCTGTTCCAAAAGCGCCCTGATGTTGTATCTCCTGGTGGCAACGCTTACGGTCAAGAAATGACCGCTACCTGTCTGCGTGACTTGGATTATTACCTCCGCCTCATCACCTACGGTATCGTAGCTGGTGATGTCACCCCCATCGAAGAAATCGGTGTTGTAGGCGTCCGTGAAATGTACAAGTCTCTCGGAACTCCTATCGATGCCGTTGCTGGCGGTGTCAACGCAATGAAGAATGTTGCTGCTTCCCTGTTGTCTGGTGAAGACGCTGCTGAAGCTGGCGCTTACTTCGACTACCTCGTTGGCGCGATGTCGTAGGTGAAGCTGTTTCTCCTATTGAAACAGAAGTATTGCAATACGGTTGGAAATAAGGAAATAACAACATGCAAGACGCAATTACCGCTGTTATTAATTCTTCGGACGTTCAAGGTAAGTACCTCGACACCGCAGCTCTAGAGAAACTCAAGAGCTACTTCAATACTGGTGAACTGCGCGTACGTGCTGCTACCACCATCGCTGCTAATGCTGCTGCGATTGTGAAGGAAGCTGTTGCTAAGTCTCTGCTGTACTCTGACATCACCCGTCCCGGTGGTAACATGTACACCACTCGCCGCTATGCAGCTTGTATCCGCGATTTGGATTACTACCTGCGCTATGCAACCTATGCTATGCTGGCTGGCGACCCCTCCATTTTGGATGAGCGCGTACTGAATGGTTTGAAGGAAACCTACAACTCCTTGGGTGTACCCGTAGGAGCTACCGTACAAGCTATCCAAGCTATGAAGGAAGTAACCGCTAGCTTGGTTGGTCCAGACGCTGGAAAGGAAATGGGCGTTTACTTCGACTATATTAGCTCTGGCTTGAGCTAGGAACTAGTTTGCGCTTAATAATTTAGGTGCGACTTTAATTAAGGACTGGAAATCAATCGTGAGTGCTAGGACGTTATATCGCTTATCAAGCTAAATTTATGAATGATGAGTGTTAACGGTCTGGTATTGACGCCTGATTTCCAGCCTTGCAGTAAATAAAGACAGATTTGCACTCAAGATTTTGAGATAAAAAAGTTTTCACCCCAGCTACAGGAGATTTAAGACCATGCGGATGTTTAAAATTACTGCTTGCGTTCCTAGCCAAACTAGAATTCGTACCCAGCGGGAATTGCAAAATACTTACTTCACTAAGTTAGTTCCCTATGAGAACTGGTTCCGCGAACAGCAACGTATTCAAAAAATGGGCGGTAAAATTGTTAAGGTAGAATTGGCTACTGGTAAGCAAGGAACAAATGCTGGTTTAGCTTAATTTAATTCCTAATAGACCAAATTATTGATTGTAGGGAGTTGCTAAGAGGTCAATCAGACCTCTTTTTTGTGTTATTTGTCAGTTGCCAGAAGAGGTGAATATATCTGGCTTAATACAAAAATAGTGCAAGCATCTTGCCTACTCAGGTGAAATGCCTGCACTATCAAACTATGCGATCGATGACCAAATATGATTTAGTCAAACATTTTCAGGAGACGATATCCACGCATATATAGCGGAACAGAACTGCTGCTATTGCGTTTGAACTTTGCCTCCTCGATAGTTTCATCAAATATAATAAGTGTTTCTTTACCAACCTTTAGCCATTCTTCGTAAGGTACACTCATATCTTGCTCTACACCACCAAGACTTGGTGACAACATTGCCCGATATACTTTATTGAATTTTCTGCGGAACCTAAAATCTACTGAAATTCTCACACCATCTGTTTGACGTCTGACTGTTTGGTGCAATCCACGAGCATCATTAAAATACATCGTACCGTGCTGTAATTGTGCTTCTGTGTAGGAGACAACCATTGGAATATCCCTACCTTCATCGAAGTCGGACATGATCCGCATTGCTTTGAGTTCCATTTCGCGGGGCATTTCACCAGCTTCGATAGTGATGTTTTCAATATCACCAAAGAGGGGCAAAATTACAACTGTTGCATCAGCAGGAACACCTGCCCAGACATCGCTATGTAGCTTTGAGCTTGCGAAAGGCAAACGAGTTTTTTCTGGATCGGTTTTACCATAAACCATACGGAGATTTACTGGTAAATCTACTGCATCGATCAGATCGTTAGCTCCTAATTGGTAAAAAGCTTCAGCTACACTTCTTTGAAAGAGGTTAAAAGCCAAAGTATGTTCTCGCTTTGGCATTAAAAGTCCGGTGCCAGTGTAGTTCGACAGAGTATTTCTCTGTTCGAGTAATCTCTGGAGCATTTCCTCTTCCGAGAGAATGATAGGACTGTTTAGGCAGGCTGAAATGTAACCAGCAGCAGCAATTTGGATCTGCTGAAATAATTCAGGCTTTAACTTGTGTTCAAACAGCAGCCGATACTGCCGTTTAGTAGAAATACGATCGCTAAGTTCATCAAACAGGCGATCGCCTAACTCAGAGAATGCGATCGCTTGCTCTAGTTCTAATTGTTTATCTAATTTTGGCTTTGCTAATAATTTTGCCATTATTATCCTTTCTATCATTTACTAGAAGTTAGTGTAGTGGCTAATACCATTTCCTAGGGCAAGCTGCTGTTGTATTCACGCAGTAGTCAAAAGCATGCCGTAGGGTAAGGTAGAGTCAACAAATTTTAATTATTGACTTTCGACCTCTTTGCGCTCGGTGGTTGATTTTTACTGATAATTACTAGTTGTTGATTGTTTGTTATTTGGTAAAACTAACAACTTATCAATCACACTAAACACACTTGATAGTCATGTTTATTTACACTTTGCTACTAATATTCTCCAAATAAAATTGTTTTAGTAGGGTATTTACTCTGAATTTTTTTATAAATCCAATATAAAGTTAAAGCTAAAAATAATTTTTGAGCAATAAATTTGTTAAATAAATATTTTGCTCATCAGCAACATTAACAAACTTTTATAAAGATTGGTAGATACAAACAGCTAGCTACCTGAAAAAATAAGATTAAAATCAATAAGACAAAAATCCGTACAATCAACATTATCAACAAAATATACAAATGATACAAAAGAAATATCTCATCAAATGTAACTTTTCTAAAAACTAAATAGATAGGTATTAACACACGTATTTACTGCAACTTATTTTTGTCGTTTGTTGTTCCTACAATCGGCGAAAAAAGCGCACTTACTTTGCTTATGCTTTTGAGAAAGCAGTAACTATTATCATCAACTACCAACAATCCTCATACTTGTATTTATTTAAACCTGATTACTAGATAAATCTGTCAACATGCCAAACTCAGATAACAAAAATTCCACTAAAAACCTTTATAACGGCACAGCATCACAGTGGATTCGAGGAGAACCGACTTCACTTTCTGATTTTACGGCACGCCCTTTCGTACTAAAGCTTTGTGAGCCTGTTGCTGGGTTGCGAGTGCTTGACTTGGGTTGTGGTGAAGGTTATTGCTCTCGGGAATTACGCCAAAGAGGTGCTGCCCAAATATATGGTGTAGATCTCTCTGAAGCGATGATTGCAGGAGCAAAATTGCAGGAATTAAAAGATCCCTTGGGTATTCAGTATGAATTAGGGTGTGCTACTGACCTCAAACAATTTGGCGATCGCGAATTTGACTTAGTCATAGCAGTGTTTCTATTTAACTATTTGACAACTGTTCAAACTCAACAATGCATGACCGAAGTTGCACGTGTACTTCGTCCAGGGGGTCGATTTGTTTTCAGTGTTCCACATCCATCTTTTCCATACATGCGGGAAGCTGCCTATCCCTTCTATTTTGAGGTTGAGGGTAAAGGCTATTTCAGCAAGCGAGATTGGCAATTTCCGGGTCGTATTTGGAAAAGAGATGGGTCTTGGCTAAATGTGCAATTGGTTCACAAAACCTTAGAAGACTACTTTGATGCCCTCAAAAACGCTGGCTTCAATACGATGCCAACTTTGCGGGAATTACGGGTTACTCCAGAACACATAGCACTAGATGAATCTTTTTTCGGTTCTTTGATTGATTTACCACTCCATCTAGCCATACAAGTATTACGATGATGACACAGCTATCTTGTTCTATTCACGAATCCTTACGGGAAATTACGGCTCATCATCCACTGTGGAAGCATGATTTCCTCAGTCGCTGTAGTACTAGACAGTTGTCTTTACAAGAGGTACGCTTACTAGCCGTTCAAATGTACAAATTCTCCAAAGAATTTAATCGAATTTTGGCTAGTATTTTATCTTGCTGCCAAGATGAAAGCGCTCAGTTAGTCCTCTTAGAGAACTTGTTTGACGAAATGGGACAGGGGGATTTAAATCAATCCCATCCCGAGTTATTTCGTCGTTTTACCCGTGCTATTGGTATCGATGACGATATTTTAGCAATGCTGCCCACAATACCTGAAACTAGAGCTTTAGTTGATACGTACCTACGGATACCGCATCAGTATGGTTTTTTAGCTGCACTTGGGGCAGTGTGTTACGCATCTGAAGGAATTGTGAGTACGCTATACACTCAACTTTATCAAGGCATTATTGGCGCTGCACCTTTATCCAAGGAATCTTTGATATTTTTTGAAGTCCATATTGATGTGGATGATAGCCATGCGGCAAAACTCGCAGCACTGATTGAACCTCGGTTAACTACAGAAGAAGAAGAGGTCAAGCTAAAGCTTGCTATTGTCGAGGCAATGGATGCCCGTGTGCAATTCTTTAATGGGATTCAGCGTCAAATTCACGAACCTGACTTGAATGCTAATCCATTTTTGCTTTTGAATGCATGGCAATCGGTAAGCTAAAAGAGTGAAATTACGGATGCTATTTTTCTGGATAAATTGCTTAAAATAGCAGGAAGTTTATTGCATTTTTTCTCTTTTTTCAGGCAATTAAGCAAACGCAAAATAATATATTTATACAGCAGATATAAAAATTTTTAAAACTGCTGTAGAGCATAAGATTATTGAGTCTAATTCACAAACTCTAATGGGTGCATCAATCAGGAGGCTTTATGTATGGATTAGTCAACAAGGCGATTGAAGAGATGGTATGCGGTCGCTTTGGCAAAAATACCTGGCAAGAAATTAAGCAGAAAGCTGAACTAGAAGTAGATGTTTTTATCAGTATGGAAGCCTATCCCGATGATATGACTCATAGGCTTGTAAAAGCTGCAAGTGTTGTCTTAGGTTTATCAGCCGCAGAAATTATGCAAGCTTTTGGAGAATATTGGGTACAGTACACAGCAGAGGAAGGCTACGGCGAACTGATGGATATGAGCGGGGATAACCTACCTGAATTTCTGGAAAACCTTGACAATCTTCACGCTCGTGTAGGAATTAGTTTTCCTAAGCTAATGCCCCCATCTTTTGAGTGTACTGATACAGAAGAAGAGTCTCTAAACTTACATTATCGCTCAACCCGAGAAGGACTGACTCCAATGGTAATGGGTCTAGTCAAGGGATTAGGAAAAAGGTTTGATACAGAAGTGGATATTTCCCAAACCCAAAGTAGGGATGAAGGTGCCGATCATGATGAATTTTTAGTGAAATATAAACCACAGTGAGGTCAGTATGTATGGTTTCTCCTCATCTGAGTCTTTCGCCAGAATTATTTACAAAGGCTTTTCCATTCCACTTTGTATTTAACCGCCAACGAGAAATTTTACAAGCTGGTGCTGTTCTAGAGCGCATTAGTTGTGAACAAATAATAGGAAGCAAAATTGAGCAGTATTTTCAAATCAATCGCCCTAAGGTCACAGTTGAATTTGATGCTATTAAAAAACAAACTCACGCTCTTTTCATATTGGAGTTTCTCCGCAATGGAATGCAACTCAAAGGTCAAATGGTATATCAACCAGAAGAGGAATTGATATTTTTTCTTTGTTCTCCCTGGATTACTGATGCTGCTAATCTCATTCCTCTAAATATCAAATTAAAAGACTTTGCCATTCACGATCCAATTGTTGATTTTTTATTCCTACTACAAGCAAAGAATTCTGCTCTGGCTGATGCTGAAAAGTTAACAACAGAACTAACTAAGCAGCGGGCAGAATTACAGCGTGCTCTGGCAATACAAGAAAATTTGGCTAAAGTTGCTGAAGAACAAGCCCAAAAACTAGAACAATCTCTCAGAGAATTACGGCATACTCAAGCCCAATTAATACAAGCTGAGAAAATGTCCAGTCTAGGTCAGTTGGTAGCAGGAATTGCACACGAAATTAACAATCCTGTAAATTTTATTTACGCCAATTTAGATTATGTTGAACAATATACTCAAGACCTATTTAAGTTATTAAATTTATATAAAACTTTTAATTGCCATATTGTACCAAAAATACAAGAGTATATTCGTAAAAATGAATTAGATTACATACTTGAAGATTTACCCAAAACTATAAATTCTATGAAAATAGGTGCAGAACGCATCAGGGACATTGTGTTGTCTCTTCGCAACTTCTCTCGTCTTGATGAAGCAGAGGTGAAAAGGGTTAATCTTCACGAAGGTATTGAGAGTACTCTGCTGATTTTACAAAACCGCTTCAAAGCCAAAGGTGATAAACCAGGTATAGAAATAGTAAAAAACTACGGTAATTTACCTTTAATAGAGTGTTATCCTGGACAAATAAACCAAGTCTTCATGAATATTATTAGTAATGCTATTGATGCTATTGAGAGCAATAACATAAAAGATTATAGTATAGGAATTCAAGATAATTTTAATACCATTACAATTACTACAGAAGTTTTAGAAACAAGCTATATTGCAATCCGAATTGCTGACAATGGCCCAGGGATGACTGAAGCAGTTAAGGCAAAACTGTTTGATCCATTTTTTACAACTAAGCCAGTAGGTAAGGGGACAGGGCTAGGCTTATCGATTAGCTATCAAATTGTTGTTGAAAAACACGGAGGAAAACTGACATGCGTATCAGAACCGGGTCAGGGAAGCGAGTTCTGCATTGAAATTCCTATATCGGTGGACAGACAAACAGTGAATGATATTAGATCGCTGAGTTGTGTTATCTAAATATCCTTCAAAGTTGTATCATTCTGTATACTTAAATTTTATTTAGTATCTGCATCAAAGAAGTCACTTACCCTTCTTTTCATCACGTAGTGGAAAGTGCCGATTACAACACCGTTTACGAATGTGGGGCTGTGGGTGTACCCTTGGTAGCGATCGCTTTCACACGACTGTGCGATCGCCAAAATAAAAGGGCTGCTAAAATCTACCACGTACAAAATATTGCGGATGCTATTGATTCGGTATAACTCGTGAATTTACGCCGCCTAATTCCATTATTTGATAACTCTGTGTCCGAGTGGGCATTAGAGGCGCGCTTGTTGCGCTGGTTAACATTAGTTTGGCTGTTTATAGGCTTAATAATGCTGTTTTCAGCCTCCTATCCCGTTGCTGATGTCAATCATGATGATGGACTGTATTACTTTAAGCGCCAACTCCTGTGGGTGTTAGTAGCCTTAATATTGTTCAACATCATTGTTAATTTACCCCTGCATAGGATTTTGGGAGTATCCCATTGGTTTGTATTCCTGCTATTGGTGCTGATTTTCGTCACTATGATTCCAGGAGTGGGAAAGAATGAGCTTGGTGCAGCCCGTAGGCTAGTAGGGCCGATTCCGCTACAACCTTCTGAATTAATTAAGCCCTTTCTGGTGCTACAAAGTGCGCGACTTTTTGGTCAGTGGGATAAACTGAGTTGGTCTATTCGCTTTGCTTGGTTAGGTGTTTTTGGTCTTGTGATTTTGGGGATTTTGGCACAGCCTAACTTGAGTACAACTGCACTCTGCGGTATGACTATTTGGTTAATTGCTTTAGCTGCTGGCTTGCCTTACAAATACTTGGGAGGAACAGCAGTTGGAGGAGTGCTGTTAGCGTTACTCAGTATTAGTATCAAGGAGTATCAGCGCAAACGTGTGATGTCTTTCCTCAATCCTTGGGCCGATCCTACTGGAGATGGTTATCAGCTAGTACAAAGTTTACTGGCAATAGGTTCCGGCCGTACTTGGGGTGCTGGTTTTGGACTTTCTCAACAAAAACAATTTTATTTACCAATTCAGGATACCGATTTTATTTTTGCGGTATTTGCTGAAGAATTTGGCTTTGTTGGCAGTATGGTGCTGTTACTGATGTTAGCTATATTTGCCACTTTGGGATTAATTGTTGCCCTCAAGACAACCCATCCCATACATCGACTGGTGGCGATCGGTGTGACAATTTTGATGGTAGGACAATCATTACTCCATATAGGTGTTGCTACAGGTGCCTTGCCAACTACTGGTTTGCCATTACCTATGTTTAGTTATGGTGGTAATTCCATGATTGCTAGTTTAATAGCAGCAGGATTGTTGATTCGAGTAGCAAGGGAGAGTAGCGAAGCAGAGGTAATACCTTTGCAAAGAAGACGTGGAAATAGGCTATAACGCTGATTTACCAAAGAAAAAATTTAACTTTATCCTTAAAAAGTCCATGAATTAGAAAAAGAGCGGAAGAAGTAAGACCTCATTTGGTGGGTTCCTTAGGTTCATAGTAACGGCAACCCTCACACGGCCCACTGGGATTAACAGCACAACGCAGATAGCCAGAACGAGCATTATATCGACAGCTGATATCACCAATGAGATAACCTACTCCTTCTAAGTAATAACGATCGCTGGGTTCCGGAGGTCTAGTGTTTACCTGAATCTGCTCCCGAGGAAAATTCATAGCAACACGTCTGAGGTGCGATCGCATTCTTGCCTGGGTTTTACGCATCAACCACAGGGAGAATAGGGACGGCAAGAAACCAATGGCAATGACCAAAAGTGTCCTTAACACCTTCTTTTTACCTCTTGTGTGCGCTTCTCGTCCCTAGTGTTGCATTCTCGTTGTCTGAGAGTGCAACCCTTGGGGCAGTTTAGTTATGGTGGTGTACAAGAGTGGCAACCTAGAAAAATATTCCTGCTACCACTTAGATCAGCATAACTTTTACAGTTCAAACTGTGAGTTTTGTATGAATATTGGTAACTTAAGATTTGTTTACCAATAGTATTACTGAGAAGCGCCTTGTATTTGCACCTATCCCATGAGTTGTGGTTGCAGTGACGCGACTATATTATGATTGGATAATTTTTCCGCCAATATTCGAGTTTATCAATAGATATTGACTTGGTAATGACATTCACGTCATTTCCCCGCCAATCAACCTCTGGATCTGTTGTAAAAACACCGCATTCTAACTCCTCTAATTTGATATTCCAATATTCACTAAATCGGTGCTTTAAAGTGATCGCCTGTTCAAATACTTTATTTCTGTGCTTGTTTCTTCTTTTTCTTTCTGTTGCCCCTGTTGCCTCCGTATCAATAAATTTAGTTTCAATTAAAAACAATTTGTTTTGAGATGTAAGGTAGACAAAATCACACTTACCTAAATCTGTATAGTCGGCAATAGGAGACTTTTCAAATAACAGCAATTCAGCGCAGGTCGGAAATAAATTTTTGTTATTCAAAAATAAGTACGCTTGCAATAAGAGTTCCTTGTCGTAAGGAAACCCAACAACCCCCTCAAAAAATCTTTTTATTTCTTCTTGAGTTTGGGGTTGAATTTTTTTGCAGTATGCAACAAATTGACCTAGCGCATCTGCGGTCATTAAGTATTTGCTCCTTGCCCTGGTTGTTGCATTTATCCTCATGGCATAAAAAAATACCATTTTCTCTAGGAGAGGATCATCCGCATAAGTAACGAAAAAAACTATAAAAACTCTAAGAGATAAGCTAAATTACTGATGACGGAGACAAGAGAAAAATATAGCCTATGAACCAATGCAAACATTAGAGATAAAAGCTTGTTTCTTTTTATCAAAAGTCAATAAAAGTATTATTTTTTACTTATCTATTTTAGGTATTAATAAGCGGTTGTACATGAGCAAGGAACCTGGCGTTTTGCAAAGCCAGAACAGTACTTCTAGAATCTTGCACCCAAAATTGTCGTCCAAAACGGACAAGATGACGAGAGTTCCCAGCCTGGACAATTCCTATTATCGGTACTTTTGCTTTTTCTTTATCCCCTGATTGTTCTTGCAGAATTGTTCGCAAGCGATGCTGTTCTTCAATAGTCGCTGCTTGTTGAGTGCTCAATTCCACCATCACCATCTGTACTGTTTCTACCGGCTCAGCATCTTCAACAATAAATTGAGTTTGGTCGTCTCGTCGATCTACTTTACCCCAAATTATTAATCTGGCATCAACTTGTAACAGTGAACTAATGCGTTCGTAAGATTTAGGAAATGCTACTGCTTCTGATTGTGAAGTTAAATCTTCTATTTGTAAAATTGCCATTGGATCGCCCTTTTTGGTGATCACTTTTTTCACATTGTTGAGCATAACCACGGCACAAATTACTGTATCTTCTTTTTGATCGCTCAGTTGTGAAAGGTTAATTGGAGCTAGGACGCGCGCTGAGTTTCGTATAGATTTGAGTGGATGGTCTGATACATAAAAACCTAATAATTCTTTTTCTCTGCGTAACTTTTCTTGGGGAGGTAAATCAGGAACAGGTTTGGCTTTCGGTGCAATGTCAAAACTGTTTTGAGCTTGATTGTTATTATTAATATTAGAGAATCCACCACCTAATAAATCAAAGAGGTTTCCCTGACCGGTAGCTCTATCTTTGGCACGAGATTGTGCCCAGTCGTAAACTAGGGGCAAGTCGTGAAGTAACTGGTTGCGGTTTGAGTCAATTTTGTCAAAGGCTCCACAATAAATTAGTGACTCTAAAGTACGGCGGTTAACAGCACCCAGATCGACGCGATCGCAAAAATCAGCCAAAGATTTAAACTCATCCCCGCTTTCTCTGGCTTCTAAAATAGAAGCGATCGCACTTTGTCCCACGTTCCGCACAGCCGACAATCCAAACAAAACCTTGCCACCCGCGGGAGTAAAATCTACGCCAGAGCGATTAATATCTGGTGGGTCTATTTGAATACCCATATTGGTACAGGTAGCAATATATTTCTGCACCTTATCTGTATCGCCACTGTTAGCTGTCAACAGTGCCGCCATATATTCCAAAGGATAATTAGCTTTTAAATACGCAGTTTGATATGTTACATAACCGTAAGCTGTGGAGTGAGATTTGTTGAAACAATTGGAAGCTACCAAACCATTTTTGATGACAAAATTATGGTCGCTCTCTACTCCAATGTCATATACGTTCTGTGTGCCTAGCGGTCTGCGTGTTACAATTTTCACCATTGTTCACCACTCTATGAAAATCTTTAAAATAAACAAGTTTATAGAATTGTTTGGTGTGGAATACATATTAATCTAATGCAAGCCGCCATCCAAGCTGTTTGTGCGGCTGAAATCAACTGAACAGAAATTATTAAACTGTACTAAAATCAAGGACTTGAGTCACAAAGGAAGCAATTATGGCATCCATCCGCGAGTTGCACAAACAGTTAGTCACCAAAGAACGTTCTGCCGTAGAAATTACTCAAGAAGCTTTAGACCGTATTCAAGCGTTAGAGCCGAAATTGCACAGTTTCTTGTGCGTAACTGCCGAACAGGCGTTAGAAAAAGCGCGGGCTGTGGATGCCAAAATCGCTGCCGGAGAAGAAATTGGCTTGTTGGCAGGCATTCCCATTGGCATCAAAGACAATCTATGCACCAAAGGAATTACCACTACCTGCGCTTCCCGGATTTTGGAAAATTTTGTACCGCCTTATGAATCAACTGTGACACAAAAATTGGCAGATGCCGATGCAGTCATGGTAGGCAAAACCAATCTGGATGAGTTTGCAATGGGCGGTTCTACAGAAACCTCTGCCTTCGGTTTCACCGCCAATCCTTGGGATTTGTCAAGGGTTTCGGGTGGTTCTTCTGGTGGTTCAGCGGCGGCGGTAGCAGCAGGAGAATGTACTGTTTCCCTTGGTTCTGATACTGGCGGTTCGATTCGCCAACCAGCTTCTTTTTGCGGTGTGGTGGGTATCAAACCAACCTACGGACTAGTTTCTCGTTACGGTTTGGTGGCGTTTGCTTCGTCTTTGGATCAAATCGGGCCGTTTGCGCGCAGTGTTGAGGATGCTGCAATATTATTGCAGGCGATCGCCGGTCACGATCCCAAAGACTCCACTAGCTTGAAAGTTCCCATTCCCGATTACCTCTCAGTCTTAAAACCAGACCTCAAACCCAGAGGACAACTCAGAATAGGCATCATTAAAGAAACTTTTGGTGAAGGCTTAGATTCACAAGTTGAGCAAGCAATTACCAAAGCACTCGATCAATTGCAATCCTTGGGTGCAGAAATTCATGTAGTTTCCTGTCCTCGCTTCCGCTATGGTTTGCCCAGCTACTACATCATTGCTCCTTCGGAAGCTTCAGCAAATTTGGCTCGTTACGACGGTGTCAAGTATGGCTACCGTGCTGCTGATACAGAAAACTTAATAGAGATGTACACCCGTACTCGTGCTACTGGTTTCGGTGCAGAAGTGAAACGCCGAATTATGCTAGGAACCTACGCCCTCTCTGCTGGCTATTACGATGCTTATTATTTAAAAGCACAAAAAGTACGCACTCTTATTAAAGAAGACTTTGAAAAAGCTTTTGAACAAGTTCATGTCTTAGCCTGTCCTACAGTTCCCACCACAGCATTCAAGGCGGGAGAAAAAACTGCCGATCCTCTCAGCATGTACTTAGTTGACTTGATGACTATACCCGTGAATCTTGCAGGTTTACCAGGTATAAGTGTGCCGTGTGGCTTTGATGACAATGGATTACCGATTGGTTTGCAGCTAATTGGTAAGCCACTGCGAGAAGACCAGCTTTTTCAGGTGGCTTACGCATATGAGCAATCAACATCATGGCATCTGCGTGTGCCTCAAATTTAGTCAATAGTCATTAATCATTAGTCCTTTGTCCTTAGTTATTACGAATAAAAAATGACTATTGACTCTGGACTGTTTCAGGAGTAAAAGTCACTTGCTTAATACTCCCTAAACCTCCTAAAGGTTTACGTTCGTTATTGTTCGCAGAAATCAATACTGCACCTGCATTTCCAGAGAGTATAGTCAATTGCTTGTTTGCTGTCCAAGTTTTTCGTTCTCCCTTGTTTAAAGTCCCCTCAAACGCTGTTTTGCCATCTGCTTTCACTCGTACCCATGATTCGCCTTGAAGCTCAATGGTTACTTCGACTGGGGTAGCTATGAGGTTAGAAGGGAGTGCTTCCGGTGATGAAGCTGTAGCTGTTGGAGTGGGAGCAGGTGTTTCTGGTGTAGAAGGGGATATTTCTAATGATGAAGGTATTGGTGCTGGAGTGGGAGCAGGTGTTTCTGGTAGTGAAGCTATGGGTGTAGGTACTGTTTTTTCTGAAGAGGCTTTGAGTTTTTGGTTGCTAGCAACAGAATCGGCTGGATTTTTTGGATTGAGTCGAAAAAATAGTAAGAAAGAAGCAACAGCTAATAGTATTACATAGGGGACGACAAGAGGAATATGTATATTTGAGATATTTGAGTTTTGTTTTGAATTCTTACTATCATTACCAGCATTACCAGAGTCAAGAAGGAAAAAATTAATTGCAAAATTTTTAGCTAAAGCTGTACCATCTAGCCCCAAGGCATCTCCATAGCGGCGGATAAATCCTTGAACAAAGACAGGTTCGGGTAAGTCTTCATATCTACCTTCTTCCAAAGCTTCTAAAAAAGCTTGTCTAATCAGAGTTTGAGCTGTTATTTGCTCTATACGTACAGATTTTTCTTGTCGAATCTGTCGTAAATATGCCCCTATTTCCTTGAGTTGCTCTTGTTGAGCCTCATTGAACGACGTCACTGTCATCTCCCAAAATTTACTGAAATCTACTATTTTTTATTTATTAAACTTTTCAATCATAATTTTTTTGATACAAAATGTTAATTGTGAAATGATACAATCGCAAATTTTGGCGACTATATTGTATACATAAATACTCGCATGTTGAGAAGGAAGCTGCAACATACAATACAATTGTTTATTTATCCGCTCATTTGGACTGGTGTAGTAGTAGTTTTAGTTTACTGTGCTGTTTGTATACTGATTTTTTTTCGGCAACCACAATTTATCTTTTTTCCATCCTCAGTAATTGAAACTACACCAGAGTTTTTAAATTTACCTTATGAAGAAGTTTGGATACCTGTAAGAATAAGATCGCAAAAAGTGGAATATATCCACGGTTGGTGGCTTGGCGCAAATAAATCCGATGGAAAAGTGCTGTTGTATCTGCATGGTAACGGTATCAATATTGGCGCAAACATTGCCCACGCCAATCGATTTTATCAACAGGGGTTTTCAGTATTACTAATTGATTATCGGGGTTACGGTCGCAGTCAAGGTCGTTTTCCCAATGAAATGCGTGTTTATCAAGATGCTGCCATAGCTTGGGATTATTTAGTACAGCAACGCAAGATTTCACCTAGTCAAATTTTTATCTACGGGCATTCTCTGGGTGGTGCAATAGCAATTGATTTAGCTGTCAAACAGCCAGAAGCTGCTGGATTAATTGTGGAAAGCTCTTTTACCTCAGTTCGCGAGGTAGTAGCTCATCGGAACCTTTTTTGGATGTTTCCTGTCGATCTGATACTGACGCAGCGGTTTGAATCAATCAAAAAAGTACCTAAGTTAAAAATGCCCGTTTTATTCATTCACGGCATTGCTGATTCAATTGTGCCTGCTTTTATGAGTCAAAAACTTTATGCTGCTGCTCCAGAACCGAAAAAATTACTCATAGTTCCTGACGCAGAACATAACAACGTTGCAGAAGTCGCTCCTGCGGAATATCTACGAGCAGTACGAATTTTTGTTCGACAAGCAAGGTAAATTATATGACACATAAAAGCAGATCGTATTTTTGATGCTTGATTAATATATTTTACTAATGAAAACAATAAAATTTTGTATACCAGATGTTATTAAAATCTTTATAAGTAAGTAGACATAATTAAACCTAAAATATCAGTCAGTAAAACCATTTCAGGAAAAGCTTTTTCCCTTCTGCTTTCTACTTATTTGCGAAATGAGTGACTCTGCTTTTCGTAAGTTTCAAAATCTTTTCTCCATACCTCATGAAATTTTTAGAAAAAATTACAATCCCCTAGGTAGTTAATCTCTGTGCTGTTGATCTCAAATCAGCACAAAATTGATACCTAATAGTCCGGAACTGTGGGCATAAAGTTAGAAGAAATGATACAGATATAACTTTCCTTTGCTTTATTACTAAAAGAGACTTCTAATAATGGCTACCACACCGATGTACTTTTTACAAATTTTGGGCAATCCTACTATTGAAATTTCTCAAGATGACTTGCGATCGCTTTTGGGAGAAATAGAAGCAGAATTGCATTGCTCTCAAGTGTATCGCCATGCCTTGGCTAGTGTGCAGCAATTATTTGGTGATTCGGCAGAACAAGGCAAGATGTTATTAAAAGCTGTAGGTCGAGAAGCAATCGGTTTAGCATTTCGACAACTTGTCCAACAGTATCAAAAAGTTGAAAAAACTGTTGAACAAACTACAGATAATCAACAACAAATAGAAACGACCAATTTTTCACAAGATGTACCACAAGATAATTCCAATGACTTATTACAGTGTTTAACAAACGCTAAATTTAATACAAAAATTAACAGAGAAAATATTGGAATAGACAACTTGTCGCCACAAGCTGATTTAGTAGCAAATATAACTAAAAAAAAAGTAATATCCACAGAAAACGCTGCGACGGCAAAAACACCGTTGGCATGGCTCAAGAATAAGAAAATTTCCAAAGCTGAACTAACCAAACAAACAGCAGCCCAACAACGCACAGAGTGTCTGCGTCAAGTTGGGCAACAACTCCGGCTGGTTCGCGAGTCTCAAAATCTTTCTCTATACCAACTCAACGTTTACACTCATGTACCTGTGCATCAAATGGAAGCAATAGAGAACGGAAATTGGGAGTTACTACCAGAAGATGTATTTGTGCGCGGTTTTATCCGCGTGATGGGAAATGCTTTGGGACTAAATGGCACAGCTTTAGCCGCTTCTTTACCAAAATCCGAACCAGTAAAATCTATTTTGCCCTCTTGGTATGAGTCTAAAAAGAGTTCTAAGGGATTGGGATTGGAAATCCGCCCCATACATTTGTATGTAGGTTATACAGCGCTTGTGGCTAGTGCCCTAGGAGGATTGTCGCTAGTGTCGCAGCAAGGGGATACTAACAGACAGATCAATCAAGATGCGTTTACTACTACTCCAACTTCTTCTTCAGTTTCGGAGTCACTCAAGCAACAAGAACCAACTACTATACCAGGAATCAAGTCTAGTAATGCTGGTATTACTGTTGGCCCTGATATTTCCCCACCGGAGGCGCTGTAGTCAGGGAAAGAGGTAAAAGATAAAAAGTAATAAGGTAAAAAATTTTTCTGATTTTTTGCCTTTTTACTTTTACTTACTTTTTTCTATTATTTTTCTCCCAGAATCGTATAAACGTAATAATCCTCCCAATATCGTTGGGAGGATTATTGGCAGCGACAGCGCGGTGATAACTATGGAGAGATGGTAGAACTCAAACCTTTAAGTGGAAAATACGCAAAGCTGTAGAAATCAGTGTTAAGAAAATCACGAACCCAATCGCATCCAGCATTGTAGTCACTAACGGTCCACTAACTAGGGCGGGATCGAGTTTCAGACGCTTTAAGCCCATTGGTAACAAAGTTCCGAGAGTGACAGCTACCAGCGTATTTGTTGCCATCACCGTTCCAGCAATTAATGACACCCAACGTTCTTGAGGAGGTGCCCAAATTAGGGAAAGACAAATCATAGTCATACCCAATGCTAAAGCTGTACCTAGTCCTGCCGTAAGTTCCTTACGAAGAATTTTCAGAGTATCCTTGGGTGTTACCTCTCCCACACCAAGTCCGCGGATAGTCACTGTTAAAGCTTGAATGCCAACAGTACCACCCGTATTGGAGAAAAGCGGCATAATTACAGCCAGTACCGGAACCATTGCAATGGTGGACTGAAACGGCGCGATCGCACTAGATGCCCCGATGTACAGCAACATAATTCCAAACAGCCACGGTAGGCGCTTCTTGATTGTCATCAAAGGAGGCGACAAGGCGGCTTCATCTCCACCACTCACACCCGCCAGCTTTTGAATGTCTTCTGTGGCTTCTTCCTCCAGAATATCGACCACATCATCAATTGTGATAATACCGACCAATCTGTCTTCCCGGTCAACCACGGGTAAAGCGATTAAGTCATAGCGCTTCATGATGCGGGCGACTTCTTCTTGGGGTGTTTCCGTTCTGACTCTGACGACGCGATCGCCGGCTATATCTCCGATCAAGACATCGGGAAAAGTAAACAGTAACTGCCGCAAGGAAACAACGCTTACCAACTTGCGGTTATCGTCTGTAACGTAGGCGTAGTAAATCGTCTCTTTATCTTCATCTTGCAGGCGAATTTTTCTCAAAGCTTCACCTACAGTCAATCCTTCTCGCAACCGCACGTATTCTGTAGTCATTACCCGTCCAGCAGTACCTTCGGGATAGCCAAGAATTGTTGCTGTAGCTTGTCGTTGTTCTGGGCTAAGTTGCTGTAATAATCGTCTGACAACCTTCGCAGGTAATTCATCAAACAATTCTGCCCGATCGTCGGGACTCATCGCTTCGACAATTTGTGCTACCTGTAAATCTTGCAGAGAATCGAGTAATTCTTCCCGCACTTCTAGAGGTAGATATTCAAAAACATCAGTCGCCTGATTTTTGTTGAGTAGGCGGAATGCGATCGCCCGTTGTTTGCTGGGCAATTGCGTAATGTACTCCCCCACATCAACGGGTTGTAAACGATTTAAATCCCATTTCAGCTGATTTAAGTCAGCGACGTCAATGACAGAATTGCGAACGTCCTGTACAAGCATGATAAACCTCCCAATGTCTCCCCCGCGCTGGGAGACAAGCTCACCAGCTTAGAGGAGGATAGTACTGCCGTCTTGTGGACTTTGGTCCATAAAATCTTAGAAATTCAACATCGATGACCAATCAAGGCATCGCTAGTCATAATCCTAACCCGGAATTAGGTAATCCGGTAGATGCTAAGCGCCAGAGTGGAGATTCTGTGACACTACGCACAAACCAACCACTCAATTGCCCTGAATTTTTTTGATTACTTTGAGTAGATTCTACTACTGCTAGCAATTGTGTCAAGCTCATCTCAGGATTAATTTTTAAACTTTACAAAGACAAAATATCTACTACCTCAGAATGAGTCATTGTTTTGAGATACACAGACACGAGTTGGGCAATTCTACCGTTCTTGAAAGTCTGAATAGAAGCAATTCTTACCATTACCTACCTTAAAGCTTTGATTAAAAATGGTACAAAACTATTATTAAACAGCTAAATCAGTTCTTTTTCCCGTATCGTGTTTATTTTGATAGTCAATTGCTGATTACTGAGATAACTTTGTTCCGATCGGACTTGTTTATTTGAGTTGTATGTGGCGAGCTATCCAAATTTAGATTTGACATATAAAAAGAGCCAGCAATGCATTTGCTGATGGATTCAGCATACATTTTTATCGTGGCGTTTTTATACCTGAAAAATATGGAAAATATTCTCCTCGAAGAGGAGAATGCTGAACTGAGTGGGAGAGACCTGGCTCTAATTATTGTTACTAGGTTCAACCTGATAACGATGGTGGTGGGCTTGTTTAGAACTGGTGAAAGATGTTAAATTTAACAGTTTTTTGATCGGAGGACAGTCAATATAATTTAGCAAGACTAAGTCCTGATACCTCTAGCAAAGTATAAAAAATTATCTTCCCTCGCTTCTAGCTATTAATCCCTATTTCTAAGTATGGTTTTGGCAAACTAGATTTTGTTGAATAAGCAAGCTGCGACTGCTTATTACCCAACTAACAAGAAATCATAAATGCAAATTCAGTCTCACAAATTCATAAATAAACCGGAGAATTATTGCTGTATCTCGCCATCGCACCGCTTGAGCTTTCCATCAGCGTATAATTCCATTGGTACTAGCTCGATTTTGCCGTTAACTTTAATTTGAGAGTATACAACTTTTACTAATGGCGAATTATTTTCGTTATAACGCACAGACATAATTACCCCCTTTTTATACTCTTTCTCCTAAATTCAAGTTTTTAATGAATCTAATAAATAGAATGTCTGACTTATTTTCAATACCTCTTGCTCTTAAATATAAAATTTATTATTATAAAATAATCAACAAAAAATTAAAGCAATAGTAAAAACATATACGAAATAATAAAAATTTGGATAAATTTGGAAGGCAAGTATATGCTAATAGAAATTATTAACCAATAAATAAATGAAATTCTTACTTCTTTTGCCTTACTGCCTCTTCCTTGTTTTCAAGATAGCTATTAACAAGAGATAATAAGCTCATCCCTTAACCGAAGCTATAGTGCGATCGCCTATTACATAATTTGTTCTGGCTTTGCTTACATAACTAACTTCACAGTCACAGGGTTATTTTCCGGAATCTACTCTCTAGTCAAATCATGAAAACAGCTTCCCAATTGCAAGCTCGCCTAGAGTATTACTATCAGCAAATCAAGACAATTATCTTGGCACGTCAAAATCCGATTACTGGTTTGCTACCTGCAAGTACAGCAATCACAGCCCACGGTGATTATACTGATGCTTGGGTACGTGATAACGTCTACAGTATTTTGGCAGTTTGGGGATTGGCACTGGCATACCGCAAGGTTGATGAAGACAAGGGACGCGCCTACGAATTAGAACACAGTGTCATCAAGCTTATGCGGGGTTTGCTATTCGCGATGATGCGACAGGCGCATAAAGTAGAGCAATTTAAACACACTCAATCACCGTTAGATGCTTTACATGCTAAGTACAACACCGCTACAGGAGACATCGTTGTCGGTGATGATGAATGGGGACATTTGCAACTGGATGCGACATCGATATTTGTGCTGATGCTGGCACAGATGACTTCTTCCGGATTGCAAATAATTTATACTCTTGATGAAGTAAACTTCGTGCAAAATTTGGTTTACTACATTGGTAGAGCTTATCGCACACCAGATTATGGAATTTGGGAACGGGGTAACAAAATTAATCATGGCAATGCCGAACTAAACGCCAGTTCCATAGGCATGGCAAAAGCTGCTTTAGAAGCAATTGATGGACTGGATTTATTTGGTATGCGTGGCAGTCATGCATCAGTAATTCACGTGTTGCCAGATGAAATTGCCCGCGCCAGAATTACTCTAGAATCCTTGCTACCAAGAGAATCTGCTTCCAAAGAAATTGATGCAGCGCTGTTGAGTATAATTAGTTTTCCAGCCTTTGCAGTCGAAGATGTGCAACTGCGCAATCGTACTCGCAACGACGCGATCGCGAAACTCGCAGGCAAATATGGTTGCAAGCGTTTTCTGCGCGATGGACACCAAACCGTTTTAGAAGACACCAAGCGCTTGCACTACGAACCGTGGGAACTCAAGCAATTTGAAAATATCGAATCCGAATGGCCCCTATTTTTCACATATTTAGTTCTCGATGGGCTATTTCAGGGCGACAAAGAACTAGCTAAATATTACCAAGAGTGTTTAGAGTCTTTAGTTGTAAAACGTGATGGCTTGGGTTTATTGCCAGAACTTTATTACGTTCCAGCCGAGTATATAGAAGCGGAGAAACTAGCACCCCACACCCAGCCACGCTTACCTAACGAAAATATCCCCCTAGTGTGGGCGCAGAGTTTGTATTACCTCGGGCAAATGCTAAGTGAAGGATTAATCGCTGTTGGGGATATCGATCCTTTGGGACGACACTTACGCATGGACAGACACCGGGAACGTTTAGTACAAATCGCCTTGCTAGCGGAAGATGAAGATTTACAGGCAAAACTGGAAGTTCATGGCATTGAAACACAAACACCCAAGCAAGTAGAACCAATTCAAATTCGCCAACCCGATGATTTTATTGCCATTTATGCCCAAATAGGACGCAGCGACAAACTCGGTTTAACCGGACGTCCGCCACGTCGTCCCCGGAGTTTGACAACATCCAGAATTTTTCGCATTGGTAACGAAACTGTAGTATTCTTGCCCTCATTTTTAGACTCCCAACAGTTCTACTTAACCCTCGATTACCATTTTCTGATCGCACAACTACGAGGTGAACTTGCTTACATTCAAAAGTACTGGAGCGATTTAGGGCGTCCTACCCTAACCTTAATGTTGACACACACTATGCTAGAAACAGGTTCTGAAGCATTGCTTAACCTGATGCAAGAACTCAAAGATGGTGTTTGCAACGGTGTGCAGGTAAAATTAGGACGACTCAATCAGCTACTCTTAACAGCTGCGATCGAACGACTTGATTTTCTGCCAGAGTTTGAATTTTCCTTGTCTTCAGTCAAAGATGCGAAACCTCGCTGTGCCTATCTAGCCTTCTATCCAGATAAGAACTGGCCTTTAAAGCATACCCAAGAATTCCAGGTGGAGTGCGAAACCAACTTAGGATTGCTGCTTGGTTATTTGCGTTCCTCAGAAAATATTTATGAGCAAATCGAGTTATTGCAGACGTTAACTCGTTTGCAAGGACTAGAGTTTGATACTGGTTTTGGCGGGCCAAATAATCCTGTTACCGTAGAGAATTTACTCGATGAAGTCTACACCAAGGCTGCGGAATTGGGAATTTGGGCGGTTGTGCGTCGTGCAGCAGGGTTGCAGCAG
Source organism: Fischerella sp. PCC 9605 (assembly GCF_000517105.1). Taxonomy (GTDB): domain Bacteria; phylum Cyanobacteriota; class Cyanobacteriia; order Cyanobacteriales; family Nostocaceae; genus PCC9605. Next base: position 219,516 of record NZ_ALVT01000034.1, on the reverse strand, counting down.
ATGGCATATATTGCTTTGTCAGACGTAGTGACAAGTATTGTAGTTCGAGGTAAGCAAATCGCAGTCGGTAAAGCTTATAGTGAAGCGTCGTTAATAACTGTGCCACTGTCTCACAGTGAAATTGTTGAGAAAATCAATCATTTTTGTCGAGAAGACATTCGCGATCGCGTTTTGACTCAAGAAATCCTCATTTATCTGAGTACGTTAATTAAATCAGAATCCGAACTCTTTAAAGGACTACTCACCCTCAGAGTCGGTTATCTGATTTTGTTGATTACTAGCGAACTAGCACAAGAGTTAAAAGTTACTCAAGATGAGGCATACGAAACACTCATGCAACTTTCGCCCTTTGAGGTGAAAACACGCTTACGTCAGGTATTAAGTGAATACGTCGGTATGAGTAAGCTATTGCGCCAGCAAGAATCACTGCACGTCAAACAAAAAGAAAGTGATATTGATTGGGTAGTGCAACCAGCAGCGATCGAGGACATAGAAGTACAAGCAGGCGGATGGCGGCGGTTCCGCCAAGCCGAGGGAGCAACGGGACGTGTGCCAAAAGACTTTTTTCAGCAAGTTTGGCTGTTGATGCATCATTGCAAAGGCTTAGTAATTGGCGATAAACTAGAGCGCCGCAATCGCTTGGATAGTGAAGTGATGATATCGGAGATGACAGCAGGAGAAAAGAATTTTGCCTTGCAAATAGAGCATCTACTAAATAAAATTGAAGCCCCAGAGTACCGCCAAGTCAATATTGAAACATTGATGGAATTAGCAGCGATCGCTTCTAATAACCCAAGCTTGCAAATCGAAGAATATATAGTGTTGGATGTGTTAATCGGTCATGCCGTCAGACTAGCATGGTTAGATAGACATCCGGAAAGGGGCGATCGCTATGATGAGGATAAAGCTAGTGCATGGCCATCGTTTTACAATACTTCTCCTAGAGAATGCGCTAGTTATGTTGTGAAGGCATTTAGGTTCTTGACAGAATTTGGAGAAGTCAGCGCAGCTTAATTAGCATTCGCGTAGTGGCGTGACCATACTCATTTGGTGCATTAGGTTTTTAGTTTTTTTGGCGAAGACAACGCCTACTACAAACCTTTACTATTGCACCATTTTAATCGTGTCAGTCCACTACAGTTATTGTATTTATACTTTATAAATTCCCTCTAATGAACCTTGTTGAACTAAACAAACCTGAAATAATTAATCATCCATTTGCGGGTTTTGGCATCCCGTACCAGCCATAAGCGTACGGACTTTAGTTCGGATTGTGTTTGAGTATTTCTCATCAGGTATTGTAAACGAATTTTTACTATAGCAGAGTTACTAGTTTGTTTTTCCAGACTAATTTTCTTAATATTGACTTGCTCAATAATTTCTAATGAATTTACATAGGAAATAAAACCACTTGACCAACTTAATCGATTGCTTTGAAATTCATATGATAAACAATTCCATGCAGTTGGGTACTGACGTTCATTAATAGCTAAATAGTAAGCTTGGATAAATTTTGTGGGTGCAGGACTACTTAAAGCAGAGGATGAACGTTTAGAGTAAAGTCCCCATCCTTCAATCGAGTACCACCACATCACTCCACCATCAATAAATTTAGCAATACTACTTTCTCTAAAAATAGGGCGGAAATACCAAGTGAAAGCTAGTATAATAGTCGCTGTTACAAACCATCCTCTACGAAGCAACCATCGTTTTTTGATGGCATAATCAAATATCTTTTTTGATTGTTGTGTTACTTCAACAGAAGTACTCACCATACCACTTAGGAATTCGCCATAGATATAAATAAAGTTCGGCGGTTGACGACCTTGCTGTCGTATATATTGTGTTAGTAAATATTCCAGAAACAGTAGAACATATGCTAAAACTTTTGCACAGATAAGCAGTAGATGGGAGAATATGAAAATTAACGAAGGTAAAGCTCGCCAAACAAACCAGGGGAAAACGAGCATGAACAGGAGTAAAACAACTAGAAACCGCCACGGAATTGGTATGAGTAGAAGCAGTTCCCAGAATGCTCGAATTGTGCTTTGCAGGAACTCTATCACGATGATTTTTTGCCTTTTTCTCTCATGAGGCTACGTAAATTAATTATTTTAGTCGTCTTCGTCCCAGTTAATTTCAGGAATTGTAGGTTCGGAGGAGTCACTCTTGGTTTCGTCTGTTTCTAGTAGAGCTTTCTGACTTTCTGCATTTTTGGTGAGAGTGGCTTCCAAAGCAGGTGCTGGACGTTCTATAAGACCAATCAATCTCTGAACTATATGTTTACCTGCATCATCGAGTTGAGACCCTTCTATAGCATCTTCTTTTAACAATACTTCTAGCAGTTTAACTTCATTATTAACAGCGAGTTGACGCTGTTGATTGAGCATTTGAGCAACAGCCATTACATCATTAGGGTTTTTAGCAAGTTGCAATATCAGCAATTGCAAGCTACCAGTCTGGATAATTTCGCTGTAAAAGTCCATTCTGATTCGCAAGCGCTCGATCTCTAATTTATCGCTTTCTATCTTGAGCTTTTCTAGCTTGTTCTGTTCCTCGATAGCTGTTTTCTCCACTTCACTTTTTCCTTTAATACTTGTAATATCGACTTCAACTTCTTCCTGAATATTTGTCTTTCTGCGAATTCGATCTCGTACTTCTTGTTCTAAAGATAGTTTCAATACAAAGCGATTGAGTTGGAATCCTGCATCGTATACTTCTTGTTTCACCCTGTCGCCTATCTCACGCTCTGCAATACCAACTTCTTTAAACTCATAGTTACGGCTCATGCTTCGCATGACCTCAACAATTAGAGGTTCTAGTACTTCATAAACGTCAGTCACATTGCGTCGTACAATTATTTCCGGGTTATGTACTGAGCAATTGAACTTGACCTCAGCATGAAAATCGAAAGCGTCAGTTGTACAAGGTAAGTCACACCGAAAACTCAATGGGTGTTCAGTCATATCTACCTTGTAAAGCAGATTATATTTGCCCCAAACCATTTCTCCCTTGGTGGGTCCCCTTTGACCCTGTGCAATAGTTAATAAGGGTTGCCCATCACCGGAAAAAACTAGGGCTATCCCTGGTTCAGGGACTGGCCGGCGCTGAAATAATCCCCCGCGAAGTGGTTCTTTGCTGAAAATAGGACTGTATGTGTTTGCCATTGTTTTACCTCTTCTACTAGATATTTAGATACTTTTGAATTTTTGATAGTATTTTGCTGGCAGCATTGGCTTGTTCAACATCTGCCCATCTTTGAAGGTATTTAAGGATACGTTCTCTCTCTCGTTCGATTCCTTGATTAACAAGTAAATATATAATTCGCCAAAGGACTGGAAGTAGCCGACGATCAAAATCTACCAGCTTGAGCCAATTGTGGAGTTCATCTAACACGAGTTTGCGAGTCAGCTTTAGATTTAAGGAACTCCGCAATAGATCGGTCACAATTTTTTCATATGTCCGCTCTGTTTTGGGATGTTCTTGAACAAATTCATATTCTTCCCATAAGAGCCACAGTAATGTAGGCAAATGGCTGTTATTGAATTCTGGTGGAACTTTTGGCTCACGCATCAACAGCAAGAAGATTCCTAAACTCAACTGGTTTGTCATGTTTGTCTTTGTTTGTTCTGTCCACACTTGCAGTGTGTTAAGAACTTTAAGATATTGACCAGGCAAAAACTGTCCAGCTTCAAAGAGGATTACTACGCTTTCGGCTAGCGCTAAAAATAACAGTCTGTCTCCAGATTTGGCGATCGCAAACAGATCTCGCAGCGCGATATCAGGAAAGCGCAATCCAACATAGCCTCCATAAGCAGCTGTGGCTGTCCAACGTAAGTTTGGATTATTTACTGTACTCCAGTGATGCAGCAAACCTAGAACTTGTGGGGCAAGATCGCTTTCAAATACTGGTATGCTGATGGCTTGTGCAGCTAATCTCTGCAAACGGCGATCCTCGCAATTTGCCCAAGGTCGCAGCACTTTGTCCAGCACAAAACCAAAAGCATACTTACTTAGTTCACCAACTGCCGCCGCAGCTCTGATCCGTACCTCAAAACTAGGGTGCGACCCTAGCTCACACAACCATAAAAGCAGCGGTTCCCGTAAGCGATCGTACTCTTTCCAAACATAATGTAGAACAGCTGGCTGAAATCTGGGATTATCCAGTTCAATTAGCTCAACTCGACTGCGTCCAAACTCAGTATTTTCATATCCATCGGTTAGGTGAGCGCAAACATCTTTTAACCACTGGCTGCGTCTTCTGTTGAAAAGTGGCTCAGCATCGGCAACCTCTTTGCCGTCTAATGGGGGTTTGATCAGAAATTGTAAACGCTGACTAGCATCGACGACTGCTTGATAGCTACTTCCGCTGAGAACTGCCAGAGTAATCATGAAGACATATTTACTCAGATCTTGATTTTCTTCTTTCTCGAACCAGGATTCAACTTGCTCTCGAACACGAACACTAAAGCGTGCCAGTGCTTCCTCCGGCTCAAGCTCTTTCCTAACAACCTTGGCAAGGATTTCTGCTAACTGATCTACTTCACCGGGTAATAGGTAGTGGTTGAGCAGCTGACGTACTGACTCTGACTCAATCAAGGAGTGACTATTATCAAGCATGGATTGGTCTTTGAAATACCATGCGAGATGTTTTTCTAGCAGTTCCTCATTGTTTGGTAATTCACTCCAATTAAGGATATAGTCGCCCAAAGCTTCTGGCGATAGCCGCACACGACTGTCTACAGTGATGACAAGATAACTATCTTGTTGTCTGAGTTTGTGATTCAGGCCTTTGAGTAGATAACTACTTAGTTTATAAGCGCTATCACTTGCCAGTGTATCAATCACATACACTTGTTTCGCTTGACATTGAAATAAACTGAGGTCTTCTACTCCTGGGTCGATTTCAAAAATTTCTTCAGTCTTGAGGTGCGAAAGCAGATGGATTGCAGTAGTTTGCTTACCGAATTTAGAATCACCCCAGAGGATCAAAACGTGCTTCTCTTTTAAGATTCTTTTTGCTTGCTGGTAGCTAGTGGTCTCAACATAGACACTACGTACTTTTTCAATATCAGCACTTAATACTTGTCCAGCTATGTCTTTTACAGAACTGCGTTTAATCGATTTTGTCTGATTGCCCCCTACTATATCTCCTTCGATATCCACTTGGTTCGCAAAATAAGCACCACCACTACGGGCATCAATATATATGTTTGCCGCTCCTTGCCATTGCAAGGATTCATTAATGTTTCGAGCTGTATCTTCGCCTAATAATTTCTTGAAGAACTCTTCCTGTGGATTGGTGTGATTGAATGCCTCAGCACCCTCGCTTTTATTATCCTGCCCCGATTTTTCAGTATTCTGTTGCCCAGATGAGGGATTTTGTTCGGAATCATCACTCACTGACTTAACTTCCTCCCCGCTTATTGAAAAGAGTAAATCAGACACATAACCAACATTCGGTAGGTTAAGAGAGCTTGCCAGATATTGTTCACAAAAGACTGTAAGCTTTACTTGTCAAGTTTTTCCTGATTACCTCCGACTACATCCCCATCGATATGAACCGAGCCAGTTCCAAAGTAAACACCGCCACTACGCCGATCGATGGTTAATTTTTCAAGTTTTTTATCCTTCTGTTCAAATTGAATCGGCTGTAAAGGAGTCTTTAAATGGTCGCAAATAAATCTCTTCACTCGACGATAGACAGGACTATCTTTTGATTCCGGTCTACAGATTGAGATGTGGTCGTTATCCATTGGTATTGGAATTACACCACGAATGCCTGGGTCGGCACTGGTTTCATTCACAACGAGAATTTTTCCGTAGGTTTTCTGTTTTTCACTGTAAACCTCCATTGGAATTTGACTCAGGCGTTCGTGATTTCGATACAAAAGGTTTAGTTCCCGTAAACGAGAATGGTGTGCTTCAAGCTCATCAACACTGACTGTGGTTCTGAGAATACCACCGATATAGTTAATCCAATTTGCTAAGTCGGAACCCGAATGAGGAGTTGACAGAAAAACAATGCCTTTCGTCTGCTCTACAATTGCCTTCCATCTTGGATTTCCGAAATCGTATGCGTGGCGAAGCATCTGCTTAACCAACAATCCGCCCATGCTATGGGTAATGAAAATCAGCGGGCGATCGCCAATTTCGTATGTATCTAGAAGTGCCAAAGTATTGGTTGCGCGATCTACTAGGGGCATAGTGTTGCCCTTCCAGGCAAAGGCTTCTACTTCGTAACCCAGTGACCAAATACCGACGTCTGGTAGTTCCTCTCCCAGCCAAGCTGGCCAGAAATTATTATCATCGTTCTTGCCTGTGGGATGCCAAGTCTCTCGGGGATGACCCATCAGTCCATGAACAAAAATTACATCTCCTGTTCTTTGGAAGTTGTCGCAACCTCTTGAGATTTGGAATAAGTCATTCAAGTTTGCCACGCATTAGTTCTCCATTTAAAGGTTGTTGATTGTAGACTCACTCCAAGGCATTCATTCGTTAATAATGATTTTGACTGTGTACTTAACAAAACAATCAGCCATAGCCTAATGTTTATTACCTTTTGAATATTAGTAATTTTTTTTACAAACAAAAGCTATTTTTACAGGTAGTTTTTTATATCTTTCTATTTAAGTAGATATAATATTATCTAGCTTTTTAGTAATAAAAAAGTGGTAATAAAATTTAGGTTTTATTAAAATTTCTGTAAATTTTCGGCAATCTCCTCCTAGTTTTAACTAGAGTGCTATAGATACGCAGCAGTTTGTTGCCAGACATTGTCACAGACACAGGAAAAAGATAAGCGATCGCACTTACTTGTCTGTTGTGGAGTAGGTATTGTACCGACGCGATCGCCAACTTACCCTCAATCTACTAAAACTAGTCAATTAGAAACAGTCCTAGCGTTTTTTGTAGATCCTTAATCTTCCTCTGATGCTAAAGCAGCAAAATACCGCACTGCCCGCACTAAATCATTAGGCGTACCAATATCTAGGTAACTTCCATCAGCAAACACTTCCGCTGCTACGTGAAAACCCAGTTTAATAGCAGCTTGAATTACATTCCCTATCGGTACTTCTGGCAGCTGTGACAAATTAGAATCTGCTTTAAGAGGTATGAGATACTCGTGCAGAAACTGGGTAAAGGCAGGTGTCCAAACGGCAATACCCCACATATAGCGCAAATCCGACTGAAGCGGCTTTTCAATTATCAGTTTGACTCTACCTGTTTCGTCAAAATCAACCATACCCGCTTTTTGAGGTTGATTGGTAGGAAATAATCCCAAAACCACATCTGCCTTACTTGTTTCAAGGCGTGCTATTAACCGCACATAGGCATCCTCTGGCTGAAATAAAATATCAGGAAAACCCAAGGCTACCACAGCATCTCGGACGAAGGGATAAGCCTGATCCAAGGTGAAAGGTACACCATAAGGCAAACCCATCATCAGATAACCCAAACTCATGGAAAGTATTGCGCCATCGCCAAAATACGCCGGGATATCCCATTTACCAGGACGCAGTATAAAGTATGCCTTATCAATGCCAGCCAGTCGCATTTTTTCTAGTAGATATTGACAAACTACCTTCGGTCGCCAGTTACATTTTTCACCAAAATCTTGAAATCCGACTGGATATAATTCTTTGCTCAGTGGTAAGGGAGAAATGCGTTTTGCCTGTCCACCAGCTGGTAGCAGTCCAATAATTTGGCGATCGCTCATAAGTAATTAAACGGGAATAGGGTTGGGAGAGTGAGAGAGTGGGAAAGTGGGCATTGGGCATTGGAAATAACCACCAACCAACCACCAACAACCAACGACCAACCAACCACTAACCACTAACTCTTGACTATATTCCAAAAAAATATCCCCCTTCCCAAGTAACGCAGCAATCGCAGCAACAGGAGGGGGTTGTTAAATTGTATGTTGTATTTGTAACTACTTGACAGAAACCGCATCAACATCGACAGTAGCTTTGGAGGTAGAATCCTCGGCTGAATTGGCTGTTTTAGCGTCAATATTACCCCGACGCGCTTTAAAGCCTTCAATCACTAGCCCAGATACCTCAGTTACCAACAACGTCAAAAGAAAAACATCATCAATTTGTCCCACGATGGGTAGAAAGTCTGGAGCGATATCAAATGGGCTGACAAAATATAGCAATGTTCCTAAAATTACCCACCAGCGGTACTTAGGATTGCGAATTACGCTGCGATACCAATTATAAAGTGATTGAACTGAAATTTTCATGACCTTCACCTCTAGTTATTTTTAATGTTGACAAATACTTCCTCGAACTTCTTGTGGGAATAACCGCCCTAGGATGTCTGGAAGATGCTACCAGTTGCCTATTACTACATTATTTTCTATAGAAGTTAAACGATTATAGAAGTTTGTGTATTCATCTCTGGTATTAAAATGCTTTGGAATAGTTGCTCGGTGAATAGACGGAGAAAACCTAAACTGTGGATATTTTAGATATATTTCGCAAGGTTGGGCCAGTAGTATGGCCGTTGCTTTTCTTCTCAGTGTTGTCGTTAAGTGTGGTTTTAGAGCGCCTGTGGTTTTGGTTGCGAATTTTGACCCAGGAAAAGGAAACTGTCGATCGCATTTTAGAAGCGGCTCGTCAAGATTGGGGAATCGCTGCGGACATGGCTAGACAGGCAACAGATCAACCGATAGGCAGATTTCTTTTTGCCCCCTTAAGCCTGCCGAAAAACAATGCGGAATTATTTCGACTGGCACTGGAGTCAACTGCGGAAACCGAATTGGCTCAGATGCGGCGGGGCGAAAAAGTTTTAGAACTTGTAATTGCTGTGGCTCCTCTGTTGGGATTGTTTGGTACAGTTTGGGGTTTAATTAGGTCTTTGGAATCAATTCGGATTGGAGATTTGGGAACAGAAGCCACAGCGGGAGTAACTACTGGTATTGGCGAATCTCTGTACAGTACAGCGGTGGGGCTAGCAGTTGCCATTTTCAGCTTGATATTTTACCGATTGTTTCAAGGTCTGTTAGTCAATCAAGTCAAAGTATTTCGCAAGGCAGGGAATGATTTAGAAATGCTTTACTTGCAGTCTCCAGCTGATTTAAGCAATAGTAAGCCAAACAAGGCGCTACCTCAGGGCGTTGCCCACGATTCTACGGGAGAAAATTTTATTCCTCGACGCAAGCGAACTCAAAACAGGTTTTCCGATCCTCCAGAAATTTCCGAAGATACATCTGATTCAGACAAATAAATCAGTGCAGATAATTCTAGGAAAAATGCACAAAAAAATTGGTTCGTAGTGAGCTTTAAATTACCCACTACGAATTGTCAAATATTCCATTGCAATCTAGCATAAGAGCGAGACGATGAAAATTAACTTGCATACTCCCATTGAAGAAGCTCAAGTTCAAATTATTCCCTTAATTGATGTCATTTTTTGTATCTTGACGTTTTTCATTTTGGCATCTTTGCAATTTACTCGGCAGCAAGTAATTAACGTTGATTTGCCCAAAGCTAGTTCATCTACAGCAGGTAATGTTAATTTACCCCAAGGACGACAAATATTACCCGTGACTATTGATGCTGTTGGTCAAACCTATGTAGAAAAACAACCAATCAAACGCGAACAACTGGCAGATATTTTAAGACAGTATCTGCAAGAAAATCCTAACGGCACTTTAGTATTGAATGCCTCACGTTCAGCAACTTATAACGATGTCATAGAATTATTAGATTTGCTGCGGCAAGTAGGTGGCGATCGCGTTTCTTTAGGAATTATACCCGGTTCTTCAGAAAAATCGCCGAATTCTCTCCCAGGTGCTCCTGTTCCTTCTTTGCCGATCAATCCTGGTACACCACCAGCAGCTCCGTTCAATCCTCAAGGTAACTCTGACCTTAATCAACCCAATTCAATTCCCTTTCCTATTAATCCTGGCACTTCTTTGCAACAGCCCACAGCTCCAAATCAACAAGGAAATTAAAACTAACGTGTTTGGTAGAGATGCCCCTAGGAGTGTCTCTACATCAGTAAAGCTTAAATCAAATTAAGTTCTGGCTATAGAAAAAACTCCACTATCTTTGGTGCGCTGGCACTCTTAATAGTGATAAAGCGAACTTCAGCTATTGTTTCCTCTAACCTAAGTAAGCCGGCGGAAATAAATCAAACCATTTTAAGTAACGTAAAATTATTGAAATAAGTTCGTAGTAAGGGCTTTAGCCCTTTTTTGAGGACTAAAGTCCACCCTACGGGAAGCCGCTCTACGAGCGTCTACACTACAAACCTTTAATTAATTACGCCGTCCTACTTAGAAGCGAGAAGCACCCGCAAAGGGCGCTCATCACTATTCGTTATTCTTTGGGGGAGTAACGGTAGTATTTGATTTTTGATTGCGTTGTTCGCGTTTTTTGCGATCGGCTGAAAGCAAATCTGCCATTACCACTAGTGCTTGCGACATCTTATCTACGTTAGAAAGGTAAAGTTCCAAATCTTTGTTGAGTTTGTCATCTGATAAGTGCAAGCCAGCAGCAATGCTTTTCAGTGCTTCAGTACGTTTTTTTTCGTCTTTGACCAATTCTTGGTCTGACTGTTCTAGTAAAGAGAATAAACCAATCGCAAACAAGCGGCTGTATTTAAAGTTGGGGTTGTTGGCGATCGCTTGTAGATGTGCTTGTAAGTCAGCATCACGATTTAATTGAGTTTGTTGGCTTAAAGCGGCAATTAAATCTTGAGTTGACAGACTTTTGGCAATATCTTGCAAGCGTTGAGCATCCTGTCTGTAGGTTTGCGGATCTGCCTCTGTTGCCCGTAGCAGAGCATTAAATATCGACTCTTTATCCTGTTCTGGCTGGTAGCCTTGCATAAAGCGGTCAAAGGAAGTGACGACGCCCAAGGCATAAATAGGATTGTAGCTGAAATCGACATTTACTGACAGTAGGTGCATTTCTACTATTAATTCCTCTACTACCCGCCGATAAATAGTGTTGATCGGACGGGTGTGGAGAGTGTGGAAAGCTCGCTTTGTATCGGATACAGTACGGGTTAACGACATAATATCAAGGGTTTTAACTATCTTGAAGCTAATTTCTATTATTTTTCTAGGTAAGTGCTTAATCTTAGGTTAATTTTACGCTTGTTTCGCGTGCTTTTAGTATCTATGAAATTTATAAATTGATTTTCTAAAAAATTTTGCAAACTGCAAGCTGCCTGACAAGATCAAAAAAGTATAAATAATCATTATATCTAAAAAAACCCTCCAATGATGAAGGGTTAAATAACGCGATCGCGCAAGCTTAGCTAACTAGAATCTTTACCGCTTCATGCAACAGCATTTTTACTCTATACAGTTTATAAAGCTTGTCCTGATAAAACCTCATCTGCTCATCCTCAAAGTATTCTTCCTCTTTGGTTAGTCGCAACAATCCCATTTGGCTTTCTGTAGGTTTCCCAATCATATCAAGTGCTACTGTGATATGTCTGTAGATTTCAATTCCAGGTGAGTGCAAGCCGATACCATCTTTCATCTGGTCAATAGCACGATAAGGAAAGCTAGTTAGCACCGCGATCCAAGCTTCAGGTTTACCATAGCTTCCAAATGGTTGCACTCCATAGTGAGATGCCATAGCGCGTAAATCTTCAAGTGATAGCGCTTCTAGTTCTTTGCGTGTCATCATATAGTTGTTCATCGGTAGTGGATGGACTTGGTGGCTGTGACGACTTGCCGGAAGTACAGCCACCAATTAACTATTATTTCACGTGCCTACATGTAAAACGCTATCTATATTTACATTTACATATAAATGCCTAATCCCAAAGGGAACCCAGATAATCTCAAACCGTTTACTACTGACAGAGAAGAACCCTTAACCGAACGGCTCAATATTCGTATCAGTAAGTCAATGAAAGATGCATTAAGCCAGCAAGAAAATTATCCGGAATTCGTGAGACAAGCTATTCAGAAAGCACTGGATGAGGCTACACAAGATAAGTAGAGCTATATCTCTATTGTTAAAATTTATTCGATAAGTTATCCAATCATTTTCCACATAAGAGTATAAATACTAAGAAACCATTTATAAAGTAAATTAGGCGTTGCATAATAGAGGGATGAATTGAGGTGATCTACTGTGGAATGTCCATAGTGTGGGTCTAGGGAAATTCGTAAGAACGGAAAGCGTAGAGGTAAGCTGCGGGCAAATTTGTATCAAATGCGACCGCCAGTTTATCGACCTGTACGATCCGCCGAAAGGATATTCAGAAGAGATCAAAAAAGAATGCGTAAAAATGTACCTCAACGGTATGGGTTTTCGCGCGATTGAACGAGTCAAAGGTGTGCATCATACTAGCATCATTTATTGGATTAAACAATTGGGAGAAAAACTGCCGGATGTACCAAAAGAAGATATAGTTCCAAAGGTTGGAGAACTAGACGAATTAGAGACATTCATCGGTTCAAAAAAAACAAAATTTGGTTGTGGACAGCACTAAATCATTTTAGTCAAGGTATTTTAGCGTGGGTTTTAGGAGACCACAGTGCTGAAACGTTTGAGCCATTGTGGGAAATTGTTAAACAGTGGAAAAGTTATTTTTATCTTACCGATGGCTGGAAAGTTTACCCAAGTTTTATCCCTGATGGAGACCAAATTATTCAGTCAAACATATATGACGCGAGTGGAAAATGAAAACACCCGATTGCGTCATTATCTTGCACGCCTTCACCGAAAAACTTTATGCTCTTCTAAGACCGAAGAAATGCGCTCGATACTCACTTAAATTATTACTTCACTACTTGAAGTATCAAATTGTACTTACATAAATGATATCATCCCTTCATTCAGCAACGGGGTAAATTTTAAGTAGGGTGTGTTACGGCTTTGCTATCACGCACCACTATCTAACATGGTGCGTTAGGCACTTTGATCATATTTTTCGTGACAAATCATACCGAAATATGCGCCTAACACAACGCCACTTGCTACAAGTCGGCAGAGCTGCCCAACGCAGTGGCTCCCCTACAAAAATTTTATTTTTACTTTATAAATGACCTCTAAGAATTAAATTTCAATATTAAAAATAAACAACCTCCTCTTAGCAGGAGGTTTTATTTATATTTTTGTATTAAGTTACACTTTAGTTACCAAAAGTCATAACACATGGCAAGACCATATAGCTTTTAATCCCTCTTCCCTTGGAAAGCACGCACAAATTATAATAATTTGTGAATACGCTTTAGATTTATGACCTTCTCGCCACAGTTACTCTGCCTCGCTAATTACTTAGCTGGTGAATTTGATAATCGAGAACAAGCTCTAGCAGAACCTGCTTGGTATGTCCACTTGCGTCTGTGGCAAATACCTGTTCCTCTGTTTCCAGAAGACAGCCTGACATTATTTGCAGAACAAGCCAATATTGTGAAATTGGATCAACCCTACCGCCAACGGATTATGCGGCTCAGGTCAGGGGGTGAACTTGATGCACCTCTAAATGTACAATACTATATGCCCAAAGATCCAACAGCGTTGCGTGGCGCTGGTCTAAACCCCTCGTTACTTCACACCCTCAAGCCTGAACAATTAGATTTACTACCTGGTTGCATTCTCAACGTCACTCAGCAAACACTAGCTGCCAACAGCTATCAGTTTACTGCTACCCCACCTCCAGAAACTCGTTGCTGTTTTAGTTACACTGGCAATACTGTACAAGTTTCCTTGGGGTTTGAAGTGACTCAGAAAGAATTGCATAGTTATGACAAAGGAATTGATCCTAATACCGGAGGGGCTACTTGGGGAGCGATTTTAGGGCCTTATCGCTACACCAAGCGAAAACAGTACTAAATTATGAATTATGAATTATGAAGTGTCTCTATTTTGGACTCTTCACTATTCATATTTGACTTTGAACTAGCTGGCAATACTACGAGGTACACCTTCTAAAGCTTCCTCCTCCGTTTCAAAGATTTCAAATACCGTGTCCATCATCGTTACTTCAAACACCAGTTTGGCTTCTGGGTGGACATTACAGATACGAAAACTGCCTTTAACTTTATCAGCATCGCGCATTCCTGCCACCAGAGAAGTCAGCCCAGAACTGTCAATAAAATTCACTTGACCTAAATTCACAACCACATGACGGCTGAGTTTGGAAATACACTCCTGCAATTTCAAGCGAAATTGCCATGCTGTGGTAATATCCAGGCGGCCTGTGGGTGTCAAGACGATAACGGTATTACCGTCCTGAGTTGTATAAGTTTTTTGGTCTATGTCGATCACTGAGCCTCCCCTTGGCATTCTCAATATTGACTAGTTGTTAGTTGTTGGTTGCTGGTTGTTAGTTGATAGTTGATTGTTGTTAGTTGTTCCATAGACGCGCTTTACTCGGCTTCCCGCAGGGTACAACAAACAACAAACAACAAACAACAAACACTAACCACTAACATCCCCATAACCACTTATCCCTCTTAATTGAAAGGAGATGGACGGAATGGTATTGGTTAATTATGTTACTCACTTGCAACGGGTGGATTGATTCTGTAGCTTGAAATTAGCAAGCTACAGCAACAACTGTCACCTTGATTGCTTAGTGCTTTCCTTTAGTAGTTTAACTCACACTCTTTACGTATGGCTTGGTGTCCAGTTTACCCAGTCTTGGGGTTTGAGGAAGGTTTCGTACAACTCGGCTTCGGGTGAGTTTGGCTCAGGCTTGTAGCCGTATTCCCACCGTACTAGGGGAGGTAGGGACATCAAAATTGATTCGGTACGACCGTTGGTTTGCAGTCCAAAAATTGTACCTCGGTCATAAACTAGATTAAATTCTACATACCGTCCCCGGCGGTACAGTTGAAAATTGCGTTGGCGATCGCCATATTCCATCTTGTGTCGCTGCTCTGCGATTGGTAGGTAGGCGCTTAAAAAGGCTTTGCCGCAGCTTTGCACAAAGGCAAACAAATCTTCCCAACTGCGTGGTGCAATAGTTCCCAATTGGTTGCTGTACTTAGCAGCTTCGCTATCAGTATGAGGACCGCGATATAAAGCACCTTGACCATCTTGATAATCAAAAAACAGACCACCAACGCCCCGCGTCTCCCCCCGATGCTTTAAGTAAAAATACTCATCACACCAGCGTTTAAAGACTGGGTAATACTCTGAGTGATGAGCATCACAGGCTTGCTTGAATGTTTGATGGAAATGAATGGCATCTTCAGCAAAGGGATAATAGGGGGTCAGATCGGCACCACCACCAAACCACCATACCGGGCCTGCTTCAAAATAGCGATAATTGAGGTGAACGGTGGGTACGTAAGGATTGCGGGGATGCAACACCATTGAAGTGCCTGTGGCATAGAAATCATGTCCTTTTGCTTCTGGGCGTTGTGCGAGAATTGAAGGCGGTAAATGGGAACCCCAAACTTCAGAAAAATTTACACCACCTTGTTCAAAGATTGCGCCTTCTCGCATCACGCGCGATCGCCCACCGCCTCCCTCCGGACGTTCCCAAGAATCTTCCTGAAATTTACCTACACCATCCAATTTTTCTAAAGCTTGGGTAATTTCGTCTTGTAAACTTTTCATAAACTCACTGACCCTAGCTTTAGCGTCAGTTGGTGGTAAAGATGCAGATGATTCTACTGGTAAAGCCGGTCTTTGAGAGTTAGTCACCATAAATTCAACAACCTAAATAACTATTTGCAAAAAGCAACAATTTTTTAACTAAGAACCCACCACAGCAGCAGCCAACAATTCGGCTAAAAATGCCCACCTTGCTTTTCTCTTGAGGATCAAGCATTCAGGCAGTGGGTGGGCATGACTAGAGTTATTTTCTCTCAAATGCGTATAGGCTTGTATATTGATTGATTTTTTTCAACTTCTTTTCTAAATGTAAATATTCTGGTATGAATACTCTACTTTGGCGAATTAGTCTATAAGCACTTTTGACCTTGTAAGTAATTCAAAAGCGGGCTACTTTGACAAAAAAATTACTTTGGTAAAACCTAAATGCTATGTCTGAATTTAGCCCAAATTTTACTGTGGAGACCCTATTCACCAAAATCAAAGTAAAACAGTATAATCGCACACCAAATTTTTCTGTGCATTTCCGCAGTAGGTAGGAAGATATCGGGTGCTGATTAATAGTATTTATAAAAAGTAGAAAAAATATGGTTTCTCTTGCAGGGTTGTTACCTCAGGCATCAGAAGTTTCAAGGAGAATGGGGACTAGAGACTAAGAACTAGGGACTGGAAAGGGTTAAGGGGCATGGGACAAAGGGCATGGGAAAAAACAAGAGGGGGAAGGGTAAAGGAGGAAGGCTGAAAGGGTAGTAATATTCCTTTACCCTTTACCCTTTACCCTTTACCCTTTACCCTTTACCCAATCCCCAATCCCCATTCCCCAATACCCAATACCCATCCATCATGCAAGAGTTACCAGAAAGCATGTAGCGAAGAGGATTAGGAAAATGCGAGCTTGGTTGCCCAACTTCATCCACCGCAAACGTCGTCGGTTTTGCGCTTCTCTAATACGAACTTATCGCGAGATTAGTTCTGCTTCTGTTGATGAACTGTGGCAAAAGCTAGTTAACTTGGCAGACGTCTCCTGGCATCCACTTCTCAAAAGCACGAACGTCCCTTATGGATTAGTACCCAAACCAGGATTAATTTATCAAGCGGTGACACGTTTTTCACCAATTCCGATACGTATTTTTGTAGAGCGCGTCAATCCCAGAGAGTTACTGAGTATCAGAATATTGGCGATTCCTGGTGTTGAAGAACGAATCACTTACACTATAGAGTCTACCCTTTGCGGTACCTATTTGTCATATTCTGTTACACTACGCGGTTGGTTATCGCCCTTGATTTGGTCATTTTCTCGTCCTTACGCCGATCGCGTCGCCAAAGCTTTAATCGAGGCAGTTGAAAAAGGGACATTATCAGCAGTTTCAGGGAAAGGGAAACCACTCAAGGATAGTTGTTTTGATTTTTAGGTAAGGAATAAGGGGTAATGGGTAATGAGTAATGGAAAGAATAAGTCTTCTCAATTACCTATTACCTATTACCTATTACCCAACAAAGTTAAGATGCAAGTAGATAACTAGATAATCATTGCTGTTTGTTAAATAATGTTGCGGCAGTAAGGGTAAAAACACTATGAATAATGTCCTCGATTCTCGCTCAGTCTTAGAAGTGTTGCGACCGGTACAAGACCCAGAACTCCGCAAAAGTCTGGTAGAAATGAATATGATTCGCAACATTAAAATTGACGGAGGCAAAGTAAATTTTACTTTGGTGTTGACTACACCTGCCTGCCCGTTACGTGAATTCATCGTGGAAGACTGTCAAAAAGCGGTGAAAACTTTACCAGGTGTTACGGATGTATCCGTAGAAGTAACAGCAGAAACACCCCAGCAAAAAAGTTTACCCGATCGCACAGGCGTGACTGGTGTAAAGAATATTATCGCCATTTCTAGTGGTAAAGGCGGCGTCGGTAAAAGTACGGTGGCTGTGAATGTAGCAGTCGCTCTGGCACAATCTGGGGCGAAGGTAGGTTTGCTTGATGCGGATATTTACGGGCCTAACGATCCTACGATGCTGGGATTAGCTGATGCTCAGATTGTAGTGCGCTCCTCGGAGAAAGGAGAAGTATTGGAGCCTGCTTTCAATCATGGCGTCAAACTAGTATCAATGGGCTTTTTGATTGACCGCGATCAGCCTGTGATTTGGCGCGGGCCAATGCTGAATGGGGTAATTCGCCAGTTTCTCTATCAAGTGCAATGGGGAGAACTGGACTATATGATTGTCGATATGCCACCGGGAACAGGGGATGCTCAGTTAACATTGACACAAGCAGTGCCAATGGCAGGAGCAGTGATTGTAACGACACCGCAAACTGTCGCTTTGTTAGATTCTCGCAAAGGTTTGCGAATGTTTCAGCAAATGCACGTACCTGTCTTGGGGATAGTCGAAAACATGAGTTATTTCATTCCCCCGGATATGCCGGATAAGCAGTATGACATTTTTGGATCTGGTGGTGGCTCTAAAACAGCGGCAGAGTTGGGAGTGCCGTTGTTGGGGTGCATACCATTAGAAATTTCCACGCGCATCGGCGGAGACAGTGGTGTACCAATAGTTGCAGCCGATCCAGATTCAGCCAGTGCCAAAGCATTCAAGGCGATCGCCCAAATAATCGCAGGCAAAGTATCAGTTGCTGCCCTTACATAAGAAATTGTAATTTTTGTCTGGGTAACAAACTATGGGTCGGAATACAGACTTTTAGTAGTCAGTAAATTTAAAATCTAAAAACTAAGAGTCTACAATCCCCCCATGTTGTTAAAAAGGTCACGCTCTCCCCTCTTGCAAATTCGCTGGAAATATTGGTTTAAACCTTGGCAGCAAATGGACTGGCTGTTATTTTGTTTGCCCGTAGGTTTGACCATATTTGGTGGCATCATGATCCGCAGTACCGAATTGAACCAGGGACTCACCGACTGGTGGTGGCACTGGCTGATTGGTGCTATTGGTTGCGCGATCGCCTTGATGCTGGCCCGCTTTCGTTATGAAAATCTACTCCAATGGCATTGGGTGACATACACAATTACCAACATCAGCTTGATCGCAGTCATGGTAATTGGTCACAGTGCTAAAGGCGCACAACGGTGGATCAACATCTTTGGTTTCAACATCCAGCCTTCAGAATTTGCCAAAATCGGGATCATTATCACCCTAGCCGCTTTGCTACACAAACGCACTGCTTCTAGCCTTGATAGCGTTTTCCGCGCTTTGGCAATTACTGCCATTCCTTGGGGATTGGTATTTTTGCAACCAGACTTGGCAACATCACTAGTATTTGGTGCGATCGTCTTGGGGATGTTGTACTGGGCAAATGCTAACCCAGGCTGGTTGATACTAATGATTTCTCCGATTTTTGCCGCGATTTTGTTTAGCATACCCTGGCCCTTTGCGATCGCTTTCTCCAAAGACATTACTTTCGGCCCGTTAGGGTTAGTTTGGTCAGTAATCATGGGGATTGTTGGCTGGCGTACCCTCCCTTGGCGAAAATATAACTTTGGCGCTATCGGTGCATGGAGTCTGAATATGCTGGGTGGCGAATTAGGACTGTTTATTTGGAACCACGTGCTGAAAGACTATCAAAAAGACCGACTCACTTCATTCATGAACCCCAAAGCCGATCCCCTCGGCGCTGCTTATCACCAAATCCAATCTCGCATTGCCATTGGTGCTGGTGAGTGGTGGGGATGGGGTCTTTTCAAAGGTCCGATGACTCAGTTGAATTTCGTTCCCGAACAGCACACAGATTTTATCTTCTCTGCCGTGGGAGAAGAATTCGGTTTCATTGGCTGTTTGATATTGCTCTTTGTCTTCTGCTTAATTTGTCTGCGCCTGTTACACGTTGCCCAAACTGCCAAAGATAATTTTGGCTCATTATTAGCTATTGGTGTTTTGTCCATGATCGTGTTTCAGATGATTGTCAACATTGGCATGACTGTTGGTTTAGCGCCAGTAGCAGGAATTCCCTTACCTTGGATGAGTTACGGGCGTTCTGCTATGTTGAAAAACTTTATTGCCTTGGGAATAGTCGAGTCTGTGGCTAATTTTCGCCAAAAGCAGAAATATTAATCCTTTGTGTGTTGTTTGTTGTTTGTTGTTTGTTGTTGGTTCTAACAACCAACAACCAACTACCAACAACTAACCAATGACCAGTCACAAGTATTAAGCTATTAACAGGAAACCTAGAGAGTAAAAATCATGATCCTGCCAGGAGCAACTGTTCGCGTCAAGAATCCGAAAGATACCTATTATCGCTATGAAGGACTCGTGCAACGGGTAAGTGATGGCAAGGTCGCCGTACTGTTTGAAGGTGGTAACTGGGATAAATTAATTACCTTTCGTCTCTCAGAACTAGAACCTGTAGAGACAACAGCCGGACGTAAAAAAGCAAAATAGTCCAAAGTCCAGAGTCAAGAGTCAATAGTTCATAACATTGTGACTCTTGACTTTTGAATGCGTGACTTTTGAATGCGTGACTTTTGATAACTATGCGTCTTCCCCTGCCACAATTTAACAGAGGCGATCGCCACCCCAACCACTTTGCGGAGGTGGTCGAAACTACTACTTGTGAGTTTTTAGCCCAGTGTCTGGAACCGGAAGACTTGAGCTTTCCTCCCATGCCTCCCTTTGGCAGTTGGGTTTTTTCTGTGGATGAAGAATCAGGCAATCAAGTGTATGCTGTGGTCTACCATGCCACGACTATGCCCATCGATTCCGTACACAGACCAGTGGCTCTAGGATTGTCGCTACAGGAGTTGCGAGAGGAACAACCCCAGATATTCGCCATGCTCAAAACCGAATTTCGTGCTGCGATCGTAGGCTTTGCAACAGGCTCCAATATACGGGGTTCTAGTGCTCGACTGTATCAGTATTTACCTCCTCGTCCACCGCAAATTCATCAACCAGTTTATCGATGCGAAAGTGAAGCGATAATTAAATTTACCGAACAGCTAGATTTTTTGCGGACACTGCTTTTTGTCAACAGTGCGCCAGTAGATTCTTTGACCGCAGCAGCCATTCGCGAGGTATATCAGTTACGTAAAGCTGATCGAGAATGGCTCATACAAGCCGGACGTACCCTGAGCGTATTGCTCAAAGACGACTACGATCGCCTGCGGTTCATTTTGAGTCAAATCCACCCATAGGTAGTTCGTTCCTAGATAATTGCTTAGTTAGTGTAAGTAAAATTTTGATATTTATCGTCCAGGTGGCTTCTGCTGTTATTTCGTCACTAGGGGTATAAGTGGTTAGGGGTGTAGGGGTTTAGATGAACAAGATATTTCTTGCTCTTCTACACCCTTGAATCCATATACCCTTATACCCCGACCTTTGATCGTGATTCGAGGATTGCCCTAAGAGAATCACAGTCCCACCATCACCCCTGCAAGTCCTACCTATGGAACTGATCTCACAAGTTCTTGCTGTTGAAGATACTGCCCAAGTTCTCACCAAGGAACCCATTATTCCCTTTGCCATTCTACTGGTGGTCATTTTAGTCGTACCCGTCGTATTTGAGCGACTACGACTACCGGGACTGGTAGGTTTAGTGCTATCGGGGGTAGTACTTGGTCCCTATGGCTGGAATATATTCCAGACAGAATCGCCTGTTATGAGCCTGCTTGCAGACATTGGGTTAATTTATTTGATGTTTGTAGCAGGCTTAGAAATTGACTTAGAGCAGTTCCGCCGCAAAAAAAGTCAAGTTTTCGGCTTTGGCTGCTTGACCTTCAGTATACCTCTGATGGTGGGAATCTTGATCGGTCGGAGTTTTGGCTTTGGCTGGAATGAGGCTGTTCTAGTTGGTTCTATTTTGGCTTCCCACACGCTTTTAGCATATCCCCTCATTAATCGCTTGGGAGTAATAAACAACGAAGCAGTCAGCACGACGATCGGGGCTACGGTTTTAACGAACTTAGGTGCGCTACTAGTATTTGCCCTATGTTTAGCTGCCAACACCGCAAACTTGGGTTTCTGGCAGAGCATTCCTTTATTTAATTCACTAATTATTTACACCATTATTGTTTTGCTTGGCTGCAATTGGGCAGGCAAAGAATTTTTTCGGCGTTCGGGAGACGACGAGGGAAATCAGTTCTTGTTTGTGTTACTTTCTGTATTTCTTGCTGCCGTAGGTGCCCAATTGATAGGGGTAGAAAAAATTGTTGGAGCCTTTTTAGCTGGTTTGGCAGTGAATGAGGCGGTTGGCGAAGGCCCGGTAAAAGAGAAAGTGGTGTTTGTTGGTAGCGTACTATTCATTCCAATTTTCTTTGTTCATTTAGGCTTGCTCTTTGATCTGCCTACCCTTTTCAGCAGTATCACCACAATTAAATTAACGCTGTTGCTTGTAGTAGGTTTAATTGCCAGCAAATTTATCGCTGCTTTGGGGGCGAAGTTACTTTACCACTACAACTGGCAGGAAATGTTAACTATGTGGTCATTATCATTACCCCAGGTGGGTGTGACATTAGCCGCAACTTTAGTCGCGTATCAGAATAAGTTGCTATCGCCAACACTATTAAATAGTGCGATCGCCTTAATGTTGCTAACATCAACCCTAGGCTCGTTGATGAGCAGTCGGTTTGCCGTTGGTTTGACTTCCGCGATTGGGAAGGAAAAACCGTCAATAACGCCACCATACACCGATTCTGGAAAAAGAGACAACACTCCTTTTACTATCGTTGTACCAGTCCATAATCCCCAAACACAGCAGTATTTAATTGAAATGGCGGCGTTATTGGCACGTCAGGCAAATGGCAGGATTATACCGTTAGCTATTGCCACTGCAACAGCTCATATGGATGCACCTAAATTAGAGATCTCTCTAGAACGTAGCGAACGTTTGCTGCTTAAAGCTATGGCCTTGAGTAAAGTATTGGGTGTGGAAGCAGAACCATTACTGCGAATCGATGATGCCTTTGCACAGGGAATTAGCAGATCGGCACGCGAACAAAAGGCTAATTTAATCTTGATGGGATGGGGTAAACGAACTGGGTTGAGGGCGCGTTTATTCGGTAATGTGATTGATAGTGTTTTGTGGTCATCACATTGCCCAGTGGCGGTGACTCGTTTGGTAGAATCACCGAAAAAAATTCAGCGGATCTTGGTGCCAGTAGAAAATTTAATGGCACCAACATTGCAACCGATGCAATTTGCCCAGATGCTCGCAGAGGCAAATCAAGCGCAAGTAACCGTGTTGAATGTATGCGAACGCCGCACTAGTTCCAGCAAGATAGCGTGGAGGCGATCGCAACTTTCTCTACTGGTATCAAAATTAGCTTTAGCTAATCCACCAGAGATTCAAATTATTGCTCATGAAAATGTTGCTCAGGCCATCTTGCAGGCAGCACGATTATATGATTTAGTCGTGCTACCTTTTGTACGTAATCGCACTAGTCCAGGTGGTTTAGCTATTAGTGATGTCACAACTCAGTTAGCTAGACAACTTACCTGTTCTATTGTCATGCTTGGGGAACCACAACGCACTCAATCAACAGTTCTACCAGCGGGTGTTCCCGGTTCTACGGCAGTTGTGTAATTTGTTGTTCGTTGATTGTTGGTTGTTGTTCGGTGGTTGCTTCCAAACAACAAACAACATTTCCGACTTTAAAAAACTTTATATTTTTAAAGATTTCATGAAATCTTAGGGAAAAGATCGGTATTTCCAGAAGATGTTTGATAATTTTGCTTAAAGCATTGTTCAGCAATTGAATATAAACATAAAGACTCACATACAAAGGAAATTTGACTAACATTAGTTCTTTAGATACTCTTACTTGTGCTGTATTTTCTTTCTTTGAGTGGGTACTCTAAGCACAAGCACAATAGCAGCTGTTGAATATCTATAACTACTTGGAAAACTATGAGAATTTTGGTGACGGGCGGTGCTGGGTTTATTGGTTCCCATCTAATCGACCGACTAATAGCTGACGGACACGAAGTCATTTGTTTGGATAATTTCTATACAGGTCACAAACGTAACATCCTTAAATGGATGAATCACCCCTATTTTGAACTTATCCGCCATGACATTACTGAACCAATACGCTTAGAAGTCGATCAAATTTACCATTTAGCTTGTCCTGCTTCCCCAGTACATTATCAGTACAACCCAGTTAAAACTGTTAAAACCAACGTTATGGGAACGTTGAATATGTTGGGGTTAGCTAAGCGCGTGAAAGCACGCTTTTTATTAGCTTCCACAAGTGAAGTTTACGGCGATCCAGAAGTTCATCCCCAAAGCGAAGAATATAGGGGTAACGTCAATCCCATCGGACTTCGTTCATGCTATGACGAAGGCAAACGTATTGCTGAAACACTAGCATTTGATTACTACAGACAAAATAAAGTTGATATTAGAGTTGCTCGCATCTTTAATACCTATGGACCTCGAATGTTAGAAAACGACGGTCGGGTAGTGAGCAATTTGATAGTTCAAGCGTTGCGCGGTATTCCTTTAACCGTATACGGTGATGGTTCACAAACACGTAGTTTTTGTTACGTTTCAGACTTAGTAGAAGGGCTGATGCGATTAATGAATAATGACTACACAGGACCAGTCAATCTAGGAAACCCTGATGAATACACAATTTTAGAATTAGCCCAGGCAGTCCAAAATCTAATCAACCCAGATGCAGAGATTAAGTTTGAACCACTGCCCGCTGATGATCCGCGCCGCCGTCGCCCCGATATTACCAGGGCGAAAACCTGGTTAAATTGGGAACCTACCGTTCCTCTACAAGAAGGGTTAAAACTGACTGTAGAAGATTTCCGCGATCGTATAAAAAGTAGTCAATAGTCAATAGTCAATAGTCATTAGTCAAAAAATTTACTCTTGACTCTTGACCCTTGACTCTGGACTCTGGACTTATTCGTAGAAAATTAACCCCAAAAAAGTGAGGAATTAGAATAAGATGCGTGTTTGTGTTATTGGTACTGGTTACGTCGGTTTGGTTACAGGTGCTTGCTTGGCTCACATCGGGCATGATGTCATTTGTGTAGATAACAACGAAGAAAAAGTAAAATTAATGAAGTCTGGGCAGTCGCCTATATTCGAGCCGGGACTCTCAGAAATCATGCAGACTGCCATTGCTAATGGCAAGATCCAGTTCACAACTGATCTCGGTGCTGGAGTCACTCACGGGGAGATTCTGTTTATTGCTGTAGGAACACCGCCTCTACCCACTGGTGAAAGCGATACTCGCTACGTTGAAGCTGTTGCTCGTGGCATTGGTTCCCACTTAAATGGTGGCTATAAGGTGATTGTCAATAAATCTACTGTACCTATTGGCTCTGGTGACTGGGTACGGATGATTGTTCTAGATGGCATTGCCGAACGCCAAAAAACACTAGTGCCTGTTGGTGGGGGACACGATGAAGAAAAATTGCCTGAGATTACAGCCGAGTTTGATGTAGTTAGCAATCCAGAGTTTTTGCGGGAAGGTTCGGCAGTTTACGATACATTCAATCCCGATCGCATTGTTCTAGGTGGCAATAGCTCGAAAGCGATCGCTATGATGCAAGAACTGTATACCCCAATTGTAGAGCGCAAGTACGCTGAAGACCAGTCTTTACCACCAGTGCCAGTACTGGTAACGGATCTCAGTTCGGCAGAAATGATTAAATACGCTGCTAACGCCTTTTTAGCAACCAAGATTAGTTTTATTAACGAAGTAGCTAACATTTGCGATCGCGTTGGTGCTGACGTCACCCAAGTAGCAAAAGGCATCGGTCTTGACTCCCGCATCGGTAATAAATTCTTAAACGCTGGTATTGGCTGGGGTGGTTCCTGCTTCCCCAAAGATGTAGCAGCGCTGATTCACACTGCTGATGACTACGGCTACGAAGCACAGTTACTCAAAGCTGCTGTTTGCGTCAACCAACGCCAGCGCCTAATTGCTGTAGAAAAACTCCAGCAAGCACTGAAAATCCTTAAAGGTAAAACTGTTGGATTACTCGGTCTTACCTTCAAACCTGATACCGATGATATGCGCGACGCCCCTGCACTCAATCTGATCGAGCAGTTGAATCGACTGGGAGCCAAAGTCAAGGCATATGACCCGATTGTTTCCCAATCTGGTTTGCGTGATGGTCTTTCTGGTGTTCTGGTAGAAACAGATCCAGAAAGACTTGCCGATGGTTGTGATGCGTTGGTATTAGTAACCGAATGGCAACAGTTCAACCATCTCGACTACGCTAAGATGGCAAAATTGATGAACCACCCGGTCATGATTGACGGTCGTAACTTCCTCGACCCTGAAACAATGTTGAGAGCTGGCTTCCAGTACATTGGTGTAGGGCGATAATAGAGATGTAATGAGCCGCTAGTTATTAACTTCCACAAAAAGCCGACTGGGACTATCATCTTACCAGTCGGCAATTAGCTTTTTATAAGGAGGAAAAACTGAAAGTATACTAAAGCTTGTCTGATAATTATAAATTTTTCGACTAAGATTTTGAATTATTTTCTCTATCATCTAATCTAAGTATTGTCTTGAATTATACATTTCAATCTATAATTTAGCTTTGATAGTCTGAAAAATACCTGAGTAAGCCTAAAGAAAATATACGTACTGATACTTATTAATTTGCAATTTGTGAAACATATCTTGCTTATTAAAGATATATTTAGCTTAGCGTCAAAATAATTAATAGTGTTTGTCTAACTTTTGAACCTAATTCTTAAATTTTGTATGACCTCTCAGGAAAGTAATGCAAAAGAAGCTTCTGCGTCGTCAGGAGTGGGGCGCAGTTTGCGGGAAAATTTGGGTTTGATAGCTATTGCCTTAGTTTTAGCATTCTTAATCCGGACTTTTATTGCCGAACCTCGCTACATCCCTTCAGATTCAATGGTGCCAACCTTACATACAGACGATCGCTTAGTGGTAGAAAAAGTCTCTTACTATTTTCATCCTCCACATTCAGGCGATATCATCGTTTTTCAACCTCCCGAAGAACTCCAACGACGGGGATATCACAAAGACCAAGCTTTTATCAAACGCGTGATTGGGGAACCAGGTAAGATAGTTGCCATTAATAGTGGCAAAGTTTACATCAACGGAAAACCCTTAAAAGAAAACTACATTGCCGAACCACCAAATCAACCGTTTCCACCAGTACAAGTCCCTGAAAATGAGTTTTTTGTCATGGGAGACAACCGCAACGATAGTAATGACTCTCGTTACTGGGGCTTTTTACCAAGAAAAAATATCATTGGTCGGGCAGTGTTTCGCTTTTGGCCGCTTAGTCGAATTGGGTTTGTTTAATTAGTTGTTTGTTGTTTGTTGTTTGTTGGTTGCTCCAAACAACCACCAACAACCAACTATCAACATCTAAAACCTGAGATAATACATCAGCTGGGCAAGGATATCGCCCGATAAGTTTAGCCGTTGCTGGAAATCTACTAAGTTACGGTACAGCCCAGCTGATTGGCGGTTTTCGACTACTGCTTGGGCAAGAGACGCATCTATAAACGGTACTTTTAGCAAGCTTTCAATTGTTGCTGTATTGGGATTAATTACATAGGTAATATTATTAACAGCTTCGTCATCGTAATAACTAAAATTTAGAATTGGCTCTAAAGGCTTGAGTCGCTGTATCGATATACTCAAAGCCGCAGCTAGATCTTCAATACAGTAAAATTTAACACCACTACGCGAAAGTTCTACAAGCGATCGCGCTTGGTGAATCGATAACCCTGGCAGGCGCAACCAATCATCTACAGTTGCCTGATTAGCATCTATACGGATGCCTAGGGATGCAGCGATCACAATTTCCTCCGCTGATTGGAGTCGGTAGTAAGGATCGTTGAGCAGTTTAGAACGTAGTTTTTGCAGCCTAGGGTTGAGTGTAAATGGCAGCCTGTTTTGGTTCATGGTATTGGTGGATAGTGGATAGTGGATAGTGGTTAGTGGATAGTGGATAGTGGAAAAAACCGATTATGACTACTAACTACTAACTACTAACTACTAACCACTAACTACTAACTACCAACAAATCAAGAAATTTGGTCGAGTAACTGACGGCGTTTTTGCTCAAATTCATATTCAGAAATTAGTCCATCCTGACGCAGAGCATCTAATTCACGCAAAGCATCAGCGATCGCTCCAACTTGATTTGCCCCTGACTGCACGGAACGAACCACTGACTTGCCTTGATTAAAATTCTGATCGAAGGTTTCTTCATCCTGAGCTAAATACCAAACACCCTCTATAGCACTAGCTACCTTGGGAATCGGTGTCCAAGAAAGCAATAGGTATAAAAGACCCCACAGAGGCTGTCCCAAATAAAACTTATGTAAACCTGAAATTGTCAGCGTGCCAGCAAACGCTAAAATTGCAGCAACACTCCGGCTTTTTCGCTTAGTCAACATTTTCTTATCAATCTACCACTACCACATTTCTGACGGTAAGACAGCCATAGTAGCAAAGGACATTCATAAAATCAGCATTGCTGCTATCAAACTTTCAACCTCTGAATATATTGTATTAATTTAAGTCTGGTGCTACTAGCCAAATCTCATGACTCTTGAGTTTTGACTCTGGACTCTTGACTAATAACAGTCAAGTGTTGATATCTCGGTAACAAACCGTACTCTAACCGAAGTCTGTTTCTGATGTTAGTTACCTAGACTAAAATAAAGCTAAAGACATAAGTTTAAGATAAAGGTGAGCTACTGAGCATCGGTACTCATTTGATATAGAAGCAACATGGGATTCTTTGACTCTGAGATTGTTCAGCAAGAAGCGAAACAGCTGTTTGAAGATTATCAAGCGCTGATCAAACTTGGCAATAGTTACGGCAAGTTTGATCGCGAGGGTAAAAAGCTGTTTATTGAGCAAATGGAAGCAATGATGGAGCGCTATCGCGTCTTTATGAAGCGATTCGAGCTATCGGAGGATTTTATGGCGCAAATGACTATCCAGCAGTTGAAAACTCAGCTTAGTCAGTTTGGCGTCACACCACAACAAATGTTTGACCAAATGCAACTCACTCTAGAGCGCATGAAAGCAGAGCTAGAAAAACAGCCTTAGAAACCAAGGGCTAAGAGCTAGGGGCTAGAGAGACATTATTCTAAAATCAAAACTCTAAATTCAAAATCCTAGTTCTTAATTTCTATCTCTGATTTTTGATCGTCCCTTAGTCCATAATCCCTAATCCCTCTACTTTTTAGGGCGAGGAAACTGAGAAATAGGCTTGAAGTTCTCCACTGGCTGGTCTTTGAGCGCCCTAACCATAAAGTCGCGCCAGACGGGAGCAACCATAACACCACCTGTCGCACCGCGAGCCAATTGTCTATTGTCGTCTCTGCCCACCCAAACAGCAGTTGTTAGCTGGGGTACAGTACCGACAAACCAAATATCTTTTTCTGAAGAAGTAGTTCCTGTCTTACCAGCGGCTGGGCGACCAATGGCAGCATTTTTACCAGTACCATCAGTAATTACCGAGCGCATCGTGTCGATAGTTGCCGCTGCTGCCCAAGGTTCCAAAACTAGCTGGGGTTTGGGAGTATTATCTAGCAACACATTACCACTACTATCAGTGACGCGGGCAATTACCGTTGTCGGCGACTGCCAGCCATAATTGGCAAAGGTAGCATAAGCGGATGCCATTTCTAAAGGTGTTACACCAATAGCACCAAGAGGCAAAGAAGTCACTGGCTCCATTGGACTCATAATCCCTAGAGTACGGCAAGCCTCGACAACTTTATTCATGCCTACAGCCTTGCCAATTTTAATCACGGGGACGTTACGAGACAGCTTCAAAGCAGTGCGAATTGACATTGAGCCGCCATAACTACCATCGTAGTTTTTCGGGCTGTACCAACCGCTGCCATCTCGGTAACTGACTGGAGTATCGTAAACAATCGTTTCTGGCCCGTACTTACCAGTAGCAAAAGCAGTGTAGTAAACAAAGGGTTTAAAAGCAGATCCTGGTTGCCGATAAGCTTGAGTTGCTCGGTTAAACTCGCTAGTTCTGGAGTCTACACCACCCACCAATGCTTTGACATAATGCGTGCGGGGGTCAATTGCCACAAGGGCAATTTGATTTTTAGATAACCCTTGACCGAGAAGTCTTTTATGCCATTTACTGACAGTCTCCTCTGCCATTGCTTGAAACTTAGCGTCAACCGTAGTTTGTACCCGCATCCCGCCTTTTAGCAGCGCCTCGCGACCAAATTTTCTCGCTAACTCTTGGGAAACAGCGTTGGTTATATAAGGCAGGGCGCTACCTTGGAATGACCTAATTCTACCCAGCTTAATTTTTTCTTGCAGGGCGTCGTCGTACTCTTTCTGCGTGATCCAACCCAAAGAGAGCATCCGCCCCAAAACTTCTTTCTGTTGGTATTTGGCCTTTTCCATGCTGATAAAAGGGCTGTATTGTTCTGGCGCTTGGATCAAACCCGCCATCATTGCCGACTCAGCTAAGGTTAAATATTCGGCCGACTTGTTAAAGTAACTGCGCGCTGCCGTTTGTACGCCATAGTTGTTGTGACCCCAATACACTTGATTGAGGTACATTTCCAAAATTTGGTCTTTTGTGAGTATTTGTTCTAGGCGAATTGCCAATACCGCCTCTGCTATTTTGCGCGTAAACTCACGCCTTTGAGACAAAAACAAGTTTTTTACCAGCTGCATAGTAATGGTGGAACCACCCTCACGCACTCCACCTGCTATCCAGTTGGTGACAACAGCACGCCCCACACCTTTGGGGTTAATGCCGTGGTGATAGTAAAAGTCGCCATCCTCGCTTGCTAGCACTGCCCGCTTGAGTTCCGGAGAAATTTTATCTAGGGGTACCACTTCGCGGTTGGCTTCACCGTGGATACTCGCTAACAACTTGCCCTTGATGTCATAAATATAAGTAGTTTCTGAAGGGAAAAAGCTGCGTAGCTGCCTAACATCGGGCAAGTTGCGGAAACTAATGGCTAAGCCAACCAGTCCTCCCGCTACAATAGAACTCGCCAGCATGGTAATTGATAGTAGAGTACCGCCAGCTACCTGACCTACTCCTTTCAAAAACTCGACGCCAGATGAAGGGCTATTTTGGGATTCCTTATCTTCAAAAGTGCTAGACGACACGGCGTTCTCACTTCCTCACTTGTAAATATAACTATAATTTCTTTGGCGCAGTAAGGCGGTTAATTTTTTGCAATTATATTAGTTTGGCAGATAAAAGAGCGGAAGCATTGCTAGTGACTATAACCTACTTAACTTCTATAGTGCAAAGCATTGATAACATTCAACATCCTATTAGTATGGCGCAGAATTTTTCTTGGTTACGTCGTGGCGTAGTCGAAATTTTTCCACAACCAACTGACTCAGACAGTGAAACTGAAAGTTTAGAAAAGCGCTTGGCGACAACCGACCGACCTTTAAGGGTCAAGTATGGAATTGACCCTACGGGTGCGGAGATTCATCTTGGTCATACCATACCAATGCGAAAGCTGCGAGCGTTTCAAGATGCTGGCCATACAGCAGTGCTAATCATTGGTGATTTTACGGCACGCATAGGCGATCCTAGCGGTAAATCCGAAGTGCGTCGCCAATTGACCCAAGAAGAGGTCGAGAAAAACGCCCAGACGTACCTTGACCAAGTGCGGTCTATATTGGATTTTGACACACCTGGAAGGTTAGAGGTAAGGTACAATTCCCAATGGCTCTCCAAACTGGATTTGGGAAAAATTTTGGAGTTACTCTCAACCATGACGGTAGGGCAGATGCTAGCAAAAGAAGGATTTGCTGAACGTTATAAAAAAGAGAATCCAATTTTTCTACATGAGTTCCTTTATCCGTTGATGCAGGGCTTTGATTCTGTGGCAATCGAAGCAGATGTGGAATTAGGTGGTACTGACCAGAAATTTAACATAGCAGTTGGGCGAGATTTGCAGCGCCATTTTGGACAAAAACCCCAATTTGGGTTGCTGCTGCCGATTTTAATTGGCACTGATGGCGTGCAAAAAATGTCTAAGTCTTTAGGTAATTATGTAGGATTATCAGAACATCCAACTCAGAAGTATCAAAAGTTGCAAGGTGTACCCGACCATTTGCTGGAACAGTATTTTGAACTGCTGACGGATTTACCGCTGGAAAAACTGCCAGATAATCCACGCGATCGCCAAAAATTGCTCGCGCAAGAAATAGTCCGGCAGTATCACGGACATGAAGCCGTCAACAACATTGAAGCAGGTGATGTACCCGAATTTTCTCTATCTAAAGTAGAATTCCCGGCAAAATTATCCTATATTCTCAATGTCAGCGGCTTGTGTAAAAGCGGTGGGGAAGGAAAGCGGAAAATTCAAGAGGGTGGCGTGCGGCTAGATGGCGATCGCATCACCGATGTTGATGCCTCTTTCCAAGCACCTGGTGAATTGCATGGACGAGTTTTGCAACTGGGGAAAAATAAGTTTGTTCGACTTGTACCATGATGGGGATTGGGGATTGGGGATTGGAGATTAGTTTTTCTCCCCATCACCTCCTCTTTGCATCCGGTGCGTCTTCCCCTCTCCCTAGTCTCCCTTGTCCTCCTTGTCCCCCTTATCCCGATCCCCGATCCCTAGATAACGAACACAGATGAACGCAGATCGAAGAATCATAGTTCCCTTAGATGTGGCTGATGAGGCAGATGCGATCGCCCTTGTCGAACAACTGCCACAAGTCAGCTTTTGGAAAGTTGGTTTAGAGTTGTTTACTAGTACGGGGCCGAAGATTCTCCAAGAGTTAAAATCCCGGCAAAAGCGAATTTTCCTGGATTTGAAGTTTCATGATATCCCTAACACCGTCGCTGGTGCCTGCCGTGTAGCGGCACATTACGGTGTTGATTTGCTGACTATTCATGCTACAGCTGGTAGAGATGCCCTGAAAGCAGCAACGGATGGAGTGCAAACAGGAGCAGCACAAGCGGGTGTAGAACCACCAAAGCTAATTGCGATTACACTGTTAACTAGTATTTCTTCCCGACAGTTGGCGTTTGATTTAAGGATTCCTTTAGAATTGCCAGAGTATGCTTTAGAAATGGCACTGATGGCGCAAGAAACTGGATTAGATGGGGCGGTTTGTTCGCCTCAAGAGGTAGCGCAGTTGCGAGATAGTTGCGGGAGTGACTTTGTGTTAGTTTGTCCGGGAGTGCGTCCTACTTGGGCAGATAAAGGAGATCAAAAGCGATCGCTTACTCCAAAGCAGGCATTGCAAGCAGGAGCAAATTATCTCGTCATTGGGCGTCCTATTACTGCTGCTGCCGAACCTGAGTTAGCCTGGAAAAAAATTTGCGACGAGTTAGCAACGGTGACATGAAGTCCAAAGCTAGGAAGAAAAAGTATGGCTTGTGGCTTGTAGCTTGTGGCTTCTGGTTTTTCATCTCAAATTGGCTTGATGACCAAGCATTCGCGCAGAACCTTACCTCCCCTAACCCCTCGCCGATAGCACAGGAGAATGATAAAGATAGGGTGAGGTCTGTTTGCTTAGAACAAGATATAGAAACATTAACTACGCAACTTCTGCGCGATTTACCTAGTTATACTAATCGAATTATTCAACGCGCTCGCCGCCTCAAGAGGTCAACCGACGTTTACGGTTATATTCTAGTCGCAGGAAAACCAGAGTTTACACCGCTACCTCTAAACCCAACCGAAGATACTGGCGAAGAATCAAAAAACGCTTCCAAAGGTGTTGAACAAGTGTTTTTTACTACTTTAGAGCGGCAGTATGTAGGTAAAAAAGCCGTAGAATTACAACAATTCCATTGGTTATTTTTAACAAAAGCCAAGAGTGGTTGGTGGATGGTGACAATGTTTTCTCAAACTGGTTTCTATCCAAAGAAAAATCCCCCGACCCCCCCGCGAGATAGCAGTAACGGCGCTGTTGCTGAAGGAATTAAGACGTGGTTAAGAGATTGTCGTGCTGGAAGTGTGCGATTTGGGAAGTAAAAGGGATTGGGGATTGGGGATTAGGGATTAGGGATTGGGGATTGGGGATTGGGTATTGGTAATTGGGATATTACCTAATAGTGGCGATCGCAGTGGGAATATAAAGTGATTATCCGAACTTGATATTATTCCTAAATTTGTGGTTATTTAGTAAATTCACTTTTTTCTCCCAGTGATTATTTTGTTTTGTTGATTGCAGAAAAAAACGGATGTGCAAAGCTGAAGCTTCAGCAGCATCCGTCGTGGTTGTTCCCATCGATGAGCTGTTAACAGAGATTTATTAGATTATTCGGATTTATTCAAAAAATGCATGAGGTGGAGCTGCGCTACCATTACTCCAAGCTCGGCAACGCTTAATTCCAGGGCTTTATTCCGTGGACTACTGATGGCCAAAACTGGAACCCGTATCGACCGTTATCTGCACTATGTAGGATCAAAATAGTCGCATAACCTTGCTGTAGACGAAAAGTCTCAAATAATGCGCTATTAAGTTTTGCTAGAACCTGTTCTACGGTTTCCAAGGTTTCCCGCTGTCTAGACAGCGGAGGCGTATTCCAGACAGCTAGGTCTTCTCGTGCAATTGGGAAATATTGATAATCTCCGCAGCGGCACTCGACTTTGTACTGACCTTGATAAGGGCAGCATCGGATTTCTATAAGTCCAGTGTGATTAGATTGTTGAAACCCAGCTATCCTTCGTTCGCAGTAGTCAAGAATTTTCTCTACTGCTTCGGGAGGCATAATCTAGTTTTACACTGTAAATATCATGTGCATGTAAATATTAAAATCACATATAAAGGTAATATTTTGTATTTTAAAATACAAAAAACAGTTTTTTTGTAAGTTTACTGAACATGTAAATTGTAAAGCGATTTATAATTGATATTACGTATACATAAATACAAAAAACAGATGTTGATCCTGTTTAAATGTCAATAGGATTTACATTTAAGAATTATAATAAAGGTCATGAGCAGAGAAAGCGTTGGAAACCAAGAAGCACTACGCGAGATGCTTCAGTTTTTCCTAGACAAAATGGGAGCAACGCAGGTAGAACTCTCAGAAGGAATGGGTGTTAGCCGACCAGTCGTAATTGATTTTTTGAATAAGGGAAAGGAACGATTGCCGGTTGACCGTGAAGGATTGATCAAACTGTGCAATAATCTTCACAATCGTAGCGCATCCAAGAAAAAATCAAAAAGAGAGAGTGACGAAAGCTCACAAAAAATAGAATCTAATCCTGACAAACTACGAAAGTTGTTGGGAGAGATTGGGGCTGACGAGCTACTGGAGTCTGCTGGTTTCTTGCCAGAGAACCGCTATAGTGTTATTCGAGTTACCCCAGAAAGATTTTTTCAAGTTGCCAAGATAGCTGCATTACTTGAGTTGCTAGAGTTTGAAGATTTACTATCTACAACCCAAGAGTTCTTCGCAATTGTAAGCAACAAGATAGCAATTGCAAGCAAAGAGCTTTTTCGAGAACATCGCCAGTATCATGACAATGATTCTCTAAGATATCTCATTGATAACCTTTGGAAATCTCAGCCAACACTGGGCTTAAAACTGAGGCTGGAAGTGATTGATAAGCTGCATCACGCCTGGGAAGGACTAAAAGCTGGAGGTAAGACAAACTTTACCCAGCAAGAGGCGATCGCACTTTTCCTTAGTATTGTTATTAAGGAACAAATGCCCAAAGATGTAGCGAATCTTCATATCAGAGTTAAAAAGCTGGAATTTAGAACTCTATCTCGGTCTGTCAATTATGAAGAAGAATATAGCGATTTATACCATCAGTTTGTAAAGATCGCTAATCAAGCAGAATTTGATCTGAATACTCCAGGTGCACGCTCAACAATGCAACTAGAAGCACAGTCACTCGATTCACTCAATCCAGTGATTATGGCAGTAGTAACCTGTAGCTTTAGCCATGATGGCAGGTCTAGTGACCTACTTGAATGGATGTACACCTCCAGCAACACAATGGTGGAGAATGCTATTGGTGCTTGTAGCCTACATATGGGCTTTACAAAGGAGTTAGCTAATGTCACATTATCAACAAAAACCCTCGATAGCAGTATTGATTCATTGGTTGAAACAACGGTAATTCTGGGAAATCAGCAACAGTATCAGGGGATTTGGGTTGACCGAGATTCGATGATCACTATGCTGCAAGCGATCGTCTGTGCAGCAAGGCAATGGGTAGCAGATCAGAACAGAAATGATAGACTCCACTTGGAAAAATATGGTTCAGCATGTAAAGTCCTCTCGGAATTGAGGAAGCGATTAACTATAGCAAGGAAAGCTTTTCAAAATTTTCAGTTTCTTGATAAAGAGTGTGAGTTCGCTGAGATTAAGAGGATTGCTGATACCGCTAAGGATGAATTGAAAAAAATTCCCAAGGAAAATATTTACTTTTCCTATCGGCTCAACTTCTACCGCTGCTATTTCCTCGCAAAACGACTAGAACTGAGGCTGTCAATTTTCCAAGGCAACATTATTAACGCCAAACAGCTTATTCAAGAAATTAAAGAAGTTCTTGAAGAAGACCAACAAGCAAAGCAAGAGCTTATTCCTATCCAGGCTCTCATCCAGTCAGAAATCTATTTGTATGAGCTTTCCTGCGGACATGAGCCAGATTTATCTGAATCCAGTCAGAGAAGTAAATGGCTGGGATTAGAAGGATGGGAGAGTAAAATTAGAGGTGCAATTAAACCAGGCTCTTGCTATAAAGATCCTGGTTTGGATGTTTATCAAGCCTTATCTGAAATTTATGGGAATGCTGCGCGGATAGAGTTTTATCTTTCAGATGAGAAAAATACACTTGAAGAAGCCGCAGAAAATTTTCTCAGAGCTGCTCATTATGCATCACGCATTGGTTTAACTCAGCGGATGGCTCGATGGCTAGCTTTAGCAGGACGAGTCTGGGTAAGGCTCGGAGATGCTAATTTGTCAAGACAAGCATTTAAGTTTGCTGATAACCTTGCTAAGGCTGACTTAACAACTGGTCATAGCGAGAATTTTCGCCAGGCAGTTCTTTCAGAAATTTATTTGCTCGATGGGGAATATCAGCTTTTAATTCAAAATGACCCTACCAACGCTTTAGAGTGTTTTTTAAAGGCACTTAAGGGGTCTGTATACTTAGGCTTAAACCGTCGGATGTGTGATGCACTCTTCAATATTTCCAGGTGCTCGAAGAAGCTTAGCAACTTGAGCATTAAAGGAGGACTGAGCAAGGTTTTTAAGGAAGACGATCAGTTAACTAAGTCAAACAAAAGCAAACTGAATAAAATGAGCAATTACACTTCCGAGAAAGTTTTAGATTTACTGTGTAATCTATGGAATGGAGAAGACAATCCTAACTGGTTTCAAGTGCAGGGTGAATTTTCTAAGCTGGCTGCCGATACTTGGCAAGGATGGCATCGTGATACATCTGAGTCTGGTTCAACGACGAAACACCCCATTGCCAAGTGTATAGAAAGCGAATCTTGGCTTTGTCAAGTTAATTGAACATTGTGGTGCGTTAGGACGGCGTTCTAACGCACCTAATAGTAGTGGTCTACCACACCAAGTTTGCTGAGTTCGTAGTAAGCACTTTAGTGCTTAATTGAGCGCAGACAGCGCTCACTACGAACCATATCAAACCATTAAAGTTCGATTGGCAGACTACTAGTCCCTTGCTGCCAGAATTTCATCGTACTTAGCACGCACAGCTTGAATATCTTGCCACATCAACCACTTGGGACTACCAACTTCACGAGACTGATTACGCAGCAAGTAAGAAGGGTGAAAAATCGGCATGCATAAACGTCCTTCCCACTCCATCCAGGTTCCGCGAATTTTGGTAATTCCTCGCTTATCATTGGTTAAAGCTTTGACAGCAGTTGCACCCGTCAACAGAATGATTTTAGGGTCAACCAGACGAATTTGTTCTAGTAAATATGGTTTACAAGCCGCCATTTCTTCAGGTGTCGGAGTCCGATTACCGGGAGGACGGCAATTATGTACAACGCCTGCGGGTGTTACAAAGTTGGCTGTATCTTCAACATCAATGCAGTATACCAGATAGGAATCTGGCTTTGGTGGTAATAGTGTTTTGTTAACTGGTTTCCAGTAGGTTACAACAGCTTCTTCTTGGTAGGCTTTCAAATTAAAGGGAATACTATGTAATTCCTCTGGTAATTTGTACCGCATAGAAGAAGGTACATATTCTGCGATATTCTCTAAAAATCTAATTCCTTCACCATATCTGAAACAAAGTCTCCAAGTAGATCTAAAAACTGCATAGGTCTGATAACCTTGACTTGCAAAATAATTAATAACTTTTTCAACTGTTTCTTTTGTAACGTCTCCTAACGGGATTTCAACATCAATATCTTGTCTGACTTTTCCATTTTTGGTTTTTCTCCTCCAATAGCCATCATCCATGTACCAGATGGCTAAACCAAAGTTGTCTAGCTTTTGTAGCGCTGCAAAGGGAAAGTCTTTTTTACCATTGGCATACCATTCCTGACGTAGATCGTGCAGGTAGTAAGTTTTCGCCAATCCCATACTAATGGCTCTATGACTATTGCCATTTTGGGTTTTAGCCAGATATTCTCTCAGTTGTGGTCGAAAACCATTTAAAACTCTTGTTTTGAGTTTTAAATAAGCTTCCTGCTGAATACTGTGATTTTCAAGATATGCACCATTAGAACCAATACAACTATCACCTAGCAAAGAACCTAGTAATACTTGTAAGCCTCTTTCTCCAGGTGCGGGTGTACCAGTGGCAACTAAGTCATCATCTTGTAATTCTTCAACTGTAATCCAGCCTCGTTGGGTGAGAACTGGATGATCGCCTGTGGCAATATAGCCTACTTCACCTTTGTTACTACTTTTGCCATTTTTGAAAGACACCTTATAAAGAGGTCTACCTGCAAGTTTTGACCTATACCAACCAGTGACTTTCTTCCAAACAAGGCTACCATCATTATCAACACTCAAAACCTCACCATCCCAGTGGTTTTTCACAATCCAGTTCAGTCGTTTGGCTCCATGTTTAGTGAAAACTCTTGTGTCACCGTGAAGGCATTTATTGACATTGGATATGTATACATCTTTCTCAGTATCTAGTTTGACAGATGCCAAAATTTTCTCTAGTAACTGTCCTGCTTTTCCGACAAACGGTAATCCGGTTTCGTCTTCATTTTGACCTGGTGCTTCCCCCACAATCATAATGGGTGCTTTGAGGTTCCCACGCCCAACAACTGCATGAGTACGGGTGTCTCCCAATGAACAACGATGGCACTGGTTGCAATGCTGTGCCAATTCAGTCATATTGGCATATGTCCCTGGAGGAATGGGAATTTTGGCGTCCGTGGGAATCAGTTCTTTTTGGTCAAAGTTGGATTCCTCAGAGTTGGATTCCTCAAAAAGGCTGAGTTGATGTTCGTTACTCATGAAACTTGAAATATTAATGTCAGCGTAAGCTATCTAAATCTAAGTAAAATATTGAGTCGAAAATAGTCCATGCTAAAAACAGCAGCAGTGCTTTTTTGTATATGTTTATACTAAATACTATAAACTCTTCTGCATGTTTCTAGATACTTATACTTAAGTAGTGTATAAACGTTTCAAAAATGAAAGCTTTTCCCAGTTTAACAAAATACGAATATTAATTCACTTCAATAAAAATCTGTCAAGATCGAAGCAATGGCATTGTCATATGCTGGGGAAAAACCATGCCGCATACCCCACTTTTTAGCGATCGCACTCAAGCCGGAGAGGAACTGGCACAAGTTATCCATAAGACTCTCAATCAGCAAGCAAATGAATCTGGGATAAAGCCAGCACCAATCGTCTATGCTTTGCCGCGAGGAGGGCTAGAGGTGGCGGCACCAGTTGCACAGCTTTTGAGTTGCCCGTTGACGATATTAGTAGCAAAAAAGATTAGCCATCCTGAAAATCCAGAGTTAGCAATTGGTGCGGTAACTGCTTGCGGTAATGTTCTTTGGGCTCAACCAAGAAGAATGTACCAAAGACAGAATTTAGAGTGGCAAAAAACAGCTTTAAATAAAGCTATTAACCAAGCTAAATCCTTGGAAGCAGAATTAAGTTTTGCTTGTCCGCAGGTGAATGCAGAAGGCGCAACAGTAATTATTGTTGATGATGGGATTGCGACGGGAATGACTATGGCAGTAGCTGCTGCTGCTACCAAAAGACATTCTCCAAGACAGGTTTGGCTATGTGCGCCTGTTGCACCTCTGAAATTACTACCTTGGTTGCGTCAGTGGGGCGATCGCACAATCGTTTTGGCAACACCGGAACCATTCGCAAGTGTTAGTAATTTTTATCTAGAATTTCCCCAAGTAGAAACAAGTGAAGCTCTGATGTATCTTCAACAATAAAAGGAGTTGCCAGCAGCAAGGAAACTGATTAGAGGAATATATCATAGTGTTTTCTTGATTGCTGCTATTTCCTCAGGCGCTTGAGCAACTAATTGATTTCTACTAAAGAAAAAGTAGAGAACTGCTAAGCCCATCACAACTGCAACGCCCAAGATAGCAGATTGGTAAGTTGGTACAGATAAGCAAGCAATCAGGGCGAAAATAGTTAAGATCGCTCCGACAGCTGCTCCTTTTCTTCCTAATCGGCTTTTATAGGATCTCGGTAACTCAGGACTACTGAACTTGAGCTTGATGTAACTTAACATGACCAGAACGTAAGAGATCAAGGCTGCAAGAACAGACATATTTAAAATAACTGCATCCACTGCATCGCTACCGAGATCAACTAGCATTACACAGATCAATCCAACTACTGTACCTAGAATTAATGCTCGGTAAGGGGATTGGTTTTTGTTAGTGACTGAAATCCAACGCGGTATATATCCAGCTCTAGAAAGAGCAAAAAGAATGCGCCCATAACTGTAGATTAGAGTTAATAAGCTAACTCCCAAACCCAGACTTAGGGCGATCGCTGTGATGATGTTGCTAGTAGAACCCTTCCCAAAGTAAGCCTCTAACCCTGCTGACAACGGTACATTTGATTGACCAATTGCAGCAGCACCACCACCTACACCTGAGTTCAGCACTAGAGTCAAAACTGAAAGAACAATCAGGGTAAACATTGCTGATTTCAGTCCTCTCGGCATATTCTTGGGCACGTTATCGGTTTCTTCGCTTGCCAGTGAAAGTGCTTCGATTCCCAGGTAGAACCAGATAGCATAGGGTATTGCTGCAAAAACACCTTGCCAGCCTTTCGGTAGCCACATTGGCGATCGCCCCAGATCGGCAGGAACATTAAACAGCAGTTCCAGCTTGAAAACACCCGCTCCTAGCATACTCACATAGAATATGCCTAACACCATAATTGCTGCCAGAGTTAGCCAAAAACTCACATATAGGCTCAGTTCCATACTATGGATACAGATTGCTACGCCAATTACATAGACAAGTAGCCATACAAAGGAACTTGGCACAGGGGAAATCAAAGGCTTGAGGTAATTGCTCATACCAGAGGCGATCGCGGCAGTAGCAAATACATACTCAACAGCAACGGCTACACCGCAAATATAGCCCCAAAACGGCCCAAAGGCATTACGAGTAAAGGAATAGAAGCCTCCAGCATGGGGTAGTGCTGCTGACAGTTCAGCAACAGCGTAGATTATGCATATGTACATGATTGCCATTAGCAAAGTAGCAATGGCTAATCCCCAGAAGCCACCTACCAATAGACCATAGTTCCATCCAAAAAAATCACCAGAGATGACAGCACCTACACCTAAGCCCCACAACAACAACGAACCAGCACCAACTTTCAGTTGTCGTCGCTTTAAATAGTTTTCGGGAACAACTTCGTAAATAAAAATACTTTTATGGTGTTTTACGGACATATCCTATTTTCAACAAAGCTGATATCAAAATTGCGATCTAAGGAAATACCTGTAGGCGAAGAGAAAATGTCTAATGAACTAAATATATAGTTCATCATTCAGATCTGAAAAACCTGATGGTAAAAATGCTTGTTTATGATGTCATTCTAAATATGTTTCCAAGGTGACTGTTTAGGAATATTGGATAACTAAAAAGTTAGATGGAGACTTTGTGTTTTTTTTTTGAAATAAGCAAATCAAAGAAGCTGAGATTGAGTTTTCAATCCCAATAATTTGCTTGTTTTCTAAATAAACCAGATAGAATTCCCCTAATTTTGGAAGTTTTTTGCTTCCCAAAAATAAATATTGTAATTATAACACGTTTTCACTAGTATCTTGTTTTAGTTTCTACTATAGAATGAGCAACAACAGTACAAGCATAAAGTGTATTTTTTAACTATCAAGCAAAAATCAAGCAGATATAGTTAGTGCAAGCATCCTATTATACGGATATATATAATGCCAGCATTGCAATTTCCGAAATATTTAGTCTGAGTTCAGTACAGACAAAATTACTTTGTATGATATTTTATATTTTACGTTTTTAATCGAGATATCTAAAACCTTTTAAATCAGTAATGAAAGTATCTATTTTATGTCTATTTATATTTTGCATTACTACCATATGTGCCCAATCACCTTGGGTAGCTAATTGCCATTTTTTAACTAGTTGTATAGGAGGCTTTTTAAAAACGACTGTATTAGAGAAATTGTTAAGCATGCAAGGATAGTTCAATAGCTGGAGGTTATTAAAAAGATACTGAGAATTCTCCAGACAAAATTCAACTTCCTTTGCTAATCCTTGATAGTCTTTTTTCTTTAAGGCATACCAGAGAAAAAGCGGAGCATGACCATTTCTAGATCCTAGAATAGTAGTATCTTTCGACCCAATATAGTCGATACTGGTCTCAATTTTATTGACAAATTCCTTTCGGGTTAACACTACTCCACAAACTAAAGGAGAACCAATGAATTTGTGACCAGAAATAGCAATGCTACTGATAGGTTTAGTAAAGTTAACTTGAGGAGCATTAGCTACAAAAGGCAACATCATTCCTGATAAGGCTGCATCACAATGGATATAAAAATCCTGTATCTGATTTCTTTTTAAGATATTTAATACTACATCTAAGTTATCAATGGCTCCCTTCATGGTGGTGCCAATATTTAAATTTATGATTATAGGTCGCCTACTATTCTGTTGAATCATTTCTTCAAAATGATCGTATTCTATCTCTCCCGTTGGTTGGGAATTGACAACCACGTGTTCAATCCTAAATAATCTTGCTGCTTTGGCGACTGAATAATGACTATCCTCGGAAGAGTATAAAATTCCATCTGGATATACTTCTCTTCCCAGCCAAATTCCATATAAATTTCCCTCTGTACCGCAGGAAGTAATATAACCCCAAGAGTCGTCGTCTGGTAGTTTATATAGATTGGCAAAAAAGTCTAATACTTCTTGTTCATACTTACGGGAATCAATAGCATAATTAGATTCTACATATGGGTCTCCTAAGTTGTTTAATGTGAAATTAAACAAATTTAGTAAGGGAGTATAGTCATAAGATAAGTTATAGGGATATCCGGTAGCAAATTCTCTGCGCTTTTCCAATTCTTTCAAGAAAGATAGCAATTCTTCTCCAACTGAATCAGACATGATTGAAGACCTCTAACA
The DNA here is from genome assembly GCF_000517105.1 of Fischerella sp. PCC 9605. GTDB lineage: Bacteria > Cyanobacteriota > Cyanobacteriia > Cyanobacteriales > Nostocaceae > PCC9605. The sequence goes on along the minus strand of NZ_ALVT01000034.1, from coordinate 176,471 downwards.
AAAACTGCAACTACTTTCCGATCGGCAATTCATAATTAATGACCCTCTTTGTTTAGACTCAGTGTAGTTAGGCTGTATTTGCTTGCCTCAACTTCTTGTCACCTCATTTACCGAAGTACAAAGGGGTAATAAAATGGAATTATAATTCAATAATGACAACACTAGTTATACCACGCTAACTAGTTGCTAAAAATTGAGCGATTGTGTGTGTTACTGCGCTTATACCTCCTTTTATAGTGGGATAAAAGCTGAATATATAAACTAGCAACACTAACTGCGAATAAATTTATCTAGTTACGAAAACAAGGTTGTAAAATAAAAATGAAATGGCTGCAAAAAAGATGACTGTTATTAAATAAATAACCTATGGTAAGCTGAGTTAAGAACTCCAGTATTACTAATTATTTATTTTTGTAGCGGTAAGAAATAGGTAAGAATATAAATCTGGAGAATGGTAATTGACAGCATCAATTGTCAGCGAGAACACATACATAATAGATTAGCTCGGATTTCACTGCTCCAAAGATGTTAAATTAAATAGCTATCTTTCACAAAGAGTATTTTTACTTAATATTAAGAAAATTTTAAAATTAGTAGATTGTTTTGATTATGCAAATTCAAATTTAGTTTTTTCACTCCAGCTTAAATAGCATTAAACTTGAGCAGTAATATTTTTTACATTTTTAGTAATTGAAGAAGCAACAGAGAGTGTAAGTTAGTAATTTCAATTGTTTTAGTCTTTAAACTATATAAAGTAATTCCAGCTATAAATAAGGATGCTAGTCCTGCATCTTTGAGTGCGGCATTGTTGGTAATTATTGCAACACAAAAGCACTCTAGTCAAATGTTGAGTTGTAAATTTGATGGAGTTTCTTACTAGCTTTAACGTCCTGGAAGAAGTACTCAAGCATCCTTCACTAAATAAGACGATAAGGGCGCAAATTGAATTCTAGTTCCTAATTCTCTTAACAGGATGGTTGTTCTCATCCCTACTCTGCTGTTGGTATTGCATTGCTTTGGCATAATCACCTAAGGCGTAACAAGCTATTCTGAGACTGGCAAGGTTTGTTCTTCGCTACGGCGATCGTTGAGAGTTTTAGCTAGCTCCAAACGTTCTTCATAGTAAGCAACTGCTTTGGTATAATCACCCAAAGCTTCACAAGCAACTCCTAAACTACCTAAGCACTGTTCCTGAGTACGTTGATCTTGGATTTGCCTAGCTAATTTCAAACGTTCTTCATAATACACGACAGCTTTAGTATATTGCCCCATAGCATAGCAAGCATTACCTAAGTTCTTGAGTACTTGAATTGCACTGCGGTGGTTATTGAGTGAGCGTGATATTTTTACACACTGCTCATAGTAATCAATTGCTTTGGTGTAGTTTCCCAAAGCATAACAAGCATTGCCCAGATTCTTTAGCACCTGTTCTTCGCCCCAATTATCTTGAAGCCGTCGTATAATTACTAAGCTTTGCTGCTGCAACTCAATAGTTCGCGACAAGTCTCCCAAGGCTTTGTAAACCAATCCTAGATTATTCAGTGCTGCTACCTGACTTCGCTCATCTTGTAGTTGCTGTGCTATCTGCAAGCACTCTTGTAAATATTCAGCTGCCTTGTGATTATCGCCTAAGTGACGATAAGCATTACCTAGATGAGAAAACCCTTGTACTTGTAGCTGCAAGTCTTCTGCATCTTTTGCTAAAGATATACATTGCTGGGAGTAAGAAATTGCACTTTTGTAGTCCCCTAAAGTGTAAACTATCGAAGCTAGACAACAAAGGGCTTGTGCCTGTCTTTGGTAGTCTCCAGCAACCTGAAATAATGACAAGGACTGTTGTAAGGAGATAATTGCAGCAGGTAACTCACCAGTTTGCTGCTGTTGAAGTCCTTGCTTAAGTAGCCTAAATGCTTCTGATGTCTGGTCTTCCCAATCCTGTGGAACTTGGATTTCTGCTGATGAATTTTTGTGAAATTCATGGGTGATTGTACCACGTTTCCTTGCTTGGAGATATGTTTCTGATATTTGCAAGGGAAGCGTGTTTTTTGAGCTAGGATTAAATCCGCCTTTCCACATCGATACTTTCTCTATTAATTTTGATGATACATTTAGTGTTCCCAGAAGCTGGATGTATCTTTACATGGGGCGGAAATGATTTTTCAAGCAAGTTAGCAAGGAATGAAGGTATATTAATCAAGCGATCGCCACTCTTTAAAGTCAGGAAAAGTCAGAAGATGAAACTTAACAGCTTTTCAATTCTGACTTTCCCTATAAAAGCAAGCAACTTTCGTAGGCTTTTGAAAATTATCTGCGTACTATTCTTTAAATAGTATCAAAAAAAACTCATACCAAGTTGTGTTCAGATATAGCAATTCGTGCCCTCTCCCCCTCCCCTCTCCCAATTTGGCAGAGGGGTGCCGACAGGCAGGGTGAGGGAAGTACTATCTTTGACTGCAACCTAGTATCACTTCTCTGATTCATTGTTATTTGCTATTTTTAACACCAAATTTGCACTACTTGACCTGTTAGTTGTTGTCCAAACCAAGGTGTATTCTGTGAGAGTGTATGGAGATTTGACCGATCAACTTTCCAGCTTTGCTGGGGGTCAAATAGAGTTAGTTCAGCTTTTTGACTAGGTGCGATCGCACTCATACTTTGTTTTAAACACTCTGCTGGACGACTACTCAACGCCTGCCACAATTGTAAAGCTGTGAATTCACCAGTTTCTACCAAATACTGCCACAACAAGGGCAACGCTAATTCTAAACCGATCGCCCCCGGCGGTGCTTCGGCAAATGCCACTGTTTTTTCTTCGTAAGTATAGGGCGTGTGGTCAATGGCGATCGCATCTACAATACCTGTGCGTACTGCCTCCCGCAACGCTAACAAATCATCAGGATTACCTAAAGGCGGTTCTAAACGCAAGCTGGTATTATAGCTTTTAATCACTTGCGTATCGAGCAAAAGATGCATCCAGGTAGTGCTGGCGGTGATGGGCAAACCTTGAGCTTTTGCTGATGCTATTAGTTCCACACTACGGGCGGTAGAGACGCGCATAAAATGTACTGGCGTACCCGTAGCAGCAACCAATTCTATGAAAGCGGAGATAGCAGAGGTTTCCGAAGCCACAGGATTTCCTGGTAAACCAAAGCGGATTGAGTCTGGGCCTTCGCGCATGACTCCATTCGCCATCAACTGGCGATCGCAGCACCACAGCGCTATGGGCTTACCCAAAGGTTGGAGATATTCCAACACTCGCCGTACCAGTGCCATATTTTCCAAGGGCTGACCATCAGCAAAGCCAACTACTCCTGCCGCTGCTAAATCTGCAAATTCCGTCATTTGCTTACCAGCAACATCGAGGGTGATAGCACCCCAGATGTTGAGATGGGGTGAGGTTTTCTCCCCAACTCCCCGCCACCCCAACTCTCCACCTCGCTTCAACAACTGCGACACCACAGCGGGATTATCAATGGGTGGGGATGTGTCCGGTAAAATGCTGATTCTTGTAAAGCCGCCAGCAGCAGCAGCTTGTAATAAAGACGAGAGGGTTTCCCGTTCTTCAAACCCCGGTTCACTGGAGTGGCTATATAAATCCACTAACCCCGTTCCCAACACTAATCCGTGACCATCTCGGATGTGAGTGTCCTGTGGCACATCCGAAATGCTACTGGCAATTGACCGAATGTAGCCTTCACCAATCAGCACATCCGCTATTTGGTCAGTTCCAGAAACCGGGTCGATAACCCGTACTTGTTGTAATAATTCACTTGTCATACCATAACTCTTACAAAGCCCCTGCTGCGGTTTTATCCAGCACACCTCCACCCAAATGAGCGGTAATATTCATCGCTTGCACCACTGGTAAACCACTCAATCCTAAGGGGTAGTCAATAACGCTGACTGCGCCATTGCCCTGGCGGAAATTCCAGAAATTTTCTGATGATAAACCCAGAATATGACAAAGCAAGGTTTTATTAGTAGCATCGTGAGCAACTACTATTCCGGTTTGGAGTTGGTTTGCTAGTGCAGCTTGGATAGTAGACTGCCAAGCTGCGATGCTGCGTTCCCACACCTGTTGCAAATTTTCCCCTGCGGGCATTTGTACTTCTGTTGGTAGAGTGCGCCAGCGCTGCAACTCTCCTGGAAACTCTTGCTCGATTTCTGATTCTAATTTTCCTTCCCAGAGTCCGTGACTAATTTCTCTAAAACCATCTTGTAATTCTAACTTTACACCAGGATGGTTCTGTAATATTAGTTCAGCTGTTTCTTTAGGACGCAACATTGGGCTGCTGACAGCAAAATCAACTGCTACATCTTTGAGAAATGCAGCAGCTTTTTGTGCCTGTAGCCTACCGTTATCGTTGAGAGGAACATCAATTTGACCTTGAAATTTGCCTTGGCGATTCCACTCAGTTTCTCCATGCCGGATCAGCAGCAAACGCACACCCTGATGGTTTGGTCGCAGCGAAGGCAGAATTTCTCCCATGTGTTGGGTCTGGTTCATTGACTCTAGCTGGACTGGTTCTCCCAATCCACCAGAGAAATTTAACACGCTAACACCACAGTTAGATTGCTGGATGGAATGATAACGAGATGGAGAAATGCCGAGTGCCGTACTGATTAAAGCTCTATTAATGCCGTTATGTCCTACAATCAACATGGTTTCGCCTTGATGGCGGGACAGAACTTCTTGCCAAAACTGCCGTGCCTGTTCGTACAAAGCTAAGACAGGAAAATGTTCTCTGCTTCCATCAGCATCTTTGACAAGCATCTGTAGTTGATGGGGTTGTTCTTGCCAGATGCGGTAATCTTCGGGAAACTTCTGTTTGACTTCAGCCGAGAGCATTCTCTCCCACAAAGGCAAGTCAATTTCTAATAATTTATCGGAAGTTTGAGCAACAATAGACTGCTCAGAGTTGATTGCAAGTGAATGAGAAATAATATCTGCTGTTTCTTTTGCTCGCTGTAGAGGACTGCTGTAAATTGCATTAAATGAAATATTACTGAGGGCTTTGCCTACTAAACTGGCATCGTTACGACCTTTTTCAGTTAATTTAGACGCATCGGTGCGCCCTTGAATACGTTTTTCGGTATTATACGTGCTTTGACCGTGGCGCACAATGATCGCTCGAGTCACTTTATGCCCTCCTCTATCTCAGAGACTCATTTTACTGCAAGAAGTTATTTCAGAGGGTAGAAGCAACTCATTTCTCGCTGAGGATAGTTATTGAAGCTTGTCTGCCAGTATTTAAACAGGGTTCAATATTTTTCCAAAATACTAAATAATGCTCGTGGCAGTGGGTCTAAAGTACCCTGGTAAACCGTTTCATGAATAGATATAACATTGAAGCGATCGCCAAAAATTTCTGTAATTTCTTCGGGTGTAAATCGATAGGGGCCCCCTTCCCTTGTTTCCAAATGGCTAAAGCATTTTAGGAACAAGTAACCTTTGGGCTTGATTAAACCATGTACAATACGAACGTAGTCTTGCCTTAAATCAGGATTAAATACATGGAAACAGCCCCGGTCAAACACAAAGTCAAACTCTTGGTTAAGGTGAGTATTAAAAATATCATCCTGTCTAAAAGAAATACTTAGACCTTGTTCTTTAGCTTTACTTTCAGCCTGACTCACAGCTGCTTGGGAAATATCTGTAGCAGTAACTTGAAAACCCCGTTTAGCTAAGGCGATCGCCTGCGTACCCGGCCCAGTACCAAGATCCAATACCGTCCCTGTTTGGATATTTAGCTTTATTAAGGCTTGCTCAAGATCCACATCAAGATTCGGATTGTACCAAGGCATAGTTTCAACTTGGCGTTCTTGATACAAATTATTCCAATCGGGCAACTCGCGTTGTTGATTCATGATCTGTGTGTATCGGTGGTCGATTGAAAAAAAATCATTTTTGAATATTATCAACTCGCTGATTAAGTTCTCGAAGTTGTCTATTTAACTCTAGTTGCCGCTTAATCAAAACCTCAAAGTCTGCTTTCGTTGCCAAGTTAGCCCTATTGGGAATCAGTTCATTCACCTGATTTAAACAAGCATTCATGCCAGCAGCAAATTCATAGCGAGTTACTGGGCGCGAACCGCGATATGTACCATCAGAATAACCAGACAAGCAACCTGGTTGAGGCGTAGTGCTGCGTCCGTCGCTTGGGGTTTGTGACAGCGTTATTGATGGGTAGAAAATCACTGTTGCCAGTACTAAGGCAGCTGGAGTAATTTTAGACATTGTTTGAAGCTCCATGCCATTTACTTTTTACCTTAATCTTAGACTAGCGGCTAAAAGCTAGGGATACCCTGTTAAGGTTGGGCGAAAAGACATTTCAATCTTGGTGTCTTAGTGTCTTAGTGGTTTAATAAAGACATTTTTTCACCACCAAGACACAAAGACACCAAGCAAAATCTTATTTGTGTTGCTCACACTTTCACAGAAGTAAGGTTAGAGGCTTGGGAATAAGATAATAAAAAGGAGCGCTTCATAGTTCTTAAAAATTTTTCTAAAACAATGGCAAGAGATTTACGAGGATTTATCAAGCTTGTGGAAGAAAAGGGACAATTACGGCGAATTACAGCGCCAGTTGACCCAGATTTAGAAATTGCGGAAATTTCCAACCGGATGCTGCAAAAAGGTGGTCCGGCGTTGCTGTTTGAAAACGTCAAAGGTTCATCCATACCTGTAGCAATCAACCTGATGGGGACGGTGGAAAGGATCTGCTGGGCGATGAATATGCAGCATCCCCAAGAGTTGGAGGAACTGGGGAAAAAGTTGGCGATGCTGCAACAACCCAAACCGCCAAAGAAGATTTCTCAGGCGATAGATTTTGGAAAGGTGCTGTTTGACGTATTGAAGGCGAAACCAGGACGAGATTTTTTCCCTGCTTGTCAGCAAGTAGTCATGCAAGGGGAAGATTTAGATTTAAATAAGTTACCTTTTATACGTCCTTATCTTGGTGATGCTGGCAAGATTATCACGCTGGGGCTTGTGATTACTAAAGATTGCGAGACGGGTACGCCAAATGTAGGTGTGTATCGCTTACAACTCCAATCTCACAATACCATGACCGTTCACTGGTTATCGGTGCGGGGTGGGGCAAGACATTTACGCAAAGCAGCAGAACGTGGGAAAAAATTAGAAGTAGCGATCGCTCTTGGTGTAGATCCTTTAATTATCATGGCGGCTGCTACACCGATTCCAGTAGATTTATCTGAGTGGCTGTTTGCTGGACTTTACGGCGGTGCAGGCGTGCAGTTAGCAAAGTGCAAAACTGTAAATTTGGAAGTTCCCGCCGATTCCGAAATTGTCTTGGAAGGGACGATAACACCAGGGGAAGTTTTGCCAGATGGCCCTTTTGGCGATCACATGGGTTATTACGGTGGTGTGGAAGATTCGCCTTTGATTCGCTTCCACTGCATGACGCAGCGCAAAGACCCGATTTATTTAACCACATTTAGCGGGCGTCCACCGAAAGAAGAAGCAATGATGGCGATCGCCCTCAATCGTATTTATACTCCGATTCTGCGGCAACAAGTTTCTGAAATCGTGGATTTCTTCTTGCCAATGGAGGCTTTGAGTTACAAAGCGGCGATTATATCTATTGATAAAGCCTATCCTGGGCAAGCACGACGGGCAGCATTGGCGTTTTGGAGTGCCTTACCGCAGTTTACATACACCAAGTTTGTGATTGTGGTCGATAAGGACATCAATATTAGAGATCCGCGTCAAGTGGTGTGGGCAATTAGTTCTAAAGTTGACCCCACACGGGATGTATTTATTCTGCCGAATACGCCCTTTGATAGTTTGGATTTTGCCAGTGAAAAGATTGGTTTGGGCGGACGTATGGGAATTGATGCTACTACGAAAATTCCGCCGGAAACCGAACACGAATGGGGTGCGCCTTTGGAGTCAGATCCGGAAGTGGCGGCGATGGTTGAGAGGCGCTGGGCTGAGTATGGTTTGGCAGATTTGCAGTTAGGGGAAGTTGACCCGAATTTGTTTGGTTACGATTTGAAGTAGAACCCCACCCCCTACCCCCTCCACGCAAGCGAGGAGGCAGGGTGGTTTCATACAACCGTAGAAAAATGAGAATACTGGTATTTATAAATTTATGGCTTATCCTAGTAGAATCTTCTAACAGACAAAGACACCTCTGGATTATTTGCCACCACATCACTGAGGTATAGTACCTACAAAGATTCGCTGTGAGTAATTAAAAAAAGAAAAATTACCACAAGTTTCTCAATTTTTACTCAAAAAAGTTTAACTTTAGCCTAAGTTTGTATTTTAGGATAATATCTAGTAAGCAATCAGTACTGATGGAGATATATTGATTTTAATAATATTAATAGCTTTTAAAGACGAGAGTGGTTTTAAATTTTGGCAATAATTGTTGACTTTTGTGCAAAAATGAATAGGTAGAGATGTCAGCGCAATTACTTACTATTAAACAGCAATTTCAATCACTTATAAGTAGAAGAATTCTACTAATTGAGGATAATGATATCAATAGAATGTTGCTTAGTGATTATCTAAGTTATTATAGATATGAAGTCCAAGCTTTGCCAGAGGGGGCTAATTTTTTTGCAACCATAGATAAATTCCAACCAGATCTAATTTTATTAGATTTAAAATTACCAGATATTGATGGTTATTCTCTCTTAGAGAAAATCCAGCAAGAAACAAATTTATCATGCATACCCGTGTTTGTGGTATCAGCTTTTGCTTTTAAGTCAGATCAGGAACGAGCCATGAAATTAGGCGCTCGTCGTTACTTTGTTAAACCTGTAAATCTGACCGAATTGATTCTAGCAATTGAAGAAGAGTTAGCTTGTAAGCGTATATAAAAGTTGTCTGAAAAGATAGATTATTCTGTTTTTTGTTGAGTCATGAATTCTTCAAAAACCTGACTTAAATTTTGTACATTATTACCAATTTTAGATATTTTAATTTGTACTTGAGCTAACATTAACATAGCTGCTTGCAACTCGTTGAGAGTGTCAGCCATAGCATCGCGATATTGAGATTCAAAATCTTGTATATTCATTATTTATTCCTAATTTAAATATGTTTTTGATATAAAATAAATCATAATATACATATAGTAGTTTATAAATCCGTTATTCTGCTTAATGTTTTTTAAAGCATCTATATAATAAATATTGAATTTTATTAAAAAAGTATTAGAGTAGACGCGCTAATACTGGCATGACAAGGGTAAAACGATGCATTATAGCTTTCTTGTGGGATGGGCTTCTAGCCCGTCCGATGCGGACAAGATGTCCACACCACAAGATTTATATTTATGCACCAAATTAGCCCGGTCACGCTACTACCAAGTTAAGATTTACTTTATAAATAGTCTCTAAATTATAAACAGTAGACGACTTTATAGGAAAATTAAAAAATTAAAGATAAAAAAATAGATGTTGGTTGGAAAATAAGGGATTACCTAATTGAATAAAAAACTTTATGCCCAAATTAAAAACCAATTAAATATCTGAAGATGAAAGGATAATAAACCTATGAACATATATTTTTTATGGAAATTACAGACTTAATCAACAAGAGATATTGAGGCTCTGGTAAAGCTTCGTTTATAACTAAGTAGAAGCCATCAAGCAGAAGGGAAAATATCAAATCAACAACCAAGAACAGTATTTTTACTTAAAATATATATAGGTAAATTGTAAAATTACCAAAATCTGGTTGTGACAACATCTGCTCAAACACTGCCACTAGTAAAAGATCTAGAACGTCTAGAAAACCGTCTTGCTGAAATTCCGTCGGAACCGGGAGTTTATTTGATGCGAGATGGGAGCGATCGCATTATATATATAGGTAAATCACGAAAACTGCGATCGCGTGTCCGTTCTTATTTTCGAGAATCACAAAAACTGACCGAACGTATTGCCACAATGACAAGGCAGGTGACAGAAATTGAATTTATCGTCACCGATACAGAATCTGAAGCCTTGGCGTTAGAAGCTAACCTGATCAAGCAGCACCAACCATACTTCAACGTGCTGCTGAAAGATGATAAAAAATACCCCTACATTTGCATCACTTGGTCAGAAGACTACCCGCGTATCTATATCACCCGCAAACGCCAGTTAGGCAACCAAAAAGATAAATACTACGGCCCTTATACTGATGCTCACTTACTGCGGGAAATCTTGCGCTTGTGTAAGCGGATATTCCCCCTGCGACAACGACCCCAACCACTTTTTAAAGACCGTCCTTGCTTGAATTTCGATTTAGGGCGCTGTCCAGGTGTGTGTCAATCGCTAATTACTCCTGAAGAATACCGCAAAACCGTGCAAAAAGTAGCGATGGTGTTCCAAGGACGAAGCAGTGAACTCATCGACGTCCTTACAGAACAAATGCACAAACAAGCAGAAGCGCTGAACTTTGAAGCAGCGGCGCGGATTCGCGACCAAATTGCTGGGTTACAATCTCTGACAGCGGATCAGAAAGTGTCTTTACCGGATGATACTGTTTCCCGAGATGCGATCGCTTTAGCAGCCGACACCCAACACGCCTGCATTCAATTATTCCAAATTCGTGCTGGGCAATTAGTTGGTCGCCTTGCTTTCATCGCCGAAGTCTCCTCCCCCTCTCCCACTCCTCCCTTAGAACTGGGAGCAATCTTACAACGCGTCTTGGAGGAACACTACCAAACTGCCGATGCAGTGGAAATTCCTACAGAAATTTTGGTGCAGTACGCATTGCCAGAACCAGAGATACTGGGGGATGTGCTGACGCAGCGTAAAGGCAGAAAAGTAACGATTGTGGCTCCTCAGCGGCAAACTAAGGCAGAATTGATCGAGATGGTAGAGCGAAATGCTCAGTATGAATTGCAAAGAATGCAAAAATTGAGCGATCGCAACCAACAGGCAATAGAAGATTTAGCCACCATCCTCGATTTACCTGACTTACCCCGCCGCATCGAAGGTTATGACATTTCCCACATCCAGGGGTCAAATGCTGTAGCTTCTCAAGTTGTGTTTATCGATGGTTTGCCCGCCAAACAGCACTATCGGCACTACAAAATTAAAAATCCCACAGTCACAGTCGGACACTCTGATGATTTTGCTAGTCTCGCCGAAGTTATTGGGCGTCGCTTCCGCAAGTATGCTGAAGATCCAAAATTGGCACGAATTGGAAATCCTGACTGGCCGGATTTAATTATGATCGATGGCGGCAAAGGTCAGTTATCCTCGGTTGTAGCAGTCTTGCAAGAAATGAATTTATTGGAAGACTTGCGTGTCGTCAGTCTTGCCAAAAAGCGAGAAGAGATCTTTCTACCAGGAGAGTCTGAACCACTTGCAACCGACGCAGAACAACCGGGAGTACAACTTTTGCGACGGTTGCGAGATGAAGCGCATCGATTTGCTGTGAGTTTTCACCGTCAGCAACGCAGCGATAAATTGAAGCGATCGCGTTTAGATGAAATTCCTGGTTTAGGACACTATCGCCAAAAGCAGCTTTTGGGGTATTTTCGCTCTGTTGACTATATTCGGCAGGCCACACCTACACAAATAGCTGAAGTGCCGGGCATTGGTTCACGTTTGGCTCAAGAAATTTATGATTATTTTCATCCTTCTTGAGAGATATATATCCAATGCTAATTCTTTGATTATGCTGAAGAACACCTGAGAAGAAATCATGGGTAATTGATTATTGGGGAAACCCAATACCCATTACCCATTACCCATTACCCATTACTAATCATTAGATTAGCAAACACAGCTAAATAAAATTCATCTTTTTTTTGAATTTTTTCTTAAATTTTATTGCGATAGTTAAATCACAATTTCAATAGCAATAAAAAGCAAGTCTCAACTTAAAATTTACATTTTGTTACTCAAACCAAAAATTTGTTAGTTTTTTATCTATTTGTGACTAACATTCTGTCTTATAGAAGCATCTCATCCATAATTCGCGTTGATATACTCTTTTTGCAGTCACGAGGTAAGGTCAGTACTAAACGCAAAAACTTCTGTCTTACTCCCAGAAGTTGGTATAGCTTCTACCAGTAAATCCAAATTCAAATGATTACAAGTTTAGTAATCTCAAGGCATTATCGGTGGGGATCAGCAAATCTATAATAGGCTGGAACATAAATAAAAAGTTTTATATCTAAAGTTGGATGATTAAATAGTGTAAATCTTAAGATAATAAAAAAAATTAACATCTCTCAAACTTTCTAGGCTATTTTGATGTAAAGCCAGAAAATAAAATATTGCTTTTGGTTAAAAATGGAAAACCAAAAGATTAACTAGTTGAATTGACCTGCTGTTTTTATAAACAAAATATCATCATGATATCCAGGGATTTTACAATGCATATAGCACAAAACATTCACTGTCCAAATTGTGGCAGTGAAGGTGAAAGATATTATATTTCTGATAGCCAATTGACGCGGACACAATGCCAACACTGTGATTATTTGATGGTATGTTGCACGCGTACAGGGAAAGTAATTGAGGCTTATGCCCCTGGAATTTATGCACCTCGATAATTAGGTTAGTGGATAGTGGATAGTGGATAGTGGTAAACAAATAACTACTAACTACTAACTACTAACTACTAACTACTCATACCTATTGCTTGCTTGCCCGCAACTGTCCACAAGCGGCATCTGCTTCTAAACCACGAGAATAACGCACGCTGACAGCGATATGATGTTGTTTGAGGACTTTGACAAAGGCTTGAATGCGATCGCGGTTAGGGCGTTTGTAGTCAACTTCCGAAATAGGATTGTAGGGTATTAAATTAACATGGGTTTGGAACCCTCGCAGCCTTTTTGCCAGTTCGGCAGCGTGTTCTGGCAGATCGTTGACACCGGCAAGGAGAATATATTCAAAAGTAACCCTGCGTCCTGTGATTTCTACATATTCTCGACATTCGGCCAGTAAATCATCAATCTTGAAGGCGCGGGCAGTAGGAATGAGTTTTTCCCGCAGTGCTTGGTTAGGTGCGTGGAGACTCACCGCTAGGGTAACTTGCAGTTCGTGTTGGGCAAACTGACGGATGCGATCGCGTATCCCCACTGTAGAAACAGTCATGCAACGCTGTCCAATGCCCACATCTTGATTAAGGGATTTGATGGCTGCAAGGACATTATCTGTATTCAGCAACGGTTCACCCATACCCATAAATACAACGTTGCTAACCCTTTGCTGAAAATCTTCTTGAACCGTCAACACCTGATCGACAATTTCGTGCCGTGTCAAATTGCGCTTATAGCCGCCTTTACCAGTGGCACAGAAATCACACGCCATCGGACAACCTACCTGAGTTGAGACGCAAACCGTCAATCTTTCTAAGGATTTGGGATTTTCCCCCCCTCTCCCACTCTCCCACTCTCCCCCTCTCCGATAGGTAGGGATGCCGACAGTTTCAATGATAAATCCATCTGCCAGTTGCAGAAGATATTTGACAGTACCATCGGGAGCAACAGAGCGGTAGTGTATGGTAGAACGTCCAATGGGAATATCTGCGACTTCTGCACGCCATTGTTTGGGAAAGACAGAAACATCAGCAAGCGATCGCACTCCCTTGTTGTAGATCCAATCATGCAGCTGCTTGCCTCGGTAAGCGGGTTGTCCCTGCTGCTGCACCCAAGCAGTTAACTCCGCCACCGAAGCACCTAGTAGCGGAGGAATTGCTATTGTTTGGATGGGTGAGTCAATCTGGGACAAAACAGAAGTAGCAGACATAGGAAATTATTAAGTGTGTGCCGGATCTCTATCCTACAGCTTCTCACTCAAAGCTGGGGTTAACTGGGTAGCTTTGTGCTGAATGGGAATTTCAATTTGCATAATATAATTTTATTTACAAGCATAAAATAACCGGGTTTTTGAATAATTTATATGAAAAACCCGATTTTAAAGAAATTTATCTAAAATTCAACTGTAAATTAGAAAGAAATTAATTTGAAAAACAATCAACCAAAAGTCGTGCCATTCCAGCCCCACATATACCCTTTGGCATCGTTAAACTCAATATAAATTCGATTTTTAGGTACACCCAGCGCTTGATTAATCTCCTGGCAAAAGTCCTGACTCATCACTTGAGTTTGTTCTGGCTTCATTGTACCCACACTTTTAATTTCTACATAGCAAACTGGATCTGTATTGCCTGCAAACGTCATCGGAACCCCCGCTTCAAAAGCTGTCATTACATAGGATTCGGGTTTTCCGGTATGTTTAGCTAACTTCGCTGATAAGTTTTTGAGCATTGCCTCAACTTCAGCTTTTTCAGACGCAGATACAGAAGATTGTACTTTTATCAAAGGCATAACACAAATTTTGGATTTTAGTTAATTGTTGGTTGTTGATTGTTGATTGTTGGTTGTTGTTTGTTGGTCGTTGATGGTTTTTCTATGAACCACTAACCACTAACCACTAACCACTAACTATTTAACCCCCATACTGCCAACCTGTAGTTTCCAATAGCAGCTGTTTACCTTCACGGTGAATACCAGCAGCTATCACTTCACCAACAAAGACAGTGTGATCGCCTTTAGATACTGCATCGACGACTTGACACTCGATATATCCCAAAGAGTCCGAAATAATCGGACAACCTGTTTCACCTAGATAAAATTCTACATCCTCGAATTTATTGCCAACCCGACGCATCCGCTTGAAGAACTTTTGCGCTAAATCTTTTTGTTCTTCTTCCAAAAAGCTAATTGCAAATACCCCACTGTTTTTAATCATTTGATGAGAAATGGAGTTTTGATTGACACAATTTACAACCAGGGGGGGTTTAAATGAAGCCTGCATTAACCAGCTAGCTGTAAAGCCGTTGATTTCTTCCCCATCTTTAACACCACAGATATACAATCCGTGGGGTATTTTCAACAGCATTGTTTTTTTCGCCTGTTCGTCAAGCATCGGTTAATCTACCTGATATTTTTTCCACATTGCTCAGTGTAACGAACAGGAGGAGCTGTAGTACAGGCATCTTTTGGTAGAAGGTGGTTATCCTCTGGGACGAAATAGATGAGTATGTTCGGGGTGATATAGACGCGATCGCCCGATTACTTCTCCTAGTGCAGGACTAATCACATAAAGTGTGGTGCGAATTAGATTTTCTTCATGGGTATAATTTGCCATTTTGTCAAGGGGGACAACCCAGATTTTTTCATCGGGCCAGCCAAGACGATAGCAAATTGCCACAGGAGTATCAGCACCATAGTGTTCGAGTAATTTGGCTTGGGCTGCTTCGATGTGACGCGCACTCAGATAAAGGCAGAGGCTAGCCTGATGGGCGGCGAGAGAAGCTAATTCTTCTGTTGGGGGAACTTCTGTGCGTCCGCTAATGCGAGTCAGGATGATTGTTTGAACTAAACCGGGAACAGTCAGTTCTACTTTGAGTTTGGCAGCAGCGGCTTGAAAAGCGCTGATACCTGGGACAACTTCAAAAGGGATGTCTGCCTCTGCCAAGAGGTACATTTGCTCGTGGATGGCACTATAGAGACTAGGATCGCCAGAATGAAGGCGAACAACAGACTGGTGCGATCGCACTCGTTCGATCATCAGTGGCAAAATCTCTTCTAAAGTCTTATTTGCAGTCCGAACGATCTCCGCATCTTGGCGACAAAAATCTAAAATTTGTTGAGGTACTAAAGAGTCAGCAAATAAAATCACATCCGCAGCCATCAACAGTTTTTGTGCCTTAATAGTTAATAAATCAGGATCTCCTGGGCCTGCTCCCACAATATATACGGCAGATTTTAAGTTTTTGTTGCTTTTATCAGCACATAACTTTGTAGTGTTTTCACGCATAAAAGAGTAGATAGCTATTTTTCAAAAAAATTTTTTGGGATTTTCTCAGTATCTTTCCGGATCGACTCCCTATATCTAGTAGAGGTGAATGGTAGATGCACCCTGGTTAAGCCCTGGAGATAACTCTGGGGCATTTTTTATTTTTTGGTCATTGGTCATTGGTCATTGGTTATTGGTTATTTGTTATTTGTTAGTGGTTGTTGGTTGGTGGCGTAACAAGTCACGCATTCACGCATTCACGCATTCAAAAGTCAAAAAGATTCTTAATTTTGAATTTTGAATTTTGAATTATTTTCTCCCCATCTCCCCATCTTCCACTCTCCCACTCTCCCTATCTCCCTCTCTCTTTATCAACTTGGAGAGTAGAAACTACATCTGGTAATGGACGTTTAGCTATGTAAAGCCACGCTAATCCGGCTAATCCCAAAACAATTCCCAGTAAACTTACCAATTGTGCGATTCGCAGCGGCCCAAGCATTAGGCTATCAGTTCGCAGACCTTCAATCCACAGGCGTCCCAGGCTGTAGGCTGCTAAGTAAACCATAAACAACGTACCTGTTTTGATAGATGGTTTACCCCGCAAACTCCGAAAGAACAACGTCATCAGCAAAGCAAAAACCATTAAATCCCACAGAGATTCATAAAGGAAGGTAGGATGAAAGTATTCAAAATTAGCTAATTCTGGGGGACGACGCTCTGGGGGAATATATAGCTTCCAGGGTAAATTCGTAGGAGCGCCAAAAGCTTCAGAGTTAAAAAAATTGCCCCAACGTCCAATCGCCTGTCCCAAAATCAGCGAAGGAGCCACCAAATCTGTCAGTAGCCAGAAAGAAACCCGTTTGAGTTTAGCAAAGATTAAAGCCGCCAGAATACCACCAAGAATTGCCCCATGAATAGCAATCCCTCCTTCCCAAATAGCAAAGATGCTTCCTGGGTTCTGGGCGTATTTTGACCACTCAAACAAAACATAATATAGCCGTGCTGCTGGAATTGCCCCAATAACCAGCCAAATTGACAAATCACTGATCAACTCTGGATTAACATTACGGCGCTTTGCCAGGTACTGAGAAAGAGTCACGCCAATTAATACTGCTGTAGCAATTAACAAGCCGTACCAGCGGATCGTGATTGGCCCCAATTGCACAAAAATCGGGCCAGGAGATGTAAATTTAAACGCCAAGGGCAAGGCGTAAATATCTAGTGCCATGCAGAAGTGCTTAGAAGACATTGTTGGTTGTTGGTTGTTGGTTGTTGGTTGTTGGTTGTTGGTTGTTGGTTGTTGGTTGTTGATTGTTTGAAAACTATTGAGTAAAATCCAAGCAACAAAGAACCACCAACAAACAACAAATTCTAACTACTAACCACTCACCACTCTAAACTGTCGCGCTACAAGTGCAACAGCCACAGCATAGATTTTTTGTCTCCTTTAGTTAAGAAGATAAAATAAATTGTCTTGCGACTACTGGATAATTTTTTTTGTATTCCCGATATTAGAGGCATAACTACAGGTAGCGTTCACTACTAACCAAGCTAATTTATAAAGCAAAAATTGCGTTTTATACTAATGTACGGTGGTTAGATATAATCACTTAAACAACTGTGAGGCATCGTTTGATTGTGATTGCCATTTATCCAGGAAGTTTCGACCCAATTACTTTAGGACACGTTGACCTCATCGAACGCGGCAGTCGGCTTTTTGGGCAAGTGATTGTCGCCGTATTGCGGAATCCTAACAAAACACCATTGTTTAGCGTGCAACAAAGGTTAGAACAGATTCGTCAATCAGTCAAACATTTATCCAATGTGGAAGTAGACGCTTTCGATGGTCTAACTGTCAATTATGCCCAAATGCGGGGAGCTTCTGTCTTACTGCGGGGGCTAAGAGCAATTTCAGACTTTGAAATCGAGCTACAGATGGCTCACATCAATAAAACTCTTTCTGTAGATATAGAAACTGTTTTTCTGGCAACATCAAATGAGTATAGTTTTTTAAGTAGTAGTGTGGTAAAAGAGATTGCAAGGTTTGGTGGCTCTGTCGATCATCTTGTTCCCCCGCACGTCGCCCTGGAAATTTACCAATGCTACGCCCAAAACCATCCCGTATCGAACTCAATCAAAACGGAAGCAGTCTAACCCCGCCAGAGTTAAACGATGGAATTTCCCATGAAAATTCTACGGCTATGAGAAGCGTAGATATTCAATTGGAACTCAATCGCCTCGAAGAAATGATTCTGAGTAGCTTTCGCGTTCCACTGACGCGACACACGTTAGTGGATGAAGAAAGGCTGTTGGATCAGCTTGATTTTATCCGGCTGTCTTTGCCACCAGCTTTTGCTGAAGCAACAGAGATACTTCAACAAAAGCAGGAAATTATCCTGCAAGCAGAAGAATACGGGCAGCAAATTGTGGAAGCCGCACAAGCTAAAAGAGCGCAAATTCTGGACGACAGCGATATTCTCAAACAGGCTGAACGGCAAGCTTTGGAAATACGGCGACAGGTGCAACAAGAATGTGAAGCTATGATGCAAGATACTCTAGAAGAAATTGATCGCCGCCGCCGTCAGTGTCAGCAAGAGATAGAGGAAATGCGCCAAACTGCTCTTGCAGAAGCAGAAGAAATTCAACAGGGTGCTGACGATTATGCTGATAGTGTTCTAGAGAGTATCGAAGAACGGCTGCACGAAATGATGCGGATTGTTCGTAATGGACGGCAAGAATTGCAACCGGAACTGCCACCGCAGCGGAATCCTCCATTTCCAAAGAAGTAGCAGCGGAATGATTTTGCCTGTCGCAGATGTCTAGAATTATCAGAAATGGGGAGTTCAAAATTTAGCGATCGCATTTAATCATCCCATTCCCCTTACACCCTATCGGTACACACATCGCTGTCCCCACAACTGGGTCAGGAATAAGTTGATATCTGCGCTACAGAAGTTTTACACAACCAAATAGCAATGCTTTTACTTTTCTAGTAGATGGCGAAACGCAATAAGCAACACTGACTTACCAAGATTTGGATCGGTGCAGTCGAGCGATCGCATCTCAACTACAAGCAATGGGGATGAGCGAAGTATAAGTCAGCGATTCCTCTGTTTTCAACCAGTTTTTGCAACACAATTCTATTTTGTCCCGATTTTGTCCCTATTGGCAGCTTAAATTTATAGATAAAAGGGTGAGTGAATAATATCGATCAGAGCTTTACGGGGTAAGCATCTTAGGTTTTGTTCTGAGAAAAGTTCAAAGCAAATTTGTAGTGCTTTTCAACGAAAAAAGCTATTTTTAAAACTTTGCTTTTTGAGAATATAGCAATCCTGTATAGGCTTGTCGCTTAATAGCTTTTTGTTAATCTGAAAATTCAACAAATTAGGGATTTCGGAAAGGAAGTTCTGATTAAGTGACAACTGTTAAATAATTTGTGAATTGTGGTGTTGGGCTTGCTTTTAGTGCTTTCAATTTGCATTGCTATAGACTCAATAAGTATCAAAATTCCATGTATCGTCTGATGTTATCATTCATTTAAAGCCCTACCCAGTAATGCTTTTAATAAGCTTGTCAGTTCTTTAGGAATTTATGGGATTAACCCAGCGCCGTTTTTAAAGCGATCGCTCCTCTTTGGTGTGCGGTAACAGTGTGCCTTGGAGATACTTGCAAATTAAAACCGTGAAAGTCACCAGGTACTTGTCATGTTTTTCACTTCATTAATTACCCTAGCACTTGGCACTGCTTCTTTTTACATCAGTGCAAATATTGCGGATGATATAGAGCGGTTAGTACTTAGATTAATAGCCTTGTTCTTACTTTTTTGTAGCCTGGCTTTTGCACCCCTACCAATCCAACTGCTAATTTTCATTGCTTTGCTAATTACTGCCAAAAAAACTTACACATTGAATCAATACAAGCAGGTACTTGATTCTGCACTTGAAAAACTTAATACAAATAGAAAACCGAGGTAACGACTATGACTTTTAATTTAACTGACGCTCTCCAAGTTTGATTGCTTCTATTGCTAGTATCATGTTATTTTCTGGGCTTTGTTTGACACTGTCCAGAACTACAAGAGCGTGAGACTTTTGGGTGCGTTAACGATAACGTAACGCACCTGACATTCCGAGAACTGAATATTTTGTTCACTAAAAGGATTTTCACGACCTCAAAAAATTTTTGCAACACAACCAGATTAACTAGTGTGAGGAAAAAATTAAAGATGACAAAAATTTTGTGGAAATCTTTATTAGCTAGTTTCGCTGTTTTGGGAACAACACAGGTTGATGCTAAAAGTACGGTTGCAAAGGAAACAACACCTGACCAAACACAAAATATTTCCCCCGATCGGAATTCAGCAGCAACAAGCAAAGACCGTAATGTAAAAAAGGTGACAACGCAAACTGATAATCAACAGGACAAGGGTTTTGATACTCCTCAGCACCAGTTACTGTTAACGTCGCCAAAATTTGTCCATCAAGATGCTCAGTTCTCACCACACACCCAAGAGAGAATCAGTCAAGATCGCAAAATTGCACAGGTTACGTCGGTTTCTCAGTTATCAGACGTGCAACCTACAGATTGGGCTTTTGGTGCACTGCAATCTCTAGTAGAACGCTACGGTTGTATTGCTGGATACCCTAATAGCACGTATAGAGGCAATAGGCCGCTGACGCGCTACGAATTTGCCGCAGGTTTGAATGCTTGTCTAGACAGAGTGAACGAATTAATTGCCACGAAGACAGCAAATTTGGTGACTAAAGAAGATTTAGCCACATTGCAACGATTGCAGTCAGAATTTACTGCGGAGTTAGCGACACTACGGGGTCGTGTAGATACTCTTGAAGCTCGTAATGCTGAGTTGGAAGCCAATCAGTTTTCCACGACTACAAAACTAGAAGGGGAAGTAGTCCTTGGTCTGACTGATGTTTTCTCAGGAAATGACGATAACAATACAACCCTGGGGGCAAGGGTACGTCTGGATTTACTCTCTAGTTTCACTGGAGAAGATGAACTTAAAATCCGCATTGCGACTAATAATATTGTCAGCCCAGAGATTGACACGCAAGAGGGTAGGTTAGCCTTTGCCAGTGAGGATGGTGATGGTTCCACTGATGCCTTAATTGAAACGGTCTTCTATGGTTTCTCTCTAGGTGAAAGCACTAGGATCGGTGTTTATGCGAATGGAAGTGATGCAGATGATATTACTGACACAGTAAATATCTTGGATGGCGACGGTGGAGAAGGTGCTTTGTCAGCCTTTGGCACTCGCAACCCAATTTATTCTCAGCTAGAAGATGGTGCAGGGCTGGTAGTCAGGCAGGATTTGGGTAAGAGCCTAGAATTGAGTTTGGCGTATTTGGCAAATTCAGCGAATAACCCCTCAGATGATAATGGTTTGTTCAATGGTCCATATGGTGCGCTGGCACAGTTGACTTTCAAGCCTAGCGATAAATTAACTCTTGGCTTAACTTATATAAATAGCTATAACCGGGAGTTGGAAACTGGCAGCAATAGGGCAAATCCCCAATCCTTTTTGAGTGATTCATTGGGTGTTGATGTACCATTTTCCAGCAATTCTTATGGTGCACAGTTGTCTTGGAAGTTAAGTGACAAATTTGTTCTGGGTGGTTGGGCTGGATACACAAATGCTCGTAATTTGTCCACAGCAGAAGGAACAGTTGACCGTGGTAATGTTGACATTTGGAATTGGGCTGTCACTCTAGCATTGCCCGACTTGGGTAAACAAGGAAACTTGGCTGGCATCATTGTGGGTATGGAGCCTAAAGTCACTAGTTCCAGCATTAATGAAATTGAAGAAGACGAGGATACTTCTTATCACATTGAAGCGTTCTACGAGTACAGAGTGACAGATAATATCGCCATCACGCCAGGAGTTATCTGGCTGACAAAACCAAATCATAACAATGATAACGATGATGTTGTCATTGGTGCAGTGAGAACCACCTTTAGTTTCTAATGGCTAATGGAAGTTCCCCCTTGAAAAATTCCTCTGCCCACATTCTAAGGTATCGGTTCAGTGAAGTACTCCACACTTCCTGCGGTAGTTAAGCGTTACTTAAAGGGAAGGGGCAACATCTGTTGCCTCTTCCCCGTTACCTTCTTCATAGTTATTTAGTTGTCTAGATAGCTGTTTCCCCGAGGTGCGGAAGTGCCTTGGAGTTTCAACCGTTTCTTTCAACTTCATGGCATTTTAACTTGACTCTCGATTTTTCCGCTTAGTTGAAAGCTATTTTTTGACTCTTTACTAACGTAGTAGCCATCTGAACGCTTAACTATCCTAACTCGCTTGATTTGTTTGATTTGGTAAAAATGTAAATCCCAAGTCCCTATTAATTTCAGTCGACCAATATTACATTTATATAGAAAAAGCTGATTTTGTTAGCCAAGTGAAATTTATTAAAGTGAAATTTATTACCCAATTGTTCAGTGTGGCTGCATAAATCAGAAATCTACCAAAAGGGTTTTCACGACCTCGAAAAATTTTTGCAACACAGCCACCTGAAGCATACAAGCATCAAGCGTTAATCGTCCATTTCCTTCAAGGTAGCTACTGTCGAAGGAGACATCCGGCTGAGCGAGCGGAAGATCCAGTACTTAACCATTGTGTCAGCGATAACTGGGACTGTTGCTATAAACAGAGAGATCGCACTTTTATTGGGAGCAATCCCCAGATGGGCTGACAAGCTTTCTAACAGAACCTCCCATCCATGAGGAGAGTGGAAACCCACGAATATGTCAGTTGTTAAGATAATGGCAAACGATTTGGCGCTATCGCTCAGACCAGACACAATATTGTCTATGAAAGATTTGAGGACAGCGATATCTTGTCGTCTGAACAACAGTACCAAGGCAAAAGCTACAAGCGCCACTATATCAGCAAAAACGTTGCTAAGAGCACTACTACTCTTATGACGAAATTCTTCTGTAAGTTCAACTGCTTTATGTTTAACTTTCTCCTCCATAGCTTCTGCCTCCATCTTAGGAGCAGAACTGATCAGGCTTTCCAATTCGAGTTCTTCTCTAAAAGTGTTTAGTTCTTTAAGGGCTTCCTCCTTCATTTCAGAGTTTAAGAATACTTGCGCTTCCTCTCCTCCCCTGAACTTTTCTACTATTGGAAGAATCAAGAAATTTTTAGATACCTGTTGCGTCACTAGGGGGACAATAATTAACAATGCCAAAAGCCTCAGAGCAATAACTGTTTTTGCTCTAGAGCGGCGATATGCATTAACAATCTCTTCTTCAGCTCCAGGATTCAGATCGTTTTTGACCTTATCGAGCGTCTTCTTGATTGATCTTGGCAGTACTCCTGACTTACCATTGTCTGACTCGGTGTATGGTTGCGATTCAAAATCTTTTGAGGTTTGTTTTTTTCGCTTGCCAGGGGGGACGGGTTTAACATCTTTAACTTCAATGATATTTACCCCTGGTGGATATGACTTTTGATTAACGACTGGGCTAGAAGTTGTAGATGGTATCGGAGCCAATGCAGAGGTGTCTGAATCATTAGTATATTTTGCTAAGATTCCCTCTACAAATATCAGCCTCATCAAGTGATCTTGTCCGAGCGTGCCGAGTGTAGATCTGCTTGCATTGAATTCTTTCATTCTTTGTTTAAGAATGTCCAAATTGTTCTCGAACTCTTCTTGGGGAAAGACAATCTGACCATTATCACGTATCTTGTCACCATTGAAGTATTTGCCTTCAATAAATTCGATTTTTAATGCAGCCTGATGAGCCTGCTCTAGCGCTTGCTCTGGTGATCCAAGGAAGCGGTCTTTGAGCCGAGCAAATGAGTCTAGCTGTCTCTTAAGAGAATTAGAAGACATAACAAAATCCCAGTGATTGACGCGTTTTTTGCTTGATTCTCTGTGATAAAAAGCCGGATGAGTTGAACAGTTAAGCCTAACAAAACAACAACAAGGAAGTTGCCAGGCTTAGTGTCAGCAATCGTCAACGCAGTGATCTAACCTAAGAGCTACGCTGCCATCACTAGCTAACTTAAGCTAGCAGTACACCAGACTAAGGCTTGAAGTGGCAGCAAACACGAAGAACCAAGTTCTGAGAATGCATTGACAGTAAAGGTATTGAGATTCTAAATAAATATGTAAATTGTTACTTTTAGTTAAGCAAAAGAAGATAGACAAACCTGGGACAAAAAGGTGGCAAACTCGGGACAGAAGATAGATTTCTAAGTTCAACTAGCTAGCGAAGGCTTATAAATCCAGCATCGTTAATTAACTTCTGACCTTGATTACTCAATAACAAAGCAGCATAAGCCATACCAGCCTGTTCATCCTCTAGACCGTTTTGCTTAACGATCACAAACAATCGGCGAGTAATTGGATATTGTCCACTTTGTATGGCTACTCTGTTGAGGCGGTTGCGCTGATTTGGGCATTGAGAAGGCTCCACCAAAGGCTCTTGGTAGGGAGAAACCATTTGGTCTGCTTTAGACCCAATCGGCAAAGGTTTGACCTTACATTGTGACAATACTTCAATGGCAGTAGCATAATAGATACCACCAAGGTCTGAAGCCACTTTTCTCACTCCACTGGTTGTGTCATCAACAATCTTGACATTAGTACCGAGTTTCCCACCCTGCAAAACGTTGTCTACAAAGAATTCTACCGTACCACCTGCTTCTTGAGGTCGAGAGTAGGGAGTCAGAGGGAGGTCTGGCCCACCGACTTGCTTCCAGTTATTAATCTTGCCTGTGTAGATATCTTTGAGTTGAGCGACAGTGAGACCGAGAATGTTTAGATTGGGATGAACGGCGATCGCAATTCCATCTATCGCCACTGGTATTTCTTTGAGAGAAAAACCGCGTTGCTGTGCTTCCTGGTATTCTTTATCTTTAACTGGGCGCGAGGACTGAGAAAAAACAAGCTGGTTCTCTAACAGCATCTTGATACCTGTACCAGACCCAGGTTTACCAATGACTGGATTGGTGTAGCGCAATCTAAATTGCGGTTGGGTGGTTTGAATAATTGGGTCTAGTGTTTTTCGGATTGGTGCCCAAGTTGTACTGCCTCCATAACTAAATAATCCGGACGGAATATTTGGCACTTCGGCAAAGGTTCGAGCTTGATTGTAAGCGGCAAAGGTCAGAGTCCGATCGGAAGGCTTCTGTAGTTTTTTCCCAGCACCATCTATAGAATCCACCAACAAGTTGCTAGCAGATCCAAAACCAGACCCATCACTAGCCCACCAAAACCCTAAACCAACTAGTCCAGCCGCAGTTAAAAGAAGTAAAACTAGGATTGTTGTTTCTGTTGTTTTTTCAGACATAAGGTTTTCGCCAATTTATAAAAAGCCTATCGGTCTACAGAGTCTAAATGCGATGAGGTAACAATCTGACTAAAAGTAATGTCTTTTGCAGCCATCCAAATCATTCCTGAACATTGTGGATTACTGTCAAACAATTTTGGATTTTGGATGCGTGGATTTTGATTCCACGAATAAATCCGGGGGCTTGTACCATCAAGAAATGATTGGTCAGAGGAAAAATTAATTAATCCCTTCCCCACCCAGAAAATCTTTGTTTAACTAACCACAAATGACTTATATACGCACCTTTTTGGGCTACCCTACGGGAAGTCGCTGCGCGCTGGGAGTGCAGGGTAGGACACAAAGAATTTAAGAGATTGGTATTGTTATAGGTGTGAGTGCTAATCACGATCAAAAATGGTCTTGTTTTATGAACAAGACCATTTGATCAAACAATATCATTTCTTATTAAAAAATATGAAGTTAAAGCTTCATATTAAACAAGGTTAAGGATTGACTAAAAAATTCTTATGAATTTTGACTCATCACATCATCGAACAAGTAAAAAGTAAAAAGGCATTCATAAATAAGAAGAAAATATTGGGTTTGAAGCCTCTAAATTTATTTATGAAACAAGTAAAAATACTTTTTGAGAGACGCGTAGCGCGATCAAAAATGCGTCCATTTCAAATCCCCTTAATTTATTTATGGGGATTTTCTTTTTACTTTTTACTTTTATCTTTTTACTTTTTAAAGGTAAGGTATTTTTTGAGGCGCATTCTGACCAACAATGTTGCTCAGTGCCGATAGCAGTTCTAACTCAATGTAAGGTTTGGTGAAGTAAGCGCTAGCACCTAGGAGCATTGCTAAATTGCGGTGTTTGCTGTTACCACGGGTTGTCAACATTGCTACAGGAATTGTTGCTAGTTGAGGGTCTTGACGACAATATTCAAGAAACTCAAACCCATTCATATTAGGCATTTCGACATCAGAAATGATCAGTTGCACCATTATTGAACCATACCGCAGTTGTTCGATCGCTTCCCATCCATCTCGCGCTTGCAAAACTCGATAGCCAGCTTTCTCTAAAGTGAGAACTAAAGCTTGTCTAGCGGTAGTAGAGTCGTCAACAACAAGCACTGTAGGCGTTGTGTGTGTCTCGTAGGCAGATAAATGCTCGTGAGTGGCTAACGATTCGATTGTAGGTGCTATGGCGGCCATGTTAGTTTTGCTCTGCGCCATAAACTCTTCTAGCAACATCACACCATTCATCACGGGAATTAGACAGCCACTTCCCAGGATGGTACAACCAGAAATATAGTTGGGAGGGGCGATCATCGCTCCAAAGGGTTTGATTACCAGTTCTTGCTCAGCAACTATGTAATCAACTTCTAGAGCAAACATCTCTTGCTCTCGACGGATCAGCAGCAGTGGTGGGATTTTGTTTTCTGTTGTGTTTTCTGTTGAGGAAACAGCAACCACCGCATTGCTAGAAAAGGTTTCTGGCAATGGACAGTTGTAGTGCAAAAGATCGGCCAATCGATAAACAGGAATAGACTGCTCTTGCCAGGTTAAAAATTGCTGGCTGCCAACTTGGTGAGTCTGAGTAGCTTGGGGAGTTATAATCCTGGCAATGCTGTCGATTGGCAGTGCTACAGTTGTGGAACCGACTGAGCAAACTAGTAATTTGGCGACCGTTAGTGTAAATGGCAGGCGTAAAGTAAAGGTTGTGCCTTGTCCAGGAGAGGAGGTAACAGTGATACTGCCTTTAAGGGATTGTAACTGCGCTTTCACTACATCTAGCCCAACTCCCCGTCCAGAAAGTTCGCTCACATGACTTGCGGTTGAAAAACCAGGCTCAAAGATCAGTTCAAACAGCTCCACCGTAGGAATCGCTGCCAATTGTTCTGGCAACAATAAGCCTCTTTCGATTGCCCGAGAACAAATACGCTCTAAATTGAGTCCCTGACCATCATCCCGTATCTCAACAACAGTTTGGTTGCCCTGGTGATAGGCTCGAATTTCAATTTCGCCTTGCTCTGGTTTTCCTTGTTGACACCGAACATCTGGGGGCTCAATGCCATGATCGAAGGCGTTCCGAAGTAAGTGCAGAAGCGGGTCATAGAGCTTCTCTACAATGGCTTTCTCAACCTGTACTTCTGTTCCTATTAGTCTCAAGCTGACAGATTTGTTATAGGTGGTAGATAGATCCCGCAATACTCTGGGAAAACGATTTAGCACGTTACCAATTGGCAACATGCGAGACCACATGAGTTCATCCCGTAGCTGAGAGAGCATTTGACGCTCCTGTCGAATTGTTCGATTCGAGCGTCCCCGAAACATGGCAACATCATCCACTGCCTCTTTGATCTGCGCTACTTCTTCCAGGATTTCCTGAAGCGAAGAGTGTAGGGCTCCGTAGCGATCCATTTCCAGAGCATCAAACTCTGTAAAGGAGAATTCAGAAGCTGATAACTGAAGACCAGATGCAGAAGGGCTATGTCCAGAGTCAAAGGAACGATGAGAGGATTCATTCAAAAGACCTGATTCCTGGTTCCCGTTCCCTAGCGCCACCTTCTTTGTGTGGTCAATGGATTCTGAAGTGACCAACATGGTGTTTGATAAGTTTTGTATCTGCTCGATGACTCCTTGAAAGCGATCGAAACGACGGAGTAACTCTTCAATAGCTTCCTGAATTTGTTCGTTCTCAAGAGCAAACATATTGCGGTTAATCGTTAATTCGCCCAAGAGATTATTCATCCGATCTAAGCGAGCGAGGTCAACCCGAACTGAAATATTGGAAGCACTGTTGGAAAGCTGTTCCTGAGGCTGTTTGCGAATCTGAAATTCCTGCTTCAGAACAGACTCAATTGCAGAAGGTTCTGTTGCCCGCGAGACTACAATAGCGTTGCTAGGAGTAGGGCTAGCAAGATTTAGCTTGGGTAGAGATGGTAATTCTTCTGCTGCCTCTGTTCCGGAGATAATGTTAGTTGCCGATTCCAGATCGTTGATGTTTGGGGTTACTTCTTCTATATCTTCTATATCAACCTCAAACAGAAAAACTGGACTGTTATCACTCGCTTGTGCAGATGTAACCGATGTCTTTCCACTCAATAAATCTTCTAAGGAAAGGGAGAGACCTTCCTCTAGGTGTTCAACCGCAGTTTCTGAGTCTAGGGAAGCGATCGCTGGGTTGAATATATCTATCGGTGCTTCGTCAATTACGGTGGTTTCTGCCAAAGCGATCAGACCTGCCGAGGGGCTGCCTCCTTGGGTGCGATCGCCCGCAAGAACAGCCTCTCTGCTTGAAGTAAAATCAGCAAGTGCCAATTGGGCGATGTGCAGTGCTTGATCGGGGTGAGCTTCTAGGGCAGCTAAAGTCGTTTCTGCGATCGCTTTCAACCCTGGAAGCTCTAGAAACTCAGCAAATTTAGCAAAAAGTTCTGTTTGTGCGCGTAATTCTTCAGCAATCTCATGTTTTTGGGGTCTAGTAGTGATTGCGACAGTCAGGCGCTCTAGACCATGAGCTACATCGACCTGAAAGACTGAGGCGATGATGTCAACGTTTAGATCCGCAGAGTCAGGTATGTAGTAATTAGCCCGAGTGAGTGCATCTCCCAGTTTTTCTTCTATTTTGGTAAATATAGGATCGGCAGCGGTTAAGGCTGACTCTAAGTCAAAGTAGCCAGTTGCAATCTGCTCTGTAAGGGGAAGCCGGAGACAATCGTAGGCTTGTAGCAGCAGCCCTTCGAGATCGGCATCGATTTCTATAGTCTCGTCGTAGAGTGCCCTGAAAGTGTCCTCTAGTCGATGGGCAATGGTTACGATGCCCTCAAGCTCCACAATCGCAGCACCTCCTTTGAGGGAGTGAGCGGCTCGCATTACCTCGTGGAGTTTGGTAGAGCTGCGTTCAGACCTCAGTGTGAGTAGCCCTGTTTCGATCGCTTGCAGCAGTTCAGGGACTTCTTCAATAAAAAATTGATAAGTTTGGTCGTGAACATCGCGAGACATCGACATAATCTGCTTCTCCCTGAGTCATCCGTGGAACGTTTGATGCTAATCTACTTTGAACTGACTGACACTTCCTTGCAGCACTTTGGCGACTGCAATTAGTTTCTCAAAGGAAACCGACACATTCGTAGCTGAAGTTGCTGTGTTTTGGGCGATGGTAGCAACCTCTGTCATCGTTTGGGTGACAATCTCAGAGTTTTGAGCTTGCTCTACCGTTGCTTGGGCGATCGCTTGCACCACTTCATGAATTTGAGCATTAGCTGTGACGATTTGGTTTAACCCCAAACGGGTTTCATCCACCAATTTGCTTCCAGACACAACCTGTTCAGTACCGACTTCCATTGCAGTCACCACCTCACTGGTTGCCCGCTGAATACTAGATATCAGCTTTTCGATATCATCGGTGGCTTTTGCCGATTGCTGAGCTAGCTCTCGGATTTCTTCAGCAACGATCGCAAAGCCTCGACCTTCTTCGCCAGCGCGAGCAGCTTCGAGGGATGCATTCAGCGCCAGAACATTCGTTTGCTCGGCAAAATTCTTAATCAGATTTACTACTGTAAAGATTTTTTGGGAAGATTCGCCTAAATGCTTGACTTTCTTCGCAGTTTCTGATACTGTGCCTCGGATCGCCATAATCCCGTCTACTGTTAAATTCATCAGTTCATTTTCCAGTTGGACGATTTCAGTCGCTTGGTGAACTGTTGCTTCTGCCGCTTTAGCATTCGTGGCGATCGCTTGGATCGAGTTATCCATTGCGTGAATCCGCTCGATGGCTCCCGTAATTTTGTTGGACTGCTGTAAAGCACCTTCAACTAATGTTTGAACAAAACCCTCACTGTCGTTCGCTGTTGCTTCTACTTGGTTGGTTGCGGTTTGGACTTGAGTCACAATCTTCCGCAAGTTCTCAATCACATAGTTATAAGAGTCAGCGACCGTACCAACTTCATCGTCTGTCACCTGGGCATAAACTGTCAGATCTCCTTTACTGACAGGCTCTACTTCCACCAGCAACTCGAACACCCGTTTTTGCAAGAGTTCTTTCTCCTGCACGAACTGTTCTATTTGCTGCGCCATATCGTTGATGGTGGTACATAGCACAGCAAGCTCGTCTTCACCGTTCACATTCAGACGGGTATTCAATTTTCCTCGACCCATGCTCTCCACTGCGGAGGTTGCATCTAGGAGAGGACGGGTAGCCCGCTTTGCTAGGATAGCGGCAATCGTCCCTACCAGTAGGGCTGCTATGGCTATTCCCACAAGTAAAATTTGGCGTAGCTTCCTTAAAGGAGCAAAGGTTTGCACTGTAGGGCGGGCAATACCCACTGTCCATCCAGGTTCTGGCACTCCTCTTAACCCTGGCATATTTGTAAAGCTGACCAGAACTTCTTCCTGATCGTTCTTATCTGTTGCCACATAGGTCAGTACCGATCTTTCCTTGAGTGCTTCCAACATCTGTGGCCATGTCTCGGAAATTCCCTCATAATCGGCTTCAGCCGAATGACCGATCATATCTGGTTCCGCGGCTGCAAAGACCTGCCCTTCGGGAGTGACAATTTCATATTCCCAAGAATTGTCTTCAAGAAATTTAAATATTTCGTTTAGACGTTCTGATGACATTCGCACCAGAACGACACCAATGACTTTACCTGTTCCAGGCTGTTTTATAGGTGCAGCGACTTCTAGGTGACTTCTGCCTGGTGAGAGAGTCATCTTTGGGTCGCTAATGGCTGGAGACTGGCTGGAGACCGCTCGCTGAAAGTGCTCTTGATCGCTATAGTTCTCTTCGGCACTAAATGGTCGCGATGATTGGGACTGAAACAGCAATTTGCCCGTTATGTCAGTGACAGCAATACTGTCGTATTTCCCGTTGCTAGCCTCCATAAAACTGTTTAGCAGACCCATAAAACGGTTTAGCAGACCGACTGGTTGCTCGTGCGAAATCGCTGGATTTAATGGTGGCTCGATCGCGAAAGAATCCTCAGAAATTTGTTGTAACTGTGACTCCATCATCAAAGGCGATTTAGCAATGATTTCAGCGTCTTCCACAAACTCATTAATGGTGATGGTAAGTGCGCTACTCAAGCCAATGATGCGGCTTTCTTGCTCGGCAAAAATTTGCGTTGTGATCGAGCGACTCGCCAAGGTATAAGCGATACCCCCAACGGTTGCGATCGGAATCACACCGATCGCAACTGCCAGAACTGTGACTTTTCTTGGCAAACTCTTTGGTAAACTCAATACTTGTAGACTCAATTCCTTCCACCAACTCGCTTTCCCCAATTGGTGAAAAAGCTGTCGAGTTTTGGATGAGTTTCTACTTGTCTTCGCATTTTGGGAGTTAGGCAACACAGACCTAACATGATTCTGAGTCATGGAATTTACCTCATGAAAACTGAGCAGTTGGTTGCAGTCGTCTCAAGGCTAAGAAAGGCA
The DNA here is from genome assembly GCF_000517105.1 of Fischerella sp. PCC 9605. Classification (GTDB taxonomy): domain Bacteria; phylum Cyanobacteriota; class Cyanobacteriia; order Cyanobacteriales; family Nostocaceae; genus PCC9605. The sequence continues at coordinate 144,950 of NZ_ALVT01000034.1, read as the reverse complement.
GAACAATCAGTTTATGGCTTCTGAAGCTTATGATTGGGATATGGCGGCAATAATGGCTTCATCATCCAAAACGGCTAACTGTTCACCATTGGATTTCAATTGGTATCCGCGCATAAACGGCACCAACTGAGGAGTGACGACATCGGACGACGGAGATTGAAGCAGATCCGGATCGCACCACTCCATCATTTCTGCTCGGTTTATCACTAGCCCGATCATCTGGTTCTCAGCATTGTTGTCTGGCGTACTCATAGAGCGGGCACGCAGTACAATTGCGCTATAGGTTGCACTTATACCTTGTTGATGCCAAGGTGTGAACCCGATCAAGTGAGCCAGATTAACCATCCAGAGTACCTGACCCCGCCAGTTATAAGCCCCCATTACCCATGCAGCAAGTTGAGGAATTGGCGTAATCTGATCGACAGGAATTGTCAAGACCTCAGCTATCTGAGAAATTGGCAGCAATACTGTTGTGTCAGGAACAAGCTGAAACCGTAAAAACTGCTCTCTTGCCTTTGCAGAGGATGGGACTGTTGTTGATGATGATGCTAAAGAGTCAGATGTCATTGGTGTCTCCTTAAATATCAGACTTGACACCCAAACAATTATTTATAACGCTGAGTAGTTCTTCCTCAGCAACTGGCTTAGATAAGTAAGCATTGGCTCCCTGCTTTAATCCCCAGAATTTATCAGCATTCGTTTTTTTAATTGAGCAGAGAATAATGGGGATGTTAGTTGTCTCAGCTGTCGCCTTTAAATCTCGACAAAGCGCAAAACCGCTTCTATCCGGCAGGACAACATCTAGGATGATAATATTAGGCTTATGTTTACTGATTTGTTGTATTGCTTCTTCTCCGTTAGTAGCTGTCAAAACATGAAAACCGGATTGATGCAAATACTTTGTAATCATTTCCCGTGCAGGTAGAGAATCATCAACTACCAAGGCAACTGTTTGATCAGTCAAGGAATCCTCAGTAGTCAGGGTAAGATTCATAAAATATGTACCTCCAACAAATAACAGATAGCCACAGCTAAACAATTCAAGACTCAAAATTTCAAAAATTTTTCTCTTCCGAAGTAAGGGTAGGTTTCACAAATGCCTTTTACAAGCTGTATGAAGCTTTGCGAGACCTAAACCCCTATAACTGAATGTTTTTTAACTTGCTTTTTCCCATTTGATTTACAACGCCGGTTCACTGAGATGAATCTGTTTAAGGTGCTTATTGATTACACCTATGACTTGGTTAGTATCAACTGTTTCTTTGCTGAGAAAATCTGAAGAGCCAACCATCTTAGCTCTAACTCGATCAATTACCCCATCATTTCCCGTCAAAATAATAATTGGCGTATGGCGGAAGCAGGCAAGCTTGCGTAGCTTGCTGCAAATTTCATACCCATTTGTATTCGGCATCATCAAATCAAGAAAGATCAGATCCGGCTTCAGCGCTAACAAAACGCCGATCGCCCGTAAAGGATCGTTTAGACCGACAAACCGATAGTTTGCTGCTGTCAGAATCTTTTCCATCTCTTGGCTAACCCAAGGATTATCATCTAAACAGGCAATTAAAGGTCGTCGAGCCTCTGATGGCGTTGATGATGAAAAGATTGGGGCTGGTAGGTCAGCAATAGTTTTTAATTCCACCAAGCCCAACTGAATATAGGGCAATAGTGAACGGATAACAGTCAACACGTCCTGCTTCATGTCTATTGCCATTTCACGCAGGGTCTGCTGTTGTTCTAAAAGTTGGCTTAGCGTTTGGTAGACTGAGGTTGAAATTCGCTGTTGCAGTTCCCCTGCCTGACCGATAGCAGGCGCTTTATTGGGGGAGCAATCTGCCAATTTTGCAGCTTTCCAACTTTGCCAAAGCCGATCTGCTTCTGCAACGGCTTGCGCTGCATCAATTAAAACAAGTCTCTTAGGCAGCGTTTTGTTAGGCCTGAGTTCATAAGTAACCTGTGTTGCTTGCGTGATATCAAACAACACTTCCACAATCGTTGACCAAACGACTCTGGCAGCTTGCTCCTTGGTAATTTTTTGTTGCTCTACCCACAAACACAATAGTTGGTACTGCCAACAGGTATCAAAATCTTCAGGCGTCGTATTAACCAATTCGTACTGTAGTGCTGAAATATCAGCAGGTTGGTGGGGCAGATAGAGCGCTGAATTCCGCTTCCAGCGTCTCACTGGGTGATCTCCACCAGTGGTATACGCGATGAAACCGCGATACAGGTGAACAATCCACTCTCGCCCCATTACATCGGTCAATACAAGTTGACCGCTAAACTGAAACTGTTTCAGTGTCACAAACAGTTCGACCTGCTTTGAAGCATCAAAATCCCTAATCAGCGGAGTGTCATTTCTCCGAGTAAGCAGAGCATCAACTGATTGGTAAAGGAGACTGCTATTCATTGCACCTTCATCAAATTTGTTGCCACAGGCATAACTAGTATCTACTGTGCAAGGTGACAAAGTCGGGATAAAAGGTGGGACAATTGCTTTTAAATAGTTGTCTTGCAAAAACTAGTGACACTTGAGTAAAAGTATCATTTATACCAACTGATGATAACCAGATTCACCAAGTTTATGAACTCCAACTACCGGTTTAAATGGCGTCATTCCTAATTTGAATCATCCTGTTGTGTGTGCGTTGGTACTCGCGGTACTCGCTTAGCGATCGCAATTTATAGCAGTCCTATTTAAGTTGTAAATCGCTTCATGAGGGTAGGGAACAGGAAACAGAAATTATTTATTTATGGAACGATCGGGAAAACATTCCCAATCGAGATGCGTAGCACGAGAAATAATACGTCCTTATTAAATCCCCATTAAATCCCCTCAATTTATTTATGGGGATTATCTTTTTACTTTTTACTTTTTACTTCTTAAAAATGATTTAGGATTGCTATAAAAGAAATGATGCTGGAGAAGGGTCTTTTTGTTGACTAAACAACTATATTCAAATCGAGAAAAAACCCTACTTACGCACCACCACCAACGTGCCGATGTCAGCCCAATTGAAAAGCTTGCGAGCTTCTGGTACTCGTAAATTCACGCAACCGTGGCTAACTGGTGTACCAAAATTGTTATGCCAAAAAGCCCCATGAATGGCGTAACCCTCGAAAAAATACATAGTATAGGGAACATTAGGAATATCGTAACCCGGACCTCGCATTCGGGTAGAGCGGAACTTAGAGCTAATCAAAAATTTACCCTTTTTTGTGGGAGTGGAGCGTTTACCCGTGGAAACTTGCATGGAGTAAACAAGTTTGTTACCTTCCCATGCGTATAAGCGTTGCTTGGTTAAATCAATTTCTATTTTCCGAGGAGGTCGTAATTCCTTCCAGATATCAAGATCAGATTTATTGACAGAGTTGCTATCGAATAAGCGATAAGAAAAATGGGAAATAGGTGTCTTTGAATTTGAATAAGTAAAATAAGCTCCTGCCACAATCCCCATAGATGCAAATAAAGTTACCAACCAAGCGATCCAACTGCTACGAATCAAGTTTCCCATTTCGTATTACTTTTTACTTTTTGGAAGATGCTAAGCCGATGTGCTTCTCAATAGCACTGTTTGTTTATAGTTAAGACAGTTATGAATCTTTAGTCAGTTTCTACCAACGATCATTGACCAAGGACTAAAATTGCTACCTGTGTATAATTACTGCTTGCGTCTTGATCGATGTTTATTTGTGTAGCAATTTTGCATATTTTGGTCGTAAATTGATGCAACCGAGAAGATGAAGTTTCCATGACAATTTCACCAGAATGCCACTTTTATGGGAATCCTTTACTTTTCTCTGATAGTTTTTAGCTTCTTGCTGCAACAAGCGTGAGTTTTCTTGATTTTATCCTATTGTCCTGGCACTGCTTCGGGCATACCCCGTTTCGGGTCAACAAGCTTTGACTCATTATCTACCGTTGGGTCGTTCAGAAATAAAAAGCTGAGTTTTGTCACTTTCCAGTCACATTTGTTTTTGACGCTAAAGATAGGGACATTCTTTCAGTTTTTCACCAGATTATTTACAAACAGCACCGATCATGCAATTACGAAGAATACTAATTTTACTTGTGACCGGGATTAGTGCAGTGAGCGTGGGTGTAGCTGGATGCACGAACCAGCGTAACTCAGAGATAGATGCCCAAGCGCCTGCTTCCGACTCCCCAGCACCAGCGCTCACAACTCAATTCCAACAAGCTCCAGAAGCAGATGTACCTTATGTACCAACATCACCAGAAGTAGTAAACGCTATGCTGCAACTAGCACAAGTCAAAAAGGATGATGTGCTTTACGATCTTGGCAGTGGAGACGGGCGCATTCCCATTACAGCGGTGCAAAAATACGGTGTTAGTCGTGCTGTTGGTGTAGAAATTAATCCAGAACTTGTGCAAGAAAGTCAGCAAAATGCCCAAAAAGCAGGAGTGAGCGATCGCGTTAAATTCCAGCAACAAAACTTATTCCAAACCGATTTTAGTGACGCATCGGTAGTAACACTTTACCTGCTACCCGATGTCAACTTAAAACTCCGACCTAAACTTTTGAAAGAACTAAAACCAGGCACGCGTATTGTTTCCCACGCCTTCGACATGGGTGATTGGAAACCACAGCAGACAGTACAGGTGCAAGGCACAACCCTTTACTTATGGGTTGTTCCTGAGAATGTTCCCAAGAATTTGCTGTAAGAGTTGATAATTGGTAATTGGTAATTGGTAATTGGTTTTACCCGTTACCGATTATCGACTTTATAGATGTTTTCTAAGTTACATCTCTAATATACTAAGCCAATACAGCCAGTTAGTTGAACGAAAGCTTTTCAATAGGAACTGTTGACTAACTAATACTTTGCGCGATCGCTAATTGCATTGAAACTGTTAATTTAGCTAAATTTACGGGAACTATGTACTTATAGTCCAACACTTCATTTATCAGTCGAGCAGAATGTTGTTTCTCTCCCCTCAAGCTATTGGTGCATTTATTACAGCCTGTCTATGTATTTTAGGAGTTAGCTTGTTGCAATTGCCCCGTATGCAACAACTAATTTCTAGTAAACAAACTGCTTCTTTAGAAACTTTAGAAAGAGAAATAAACACAGAAAAACTCCGCCTCAATTTGCTTAAGCAAATGCCGACTTTTGGTTATGATAATTTAATAGCAAATTGGAGCTATCTCAGTTTTTTGCAATACTTTGGCGATGATGAAGTTCGTGATAGAACAGGTTACAGTCTCAGCCCAGAATATTTTGAAGTCATTTTAGAACGCGATCCGCGATTTTTACAGGCTTACATAGGGCTTTCTACCAGCACTTCTATGTATGCCGCTATGCCAGAACGGTCAATAGCATTGATGAAAAAAGGTTTAAATTCACTATCTCCTTGGGTTCCCCATCGGTCTTATTATGTATGGCGTTATAAAGGCATTGATGAATTATTATTTTTAGGAGATGCTCAAAATGCCAAGCAATCATTTCAAAAAGCAGCAAACTGGGCTAGTAATCATTCAGATGAAGAAAGCAAACAATTAGCAGGATTTTCTCAGAAGACTGTTGAATTTTTAAATCGCAATCCTAACAGTAGATACGCCCAAATTGCTACTTGGACAATGGTATTAAATAATAAATTGGATGATAAAACTCGACAAAGAGCAATTAGCGCCATAGAAGCTTTAGGAGGAAAGGTCATCAAAAATCCAGATGGCTCTACTAAAATTAAATTACCTGAAAAGGATTAGTTGGTTGTTGGTTGTTGGTGGTTGTTTGTTGTTTGTTGGTGGTTGGTGGGCAAGGGGCATGGGGTAAAGATAATCGTTAAATCCCAATTCCCAATGCCCAATTCCCAAAACCTCTCCCCCCCCCTCATTCCCAGCGAGGTTACGACTATTTATTGGTACAACGGTAAATTAATTCAGTCTCAAACCATAGAATTAACCATTGATGACCCAGCTTTACTGTACGGAGCGACGGTTTTTACTACACTACGGGTTTATGGCAATTCATTAGACCATAGATTAACGAATTGGCAGGCACATTGCGATCGCCTTAAATTTAGCTTAAAAACTTTTGGCTGGTTATTACCAGATGAAGTACGATTACGTCAAGGTGCGGAATTAATCATGGCACACTTTCCCGTCCTTAGAATTACCGTATTTCCCGATGGACGGGAATGGATAGTTGGCAGATTCTTACCAAAAGACTTGATGGATAAACAGAATAATGGTATAACATCTAGCCTCTCATCACTAGCATATTCTCGCAGTTTACCCACTCACAAAACTGGAAATTATCTGAGTGCTTGGCTGGCAAGGAATAGAGCCCAAAAGTTAGATGCTCAAGAAGCGATATTAGTGGATGCTTTGGGGAATTGGTTAGAAACAAGTACGGGCAATCTTTGGGGATGGCGGGATGGCTGTTGGTGGACACCTCCTGTGAGTGCAGGAATTTTGCCAGGAGTGATGCGATCGCAGCTGATCGACTGGCTGCAAAATCAACAACAGGTGAAAGAGGAACCTTGGACACCGGAACTAGTTAAGGAGTTTGATGCGATCGCCTACTGTAACAGTGTTGTCGAAATTGTTCCCATCCACACCGTCATCCAGCCCACAGGATCGCTAGAATATAATCCCAAGCATCCTTGTTTTCAACAACTACGGGGATTTCGACTAGCATTATAGGTGCAGAATTTGGTATACCTTAAGATAAGTTAACATAATTCTTAAAATGCCCTCGCACAACAAATTTAGGAGGATTAACCTCGGTGAATAATAAACGATGGAGAAATGCGGGGCTGTACGCGCTGCTTTTTATTGTTGTCATCGCTCTTGGGACAGCATTTTTTGACAAGCAACCCCAAAGCAGAGAGACATGGCGATACAGTCAATTTATTCAAGAAGTTCAAAATGGCAGGGTAGATAAGGTCAGTATTAGTGCGGATCGGTCTACAGCTATTGTCACGCCTACAAGTGGCGACAAGAAATTGGTGACTTTAGTTAACGATCCAGACCTGATCAACACGCTCAACGCTAAAGGCGTAGATATTATAGTTTTGCCTCAAACCGACGAAGGATTCTGGTTTAAGGCACTTAGCAGCCTATTTTTCCCTGTATTGCTTCTGGTTGGCTTATTCTTCTTGCTGCGCCGTGCCCAAAATGGCCCGGGTAGCCAAGCCATGAACTTTGGCAAATCCAGAGCCAGAGTGCAAATGGAACCACAAACCCAAGTCACCTTTGGTGATGTCGCTGGCATCGATCAAGCCAAGCTAGAACTAAACGAAGTCGTAGACTTTTTGAAAAACGCCGATCGCTTTACTGCCGTTGGAGCCAAAATTCCCAAAGGCGTACTGTTAGTAGGCCCTCCAGGAACTGGTAAAACCTTGCTAGCTCGTGCTGTAGCAGGCGAAGCGGGTGTCCCCTTCTTCTCCATCTCTGGTTCTGAGTTCGTAGAAATGTTTGTGGGTGTGGGTGCATCCCGCGTCCGTGACTTATTCGAGCAAGCCAAAGCTAATGCTCCTTGTATCGTCTTTATCGATGAAATTGACGCTGTCGGCCGTCAGCGTGGTGCAGGCTTAGGCGGTGGTAACGATGAGCGGGAACAAACCCTCAACCAGTTACTCACAGAAATGGACGGCTTTGAAGGTAACACCGGCATCATTATCATTGCCGCTACCAACCGTCCCGATGTTTTGGATGCAGCTTTGTTGCGTCCTGGCCGCTTCGACCGTCAGGTTGTTGTAGATCGTCCCGACTACTCTGGACGGGTGGAAATTCTCAAAGTTCATGCCCGTGGCAAAACTTTAGGCAAGGATGTGGACTTGGAGAGAATTGCTCGTCGTACTCCTGGGTTTACTGGTGCGGATCTATCCAACCTGCTGAACGAAGCCGCCATTCTGGCAGCACGCCGGAACTTGACCGAAATTTCGATGGATGAAATTAACGACGCGATCGATCGCGTTTTAGCAGGGCCAGAGAAGAAAGACCGGGTAATGAGCGAAAGGCGCAAGCAACTCGTGGCATATCACGAAGCCGGTCACGCTTTAGTTGGGGCGCTGATGCCAGACTATGACCCAGTGCAAAAAATTAGCATTATTCCGCGCGGTCGTGCCGGTGGTTTAACTTGGTTTACCCCCAGCGAAGACCGTATGGATAGTGGTTTGTACAGCCGCTCTTATCTAGAAAATCAGATGGCAGTGGCATTAGGTGGTCGCATTGCTGAAGAATTAATCTTTGGTGAAGAAGAAGTAACTACCGGTGCTTCCAACGACTTGCAACAAGTAGCACGTGTTGCCCGACAAATGGTAACACGGTTTGGGATGAGTGACAAACTCGGCCCTGTTGCCCTTGGTCGTCAGCAAGGCAATATGTTCCTCGGTCGGGATATCATGTCAGAACGTGATTTCTCCGAAGAAACCGCCGCCGCTATTGACGAAGAAGTCCGCAAATTAGTGGATGCAGCTTATGCGCGTGCTAAAACAGTTTTGACAGATAACCGTCACGTTCTCGATCAACTGGCGGATATGCTGGTTGAGAAAGAAACCGTGGATGCTGAGGAATTGCAAGAACTGTTAGCAAACAACGATGTGAAGACTGCGGCGTTTGCATAATTAGTAAGGAGTCAACAGTAAAAATAATTGACGACTCCTAGTAAAATATCAGGGTAGTTCTTAGATTATCTGAGATTACCCTGATTTTTTTGAGTTTTGATAGCGAAAAATCAACTTAGTAGTGCTGAGTTGGTAAAAATATTATCTAAATAAAGATCATGTATTTTATTATCATTATCATTGAGACTATATTTAAGTATTTTAACTGAATTTACATAGTATTATCGTCAGTCACTCCCTACTGGGTGCGATCGCTATCCTAGTTGGTTTGGTATGAGTCTTAAAAAAATTTCTTGAGTGTTTGCAGCACGGGGTAACTCTTGAACGTATATAGATTGTGAGGGATAGGAAATTAAATTGCAGAGATAAGTCAGAATGTCTGGCGCTATCAGTGTACATTATGCAATTATATTTACAACCATCGATTATCCTAGTTACGAAAAACTACTACCATCAGGATATAGTCCTATGAAATTCATTGTTGGGTTATCAAGTCTGGCTTTATTTTCACTCTCTAGCGTTTCTCCATGTTTAGCCGCCAATCAGTTGGTCAGTTCCTCGGCAGATCAATCTTTACCCAGTACAACAAAAACAATTGAGGTGGCTAACTCCTTCGGCTCTGTCACCCAAGTAATCAATACAATAGACCGCGTAACACAGATAGGCAATAGAGAAAGAGCAAGGCAAAAACGTCTCCAACGACAAGAAAATTTTGCCAGGCAAAGACAGCAACGTATAAATATGTATCAAAAACGAAAACAAGAACGTGCGGCCGCAGCAGCAGCTAGACGTGAACAAGAACGAAGGTACTTTGAAAGTCTTACTCCAGAACAACAAAAGGAATATATTGCTCACAGACGGGCTAAACAGGAACAACAAGCCAGACAGATGTTACTAATGCTTGGGGTATTAGGGGCAGCAATGGAATACAGTAACTCAGGTGCGTCACCAAGCTCCAATGTTAACCAAGACAGATGGATTGTAGAAGATCGCTATAACAGACCATCAGCACCTCAGCCTGCTCCTGCACCTGTTGCACCAATTGGCCCCCTATACGGAACCGGCCCAGGAGGCTCATTCTATGGCAATTAGACCAGGAAAATAATTAGGACGGGCGGTATGAGAGTGAAACTAATAACTTTTCAATCTCACCCCTTCCCTATACTTTAAATCTAATTGTAGTTTCTAAGAGGTCTTTGCCTTTGGCTGTCTTATCCGTTCTCTATGAGGGTTTAACTCTTCGCCCAGTAATTGTCATAGAAGTGTGGGTGGGCGATCGCTATTCTATTCAGATTGGTATAAATCAGGCAAAATTTTTGCGTCTTTTGCAGCACAAACCGAAGGGGAAAGTATAGGACTCATATTTGATTTTTGAAATATACGTAGGGGAGGCAAAAAGGGGTGTGGATTTTCCTCCCCCTTTATTGCCGTTGCGTTATGCCTCTGGCTAACGCACCATCCAAAGGCTTTGGTGCGTTAGCCAGAGGCATAACGCACCCTTGTATCTTAGAAGAAGTAGTAAACCGTCGCACCCTAGGTCATTAAAGACCGCTTTGTAGCATGGGTCACTACAACAATCTCCATGACAGAACTCGAACAGTCGCGCTTGGGCAAAACTTTAATTACTGATATTTAAAGTATACAGTCCGTATCGGGCAAGGATGAGTGAAATCAGGGGGATGAATTCAACACTTCTTGACAAAATAGTTAAGAGTAAAAAAATGGAAAATATGAATCAATGGGTAGGCATTGATGTCAGTAAAGCCACTCTAGATGTTTATATCCGTCCAATGGGTAAAGCATTCCAACTGGCAAATACAGAAGTAGAAATATCTCATCTAGTAGAGCAACTTAAATCCTACGATTTAAATCTGATTGTACTGGAAGCAACAGGAGGATTAGAAACAGAGCTAGTAATTCAATTACAGGCAGCACTTTTACCAGTTGCATTAATTAATCCACGGCAAGGGCGAGATTTTGCTAAAGCCACAGGTCGGTTCGCAAAAACCGACGCAATTGATGCACAAATTTTGGCACACTTTGGGGAAGCAATGAAACCTCAGGTTTTAGCAATTGAATCCGAAGGAGCGCGTCAATTATCTGAATTAATTAGTCGCAGACGACAATTAGTTGAAATGCAAACTGCTGAGAAAAATCGCCGTACTCGCGCTCGTGGTAAAGCTTTGACAGATATTGAGGCGCATATTGATTACCTTGCTCAACGTCTGAAACAACTTAATCAAGAAATTGAGGAATTGGCTCAAAATAACCAACAATGGATTGATAAAGTTAATTTACTCAAAACTACTCCTGGAATTGGTCAAGTTATTTCCACAACTATTGTTTCGGATTTACCAGAACTAGGAAAGCTAACTGCCAAACAAATCTCTCGCTTAGTAGCAGTTGCACCTATCAATCATGATAGCGGTCAACATAAAGGTAAACGGATGATTAATGGTGGTCGTGCCCATGTTCGTGCCACTCTCTATATGGGTGCTGTTGTCGCAATACGTCACAATCCTGTTATCAAAGCCTTTTATGAGCGCCTTGTCGAGCGTGGTAAATCTAAAAAACTTGCTCTAACTGCTTGTGTTCATAAAATGTTAGTTATTTTAAATGCAATGCTTCGAGATCATTTGCCTTGGCGCATTTGTGACAACTTTCAACCAATTGTTAACGCTTAGTCGCACTGACATTTTTATACATCCCATCTATTTAGGGTTTTTTATCCATTGTTTTGCTGCCCCCACCAGTGATTCAGCAACTGGGGAAGATTGGGCGGCGACAGCGGAGTGCCTGGTGGGGGCACGACTATCTACGCTACTAACTCAAGCAAGGTCTTGCTGCCCCTACCTGGCACCGCCCAATCAGCGAAGCGGTTCCCCAGTTGTGTCAACTTCTTTTAGCGATCGCTTGACAATCAAGACAGTCGCTACAGATACTTAGATTTTTTCATAAATCAAATCGGATTCCTATATATACCTAATAGTTGCGATGGTCAAAGACCGCTCCTTCGGAGCATCGCAGTGGGAATATTAAAAATATAAAAACTAAAGACACTAATGAATGGTAGGGTGTGTTAACGCGACAGCGTAACGCACCCTACATCTTATCTAATTGATTAAACGGAAGTTACCGCTTTAATTGAGAAAAGAGCGAGCGTTTGGATTGCATTAATTTTCTTGTATGAAAGTAGAAAAGCTAGCCCAGCCAAACCGAGAAGCAAGCTGTTAAAATTTAAACCACCTTGAACAAATGCAGACTCAGCTTCAGATAAGTCTGCAAGATAGTTTTGCTCCAAAGAAATGTCAGAAATTGTAATTCTAGCCATGATATTATCGCTCACTCCTCTTGATTGATTTGTACTTTTTAGTTGTTGTTGAAGTTTTAGACATCAATATGATGGTTGCAGCCGCAGCCAAGGTATAACCTTTTTTTTGAATAAGCAAGAGCTAACCTACGGCAGAAATTTGCTGAACATAAATATTAAATCTCTAATTCAACATAGATTCACCGTCTTATTTCGCCCGCAAAGTCACTTACATAAACTTTGCTTTGTGGCAAATGCTATTCGCTAAAACTTTTGGATGGCGAAATTACCCTGATAAATTTAGTCTATATTTTGGATGTAGGCTTTAACTCGCTTCACCCTCACCCTTTAGTATAGTTGAAATTAACTAGTGTATTGGTAAAATTTTATTAAAGATCGTGCTTAATTACTTAAGTATAATCACATAAATTAAAAGTGCTGTTAAACACGCAATAGGATAGTGATGCCATTAAAACAGGTGCTTGGAGTTCATGAAGGCGCGAACTTGACTATTCACAGTTGCTATACAAGCTACTTTGATTGAACCACCATAAATTTTTTTAAGTGGGTAAATGGGAATAAAAGCAGCTATGTTAATAACTGAAATTACGAATTTGCTTTGCGCCGACGCTTCGCAATCAGCAAAAAACAACCAGACAAGAGGGAACCCGAGATAGTTAAAGGTTCAGGAACTGCAACTTCAGCTTGATTGCGTTTAAATTCAACCAACCTCACGTTTGTATCCTGCTCAAAATCGCGTTTTAAAGAACCCTGCACAATCAGATCGGCACTTTCTTGATTGCTACCAAAGTCAGTCTCTTGATTAAGAGGCTCTAAACTAATGTTGCTACTTCCCAGATAATCAAGCACATCTTGATTTTTGCTGTCTACTTTACCAGTAGCTAAGAAGAAATCTAGTACTTCCTCTGTTTCTGGATTCACTAAAGCTAAAAGTATATCTCCACTAGCTGCGGCATTTTCCGTAATTGGATCGTCCACACTAGCATACAGGTTTAAGTTGGTAATAAAGTCAAAACTAAAGGATGTACCAGCATTCACAAAGAAATCACCAACGACTGTAGCTTCACTGTTTGCTCGTCCAGAGTTATTTTTACCAAAACCTGTCACCATACTAGAAGATGTATTGTATGCCGCAGGCGAAGCTAATGAAGATAATAAAGGTGCAATTTCTTCCTCTAATCCCAAATCTATGTCTTCTGGTGGTTCCATAGGAAGTTGGTTAATATTCATATCTGTGTCAGATGAAGTATCTGCTGGCAACAGGGGATTGCTGAGAAAAGAAGCTTGTGCTTGGGCGATCGCTATTGCCGATCCATCATCACCATTAGCAACTGTATTAGTATTGGTTTTCGTATCAGTCCCGGTTCTAATTGGATTTTGACTAAATTCATTTAAAATCACAAAACTGTCAGACAAAGCTATAGTTGCAGCCTGGCTCGGTGAATTTGCTAATAGAGAAGTGGCGATCGCTGATGTAGCGATTAGTAAAAAGCGTTTGACTAATTTTATCTGCTGATTCATAATACTTCCTGTTATTTGACGACATTTGACGTTGTACATCCTCAGGCTTGTAACATTAGCTGTGATAGCCGGATGATGGCAAAATTAGGCAATTTGCAGCATCTACCTCGATAAATCTTCAAGCCGCTCTTAACTCTACCACGTTAAAAAAAGCTGATTACTGTCTTTGCACTCAAAAGACAGCACTAACCTGATGCTGTTTCACTTGGTAGTGATACAACTCAAAGTCGTGGGATATTACCTACGTAATCATACTAGGAAGCGCTAGGAGAGAAATACCAGGTTTTTGTGAAAATTGTGTAAAATATTTTGCTTTTTTATGAAAATATTCTCAGTTTCTCATGAAGATACTGTAAATTTCCTCGGCAGAGAAAACACTCAGACCGGAAATCGATTAGGCTGTATGGAACAGTACAATGATCAAAAGCAACAGACAATTTTTTCTTTGAAGGAGATAAAACATACGACTTTTTTATGTAAGGATTTCTACTGATGCAAGAATCTACAAGAATTTTTGAGTTGCTTCAAGTGGATTTATGGCTCTAATTAGAGAGATGATACCAGTTGCTGATATAAAGCGATTTAGGAAGAACAATGTCCTAAATTCACTTACAATTCATCTTTTCTGCCCAATTTTGGTTAGTAAATTTAACAAATTTAGTTTGAGAATTCAACAAAGATATGAGGAGTTTAGCGACAAAGAGGCTATGTTTTAAAAAAATCTTAACAACCTGTAAATAAAGATACCATTGATTTCGATGTATATTAGCACACTATGTGTAAAAACAAATTTTCCTGAACAACGTTTGCAAAATAACGCATCCAAGGTTGGTAACAATTTGTAAATAAAAAACAAATTAAGTCCACTTGCTACAGTTGACGCCAACTGGTGACAAATATGCCAAACCATTCCAGTAAAGACGATGCTCTTGAGAGCTATGACACGAAAAAAAGTAAATTTTTAACGCCATTTCAACGGAAACTTTTGCTCAAGAATTTGCAAACTGATTTGCAACCAGAATACCGACGCAGATTAGAGATCATGTTGTTGGCAGATATGGGTAAAACCCAGACTCAAATCTGTCAAATTTTAGGTTGTTCCCAGGAGATGGCGCGGTATTGGATTGCTATGGTACAAGCAGGCCTAGCACACAAATGGAATGAGCGATTAAAAGGTAGACCAAAAACCGTTAACAAGCAATATCTTGAAAGATTGCAAGAACTGGTAACACATAGTCCGCGTGAATATGGCTATGGCTTTGCCAATTGGACAGCCCAATGGTTAAGCAAACACCTAGCTTTAGAACTAGGGATTGAAATCAGCGATCGCCACATCAACCGCCTACTCAAAGAGAAAGGGCTTTCTACAAAACAAAAACACCAAGAAGGCAAAGAAACTGCCCAGTTCAAAAACGATGGGATTAAGATTTGCGATTTGCAATCCAGTTGTGAGTTGCGGGTTGATTGGTCGTTCGACTTGATGAAAATCAGCAACTAAATCTACTTGCGAGGTACGGAAATGCCATCAGTATTTGACCAGCAACAGCTAGGTCAAAGACTCACCGAGATTTTAGGTGAAAAGCTTGTTAATCAAGAACTGCAAAGCTGTATAAAAGCAACAGAAATATTAAAACCACCAGTAGCAAAGCTGTTTTGGCAAGCGACTTCGGGGAAATCCGGAATTTATTTAGTGTTGGCGGGTAAAGTGCGGCTATTAGATAGCTCGAACAACTTAATTACCACCCTCAATGCTGGAGCATCATTTGGTGAGATGACTTTGTTTGCACAACAAGAATGGCTACCCTATGCTGCTAGGGCTTCTGCCAACTTGCAACTTGCTTATCTGCCAGATGAAGTGTTGCATACTTTGATGGACAAGCATCCTTCTATTGGCGATCGCCTCAGAAAAAAAGCAGAAATTTGGGATTTAATGCTCGCTTTGCTACCTCAGCAGCAAGACAAAAGCACTACCCCTTGTGAAGAGATACTCAAAACCTTATCTTTGTTTAGGCGGCATAGTTTAGAATTGGGTAGTCTCTATGCCACACTCCGCCAAGATAGCAAACTGTGGCTGCTGCATCGGGGAGAATTACAGAGTTCTGATGGTAGCCGTTTAACTCCTGGCAATCTCTGCGAAATTTCTCGCCAGGATGACTGGCAAGTGACACAAGCGACAACAATTGCCTACACACTCTCTCATACAGATTGGGAAACTGCACTGCAATCCTGGCCTGACTTAGCCCAGTTGATTGGTTCAGAACCAACTTCAGCCACCACAGAAGCACCTATCAACGGCAGAACAGTCATTTCCTTTCCTCAACCAGAATCTTCACCAGCACCAAAGTCAAAAAAACGCAGATCTTATTTTCCCAATCCCCAAGTCAAAATCGGGCAAGTTTGGGGACAGATCACTCAGCGCTATCCCTTCTATGCTCAACAAAGCGCTTCAGACTGTGGTGCTGCTTGCTTGGTGATGATTAGTCGTTATTGGGGTAAGCGATTTAGTATTAGTCTGTTGCGAGATTTAGCTAATACTAACCGCAGTGGTGCTTCAATCAAGGGTTTAGTTGCAGCCGCAGAAAGTATTGGCTTTGCTACCCGGCCTGTGAAAGCTAGTCTGGAAAAATTGGCAGAACAACCCTTACCTGCAATTGCCCATTGGGAAGGTAAGCATTACATCGTTGTCTACGAAATTACGAAAAAGCGAGTCATTGTCTGCGATCCTGCCATTGGACAACGCAGCCTCACTCACAACCAATTCAAAGCTGGTTGGACTGGTTATGCATTGTTATTGCAACCAACCGCTGGGTTAAAAGAAACCCCAGAAGCAACTCAACCATTCTGGCAATTTTTTGATTTAATAAAACCCCACACTCAAGTGTTGCTAGAGGTAATGGTTGCTTCAGTGTTGATTCAGTTATTTGGGTTGGTAACGCCACTATTCACTCAACTACTGTTAGATCGAGTCGTTGTCCAAGGTAGCACCCTGACTTTAAACGCCGTTGGTTTGGGGTTAATCATTTTTGGTTTGTTCCGTGTCGCCATGAGTGGGTTGCGGCAATATTTACTCGATCACACAGCCAACCGTATAGGCGTCGCCTTGATGGTGGGTTTTATTAAACACACCTTTCGTTTACCTTTGGCATTTTTTGAGTCTCGTTACGTTGGTGATATTGTTTCTCGCGTTCAAGAAAACCAGAAAATTCAGCGCTTCCTCGCAGGAGAAGCACTATCAACCACTCTGGATTTAGTGACGGTATTCATTTATATCGGCTTGATGTTTTGGTACAGTTGGCAGCTAGCATTACTGGTGCTACTAGTTGTGCCACCATTTGTGTTACTGGCGGCGATCGCCACACCTTTTTTGCGCTTAATATCGAGAGAAATTTTTAATAACCTCGCTAAAGAAAGTAGCTATCTGATCGAATCACTTACAGGTATCCGGACAATCCGCTCAATGGCAATTGAGCAGACAGTCCGCTGGCGTTGGGAGGAATTGCTCAATCAAGCGGTGAAAAAAAATTTTTCCGGACAAGTGATCGGTATACGACTGCAAGTTTTCAGTACTACTATTGAAACCTTAGCAACTACGATTTTGCTTTGGTTTGGTGCATGGCAGGTAATTCAAAACCAATTAACGATCGGACAATTAGTTGCTTTTAATATGTTGTTGGGTCAGGTGATTCGGCCTTTCCAACGGCTGGTAGTACTGTGGAATGAACTACAAGAAATCGTGATTTCTACCGAACGGATCAACGATGTTCTGCAAGCTGAACCAGAAGAAGACTTACAGACCTCGCCCAAGCAATTTATCCCCAAGCTGCACGGTAGTATTCGCTTTGTTGCGGTCACGTTCCGCTATCACCCCGAAAGTGACCGTAACGTATTAGAAAATCTTAGTTTTGAAATCAAGCCCGAACAAACAATCGCCGTCGTTGGACGTAGTGGATCTGGTAAAACTACTCTTTCAAAACTCCTTTTAGGTTTATACCCACCGACAGATGGCAAAATCTTGATTGATGGTCAAGATGTTACAACTCTCTCTTTGCGATCGCTGCGCCAACAAATTGGAGTTGTTGACCAAGACACCTTTTTATTTGGTGGCACAATTCGCGAAAACCTCAGCATCGCTCATCCCCAAGCCACTCTAGAAGAAATTACCCAAGCTGCAACCATTGCTGGTGCAGACGAATTCATCCGCCAACTACCAATGGGTTACGAAACCCAAATTGGTGAAGGTGGCGGTTTGCTCTCTGGTGGACAACGCCAACGCTTGGCGATCGCCCGAGCTTTGGTTGGTAATCCCCGCTTATTAATTTTTGACGAAGCTACCAGTCATCTAGATTCGGAATCGGAGCGGATTATTCAAAACAATCTCAAAACGATTCTCACAGGGCGCACAAGTATCATTATTGCTCATCGCCTCTCGACGATTCGGAATGCGGATTTAATTCTGGTTTTGGATCGCGGTGTGTTGATTGAAAGTGGCAATCATGATGAATTAATCAAAGCCAAAGGACATTACTTTTACCTCAACCAGCAGCAACTCGCCCAAGTTGGTTGAAATGCACATTTTTCTCCGTCTCTCTCTGACTTCCAGTAGAACCAAGACACGCAATCAACCTGAACAGTGGTACGGAACTATGGCTAACTTATCCAACAACTTATCATCTGTACTGAAAAAAAACGACACAGATGGGTATCGCAAATATACACAGCCTGAAGACGTTGGTAATTTAAACGAGTCCAATCATCAAGGAAAATTAGCAGACACTGAGGGAAACGATTGGTTTTACGGCACAGAAGAACTGCTAGATGCCTTACCGAAGCGCTGGACACGTTCTTCACTATATTGTCTAGTCAGTTTTGCTGTGGTCACTTTACCTTGGGCAATGCTTTCTCAAGTAGATGAGACAGGAAGTGCCAGAGGACGGATAGAACCACTAGGCAAACTACAAAAATTAGACAGTCAAGTCAGTGGTAGTGTTATTTCTGTTAAAGCCAAGGAAGGAGATACCGTTAAAGCAGGGCAAGTTTTAGTTGAGTTGGAATCAGATGTCCTGCGAACCGATTTACAGCAAGCTCACACTAAACTTGAAGGACACCAAAATCGGTTGGCACAGTTGGAGTTGCTCAAAAACCAAATCATCTTAACAACTAGCGTTCAAGAGCAACAAAACAAATCCCAAGAATTAGAAAAACTTGCTCAAGTAAATCAAGCGCAGCAAAATTTAGATGCAAAAGAGAGTACTTATAACTTACAAAAATTAGAAAAACTAGCTTTAGTCGATCAAGCAAAGCAGGATATTAACACTACTCAGGCTGTTCATCAATTAGCTCAAAGTCGTTTAGAGCGAGATGCAGTCGAAGTTGAACGCTACCGTCAATTGCAAAACCAAGGCGTTGTTCCTCGAGTCAAAGTTGTAGAAATAGAAAAGACAGCCCAAGAAAGTCAAGAATTACAAGAAAAAGCGGAATCTGATGCAAAACAAGCCGAATTACGTTTAAAAGAAGAAACTAGCCGTTATCAAACAATTATTAATCAGGCAAAGGCAGAGATTGAGCAAGCAAAACTACGTCTGCAAGAACAGCGTAACAGCTATAAAGGTGTAGTGGAAGCAGGTAAATTAGCTGTTCTTAAAAATCAGCAACAACTCAAAGATGTGCAAACACAAATAACCGAGTTGCGATCGCAGATGGCTCAGAGTAAGAGCCAGATTTTAGCATTAAAAATTCAGTTACAGCAACGCATTGTGAGAGCGCCAGTTGATGGTGTAATTTATGATTTGCCGATTGAAAAACCAGGTGCTGTAGTTCAAGTTGGTCAAGGAATTGCTCAGATTGCACCCAAGAATTCCGGTTATATCCTCAAGGCACAAATGCCCAGCCAACAGAGCGGTTTCTTGAAGGTGGGTATGCCTGTGAAAATTAAATTTGATGCCTATCCTTTCCAAGATTATGGAGTTGTTCAAGGACGCGTGCATTGGGTTTCACCAGATTCAAAAGTGGTTGAAAGTTCTCAAGGTAATGTCGAAATGTTTGAGGTAGAAGTTGCTTTAGATAAGCCTTATATCCAAGCTGGAAATAAACGTATCATCATCACACCTGGTCAAACAGCGACTGCCGAGGTAATTGTCCGCCAGCGTCGTGTAATTGATTTTATGTTAGATCCGTTCAAGAAACTGGAAAAAGGTGGTTTGGAGTTGTAGTTATTTTGAGATGGTCAGTTGTTAGTAGTTAAGAATTAGTTGATATTATTAGCTATTAGTTAGTTGATAAATCTTAACTGTTAACTAACAACAGGTCAGATCCACAGTTCGTAATTGTAATAATTTCACCATGTCAAAAGAGTTGAATATTTCCAGTGTAGATATTTTGCAGCAAATTAAACTCTCGTGCCAAATTCCAAATTTAGTGCAAGCGATCGCGAATCGCAAGATTGTCGCTGATGCTGCAACCAAAGCAGGGATAAAAGTTGAGCTAACAGAACTACAAAAGGCAGCAGATAGTCTGCGCTTGGCTAATAACCTGCTTAAAGCTGAAGACACTTGGGCATGGTTAGCAAAACATCATCTTTCTGTAGAAGAATTTGAATTATTAGCTGAAACTAATTTGCTTTCTGCTAAACTGGCAAATCATTTATTTGCTGATAAAGTTGAGCCGTTCTTTTATGAAAATCAACTCAATTATGTTGCTGCGGCTATCTATGAAGTTGTCTTAGATGACGAAGACTTGGCTTTAGAACTGTTTTATAGTCTTAAAGAAGGCGAAATAAGTTTTGCAGAAATTGCTCGCCAATATATTCAAAATCCAGAATTACGCCGTGCTGGTGGATATCGTGGTGTGCAAACTCGAAGCGAATTAAAGCCAGAAATTGCAGCTGCTGTTTTTGCTAGCAATCCACCAGGAGCAATTAAACCTATTGTTACTCCTAAAGGAGTTCATTTGATCTGGGTGGAAGAAATCATTCAACCTCAATTAAACGAGTTACTGCGAGTTAAGGTTACGAGTGATTTATTTGCTGATTGGTTACAACAACAAATTTCCACATGGAAAATTAATGTGGATTTAGACTCAGAAGATAAGACTCTATCAGCAAAAGAATTGTTGAAGCAAGCTTAAGCTTGTTACTGGTTGACAGAGTTAACTACTGTCAACTGTCAACTGTGAAATTTGTCTTAGTAACAAATAGGTTGTATTGCAAATACTTTGAGCCCCTGCAATACAACCTATTTTTCCCTACATACATAGGGTTAATTCAACTATTCTCTTCTGTTTTGGTTTGTGGTTGTAGAACAAATTATCATTGTTCCACAACTACAAAATTGTGACTTTAGAGATTAAGCCTTGCCAATCCCATCTACAGCATATTTAAAGATATCTACAATGCTCCAGATTTTCTCACTTGAGCTCTTGTATCCCAAACCAGCAAAACCAGCAAGTAGTGTAGCAAATTCGCCGTCACCGCCAACAACAGCAGCAGCATCGATTTCAGAAACTTCGGTGATTTGCTCTACAGAGATATCAGAAATTGTAATTCTAGACATGGTTGAATTCCTCTTGAGTTAAGATTAGTTGGTTTGTTTGGTTCAGCTTTTGTTCGCTTCATCCATGTCTTTATTTTGCTGTTTTCAAAACGCAGAATCAAGGGTTATTTGTGAAGGGTTTAGACATAACTACTGGAATTATGTCTCAAAGTTTTATCTAAGTAGATGAGTTTATTTATCAGAGAAAAACTAATCGTGTTTATGAAGTAAATATTAAGTACGAAGATAAAAAAATCTTCTATCCAAAAGTTTGTAGTCTGCATTTTTTCAGTGGATAATTCCGTGAAAAATGTCTCAACATCAACATTATTGAGGTCAGAAATTACAATTCTGGTCATGCAGCCACCTACTAAAAAATTTGAAGTAGATGTAAAGCAATGATTGCAAACTTACATAAGATGAATTTAAAGAGTATTTATCCTTTTTTCATAGTTTATGACTCGATGTGGCGAGTCAAGTTTTTGTGAATAGTTTTACAGACTTAATTACAGGAATTTTGTCTGGAGAAGTTTATTTCAACATGACGAGAACTGGCTCACCATTCGAGTGAGAAAGCCAGAGTCTCTTAATTCTCGTTATCAGGTTCAACCTGGTAACGGAGTTAAGTGGAAGAAACTATGGGAAAAATTAAGTTTTGGAATCGACCACAGATGCACACAGATAATTTATCCATGTGCATCTGTGTGTATCTATTTACCCTCCGGCGTTATTTCCAGTTGCTTAAAACTGCTTCACCCCGCCGATAAATTTCGCCAGCATAATCAGTCCAAGTCCCTTGTCCCCAGTAGCGGAAACAGCTTGTTTGCAACAACAAGTTATATAGCAAAGCTTCCTGGTAGTCAGGACGCTGTGTTACTGAGGGGTCTTGTTGTACCAACGCATCGTATTTTTCGTGAAACATCACGCTGAGTTTTTTCATTGGGTCTAGGACATTTTCATAGCCTTCCACCCAACTTAAATTATTTGTCCAAGAAGCACCGTCCATATGGAATTGGTGGTCAGTTGTTCTTAATTGTGCGATCGCTTTTTCTACAGCTTCTGGCGTAGCATTACCTGGTTCGACTCGCTGCCAAATTTTGTGTTGATTAACGGCTTGACAAGTTGGATAATCTCCGGGATTAACACCAGCAGCCTCAATTAGTTCTAAATATTCTGTACCGTTGAGTGCAACCACACCGGCATAATTGTTACCTGCATCGCGGATTTCGTGATATACCCTAAATAAATCGCGGGGATATTCATTCATCATCACGCCGCCATTTTCACCATCGGCAATTTGCGTTACCAAAGAGGGAACCATCATATTTCCAATTTGCTGCTTACCTCTGCCTTTAGCCTCAAAATAAGGTTGCATCTGGGCTACTAATTTTGTATCCGAACCTTGAGTTTTAATTAACACTGTAATGCTGATAGTTTCCCCCTGACAATTACGGGCAACTAAACGATTGGGAATATATTTATCTTCGTGGCGTAACCCAGAACCATCCAGGCGTTCCAGCGAATGCTCTTGTACCATTAGCCACCGATACCCGCATTCTTTTAGCGCTTTGATGTATTCAAACAAGGTATCTGGGTGATTGGGTAAGTGCATTTCTGGAGGAGAAAAGCCCTTTACACGCTTGAGGGCGTCGTAACCAAAAATTGCTGCAAAATAGTGTTGCCACGCTTGTATGTGCAGTTTAATGTCAGGAATGGGAGTAGAAGGAACTACGGCATGACTCCACATTGTTCCCAGCCATTCTACATAGGGCTGATATTGAGGATCGCAGGTGATGCGCTTGAGATTGTTGAAGATGTCATCGCGTCTTATTTGGCGCAACCCCCACAGCAAATTGCCCGAATAGTCAAGCATTATCCGAGGGTTGCAGCCTTGGGAAATCAACTGAGGAATGAATTCTCCCATGCGGCTGTAACACCAGGCAAAGACTCCCGCATTGTGGTTATCTCCATCATGGGGATGTTCAAACATATACTGGAGATTGCTAATCAGTTCGCTATTTGCACCTGCGGGGATAGTGGGTTGATGCATGTGTAGGGCGCATGCAAACCCCGCCGTGATGTTTTCCAAGCAGAGATTAGTAGTAGTCAAAAATACTGGTTCATTGCTTTGAACTACAGATTTGATTTCTGCTTCCCAACCGCAAATATTGGGGAATTCTGACCTTAATTCTGCCAATGCAGGTAGATTGGAGGATGGTGCTGTAGCAGTCATAATATTTTTGTTAATGCTTTAATCATTGTTACTTAGTGAAAACTTTTCACTCCACTCCAGCAACCATTTGCAGTCAAAGTTGTTAGTTCTAAACAATAAGTATTCAGTCTTATAAATTAAATTTAAGTGAATTCACTATAAAAAAGCAGGTGTTCAACTTTGTTGCCAATAGTCCAGACATTTTTAGAAAAGCGTAGACACTCCTTATGGCGGCACATAGATGTATTGGGGAAGAGGTAATTGGTAAGAAGTACTAGAACTATCACTGTTATTATTTGCCCTGAAATCGGATTTGCAACAACAGACAGTCTGGTCGCTTCACAAAGGTTATTCCTTGTGGCGATCGCAAATAAGCTGTTCCACATTTAAGTTGCATGATCTGGGCGGGCAAGATGCCCACCCCACAAGAGTTTGAAAAAAATTCAATATGCAAATTAAATTTGCTTTAGCTTAATACCTTAATTGCATCAATCTTGATTATTGAAAGAAAAAACCAGCAAACAGAAGGGGCAACAGGATTAGAACAGACACAATTAAAAGGAGAGTTCCCGGATCAATCTTAATTTCTGGATCGCGCATTTCTTTGCTTCTCAAAAAACAGATATATCTACTCATACCAAGTTGCGTTCAGACATAGCAATAGCAATTCGTGCCCTCTCCCCTTCCCCTGTTCCAATTTGGGAGAGGGGTGCCGACAGGCGGGGTGAGGGAAGTACTATCTTTCACTGCAACTTAGGATCAGCTTAAAGGATATTGATTTTTTTCTCAAACTCAGTCATTGCCACAAATATGCTGAACATCTTACATTTGATGTTAATCAATTAAATTTTATGTCTATTCAAGTCTACGGTATTCCAAATTGCGGAACTTGTAAAAAGGCTTTGAAGTGGCTAGAAGACAATGGTATTAATTATGAATTTATCAACACGAAAGAAAATCCACCTACTCGTGAGATGAGCCAAAACTGGGTCAAGTCTTTAGGTCAACAGCCAATGCGAAATACCTCCGGTCAATCTTACCGGGCACTGGGCGATGAGAAAAAAAATTGGACGGATGAACAATGGATTGAAGCATTTGCTAAAGACGCGATGCTTCTCAAACGTCCCCTTTTTGTCAAAGATGGAACAGCAGTACAGGTAGGTTTTAAAGACAAAGAGGAAGTGCTCGCACAGAAATTAGGTCTTTAGAATCATTCTGGCACGTTCTGAGGTTTCCAGCCGCGCTTCATCGAAGTAGTACAAATATGACAAGATGGGAAAAGTACCTACCGTAATCATTGCCCGATGTCGTCAACCAATCCATCTTTAGATGCCACACTGCAACGCCTGCGGGAAGTACGTATGGCACTGCTTCGTCTTCACAAAGCTTTGCTAGAATCTGAGCGCGTTGTTTATGAACAATTGTACGGGCGTATTCGTTCCAAAGGAGAGTTTTTTCAATTGGCGATCGCTCATGAGTGGTTTAGCTGGTTGCATCCCATTTCCCAATTTATTGTCCACATTGATGAAGTATTGAGTGCCAAAGAACCTGTGACGTTGAACAAAGCCAATCAGCTTTTGGCGGAAGCGCGATCGCTAGTTCAACCATCAGAAGAAGGAACTACTCAACAAAGGCGTTACTATCAAGCCATCCAACGCGATCCTGAGATTGCCTTCATGCATGCAGAGGTATCGAAACTACTTAGTCGCTGATGTCGGCATTATTAAGAAGTAAAAAGTAAAAAGTAAAAAGATAATCCCCATAAATAAATTTAGAGGAAATAATCACGGACATATTATTTCTCGTGCTACGCATCTCGATTGGGAATGTTTTCCTGAACATTCCATAAATAAATAATGGTGCTAGTAACCATTTTTTCTTGTTCTTTATGAGTGCCTTTTAACTTTTTTTACTTTTGCCTTGTTCGGTCATTCGTCCTTTGTCCTTTATATGCCCGTAAACACAAAGGACAAGCTTGATGAGTGAATGTACAAACTAAGTACGTAGCATTCTATCACTTTTAACTCATTACCTCGCCTAAATCTCGCCTGCGCCGCAACCATCTGGCTATATCACCGGCAGTAATGATCCCCTCTAAAGAGCCGTTTTTAGTAACTAAAACTCTGCGTACTTCGCACTCTTCCATTTTTTGCAACACTTGTGACATCTTCTCTTGTGGGCGGACAGTCACCCCATTCTCTATTGGTCGCATGATGTTTCTCACGGTTTGATCGGCCCATTTCTCACGAGGAACATCCTTGACCTGATTTAGGGTAATAATACCGACAAGACGATTGTCTTCAGAAACGGGAAAACCCTCGTAGCGTCGATGCATAAAGTATTCGTCTACCAGTCTTTGCAAACTCAGATCGGCGCTGACGGTTTCTGGATAAGGAGTCATCAATTCCCGCGCGGGTACTCCTTCTAGGGCGCTGCGAATTAATAAATCCTGGTAACTAGCTTCCGCTGCATTGATCAGGAACCAACCGATGAAGATTAGCCACAGTCCACTGAGAACAAAACCGCCAAATAGCTGAAGCAAACCCAAACCAATAATGGCGTAACCCAGTACTTTACCGCCAATGGTAGCAATGCGCGTAGCTTTTTTATAGTTACCAGTAATCTTCCAAACAATGGCACGGAACACGCGACCACCATCCAACGGAAAACCAGGTAAAAGGTTGAAAATAGCCAACATCAGGTTAATAGTGGCTAGATAAGCAGTCACACCGTTAACTGCAATACTCCAGCCCGCATTTCTGCCAACCCACCATAGGAAACCACACAATAGAGCGATCGCTAAACTGGTTAAAGGCCCTACCCCAGCAATTTGAAATTCATCACCAGGAGTTTCAGCTTCCATACGAGTGCGAGAAACGCCACCAAAAATAAAAAGGGTAATTCCTTCTACGGGAATTCCCTTGGCTCTTGCCAAAAACGAGTGGGAAAGTTCGTGAGCAAGTAGCGACACAAAGAACAGTAACGTTCCCACCACACCCATACCAATGTATGTTGCGCTTGACAGTCCTGGATAGTTTCCTGGAAATACCCCTGTCGTTAACGTCCACAGAATCAGAAAGAAAATCAGAAACCAGGATAAGTCAACGCGAATTTCAAAATCAAAAATCGAACCCAGTCGAAAGCCTTGCATAAATACCTCTGCTTGAAAATTCATCATTGGTAATTGCTAATTGGTAATAGGTAATTGGAGTTTTTTCTCCTATTACCTATTACCAACCGACCTTAGTAAATTCACAATCTTACGTAAATTATGAATTAGCAATTACGAGTTGAAACAAGACTACTATTGAGCATTTTGGGTGGTATTGTTAGTCCGAACTATATACTTATAAGCTGGTGTATTGATAGCTATTGGTTCTATTCTTCCTTGAGCAACTAATGTTTGGTAGATTAAAGCAGCAATCTCTGCACGGGTAGCAGGCTTGGTAGGATTGAGAACTTTAGGATTGGGATAGTTGACAACGATATTTGCTTTAGTTGCTGCTGCTACTGGTGCAACAGCATATTGAGGTATTTTGTTGGCGTCTGCGTAAGTATTGGTGACAATAAATGACGCGGGACGAGAAGTTGCTGTTGCTGGCGCTGCTGCTTGGGCTGGTGGAGCCATTAAAGGCTGCATTAAGGAAGTCATTGCTATCGGTAAAAACAAACCCTTCCTTCGCGCTTGTGTCGGTTGTTGAGTTGGTTGGGTAGCTGCTGGTGTAGTAGCAGAATTTAAATTCAAACCTCTTGTTAAAGCAACTATTGCCTCAACTTTAGAAACTTCTTGACGTGGACGAAAATAACCACCAGGATAACCCGACATAAATCCTTGCTGATAGGCTTGCTCAATTGCAGGAGCTGCCCAATAGCCAGCGGGAACGTCTTTATAAACTGCTCCACTTTCTATCTGTCGCACTGGTTCTTGATTAAAAGCTTTGCGAATTATTGCAGCGAATTCATCACGATTTACTGCTTGATTTGGTCGAAATCTGCCATCAGGATATCCAGTGATAATATTTCTTAAAGCCAATCCACGAATAAATGGCTGTGCCCAATAATTCGATGGAACATCAGGAAAAACAGACTGTGTAGAATTTTGGGCATAAGTTATCAAAGGCGCAACAGCAGTTACCGTCAAACATAAAGTTGATAAAGATAAACTTGCTGATATCCACTGAGGTAAGCTAGTCATATTAAAATTCTCCTAATTCTTTTATATAATCATGCTAATTTCGCCATATTATTGTTTTATCCACCCAGTGATATAAAGATAGATAAGCTGTCGCGCATGTAACTTGCATATCTAATAGCTTCAGTAAAAGAATTTATAGCTTTCGAGAAAAAAGTAGAGGCTTACTTGGAGGAAGCTATTGCAGAGAAGACAACTATAGAAGCCGCTGTAATCAAAGCAGTTTATGTGAAAGAGCAGCTTGTATCAATTGAGTTTTGGTATTGAGCGATCGCACTTTTTCTATGCACAATCTCAAATGCGATCGCCACTGTTTTCTCAAAGTGTGGCTAATTCTTGTTCCACAGAATTAGGCATAGTCAGCGGATCAAATCCTAACTGCTCAGTAATGCGCTCTCTGGCTAAAACCCGGTATTCCCAAAAATGCTCGCCAGCAGCACACAAGCCCAAATACATATTCAGGAATTGAGGCTTGGTGCGTAGGATAGCCCAAAGCTGTTGCCAAAACTGCAAGCGAATTTCTCGCCTTTGCCAGCCTTGACGCCAGAGTAACTGAGCGAGTAATCGCAGTCCTTTGCCAGGAGGGAAATACATTGTCTGCTGTAGCTGAGGATTGGGTGTGATGTTGAGGCATTGTTGAAAACAACGTCGCAGATAGTTTCTGGGTTCGTACATTTTCCAGATAGCCTCTACATATTCTTTAGCAACTTCAGCCATCGGTCGAGTAGGCACGAAATTCATCAGAGAATTCTGATCTCCTACCTCCAAACCTCCGAATCCCTCCAATAATCGCTGCTCTTGTTTTAGTCTTTGCCAAAGCGCTGTATTAGGAAGGGCTTGCAGTACGCCTAACATTGGTTGGGGAATACTAGTTTGTTCTACAAAAGTTTGAATCCGTTCACCAGCACCCGCCCGTTCTCCATCAAAACCAATGATAAATCCTGCATAAATGAGCAATCCAGCTTGGTTGATGGTCTGACAAGCTTCTAACAGGGGATTGCGAGTATTTTGAAACTTGCGAGTTACTTGCAGACTGTCTTGATCGGGAGTTTCAATCCCTAGAAAGACTGCATAGAATCCAGCTTGATTCATTAGCTCTAGTAGCTCGCTATCCTCTGCTAAATTAACAGAAGCTTCGGTCAGGAAGGTGAAGGGATAATGACGTTCCTGCATCCAAGGAATTAATTCTCGCAGCAGGCGTTTGACATTGCGTGTATTACCGATAAAGTTATCATCCACTATTAAGACAGAGCCACGCCAGCCCAAATCATAAAGGCTTTGCAGTTCCGCCAAGGTTTGACTGGGTTCTTTGGTGCGCGGTTTGCGTCCATAAAGGTTAATGATGTCACAAAATTCGCATTGGAAGGGACAACCGCGAGAAAACTGGATCGCCATCGTTAAGTATTCATCGCGCTTGAGCAAATCGAAGCGAGGTATGGGACTTGTAGTCACGTCTGGCTTTTCCAAAGCGCGAAAAATACCTTGCTCTTGATTTTGGGCGATCGCTTCTAGAAATTGCGGAACTGTAATCTCCCCTTCATCTAAAATTAGGTAATTAGCTCCCGCTTGGAGGGCAGCTTCTGGCACTGAGGTTGGATAAGGGCCACCCACTGCTACTTTTTTCCCTAGCTGTACTGCTTTTTGAATGAGGGCAAGAAAGTCTTGTTTTTGTGCAAGCATGGCAGAGAGAATAACGATCTCGCACCACTGCCAATCAGCATCGGTTTCCTGATTGACATTGCGATCGTAAAATCGAATTTCCCAGTCTGCTGGTAGCAGTGCAGCAACAGTCAGAATGCCCAACGGTGGAATAAATGCCTTTAGTCCTGCTATTTTCATGAATTCGTCGTAGGACCAAAAGGTTTTGGGAAAGCCGGGATAAAGTAACAGTGCTTTCATTGCTGTATTTCCCTGATTGTATTTTGATTGAGGTAATCTTCTAACTTTTAAAAATCCTTTTTCTGAGTTCTTAACGCAGAGATGATTGTCATCTCGGATCGCGCCCAGTTGTCTTACAAAATCCCAAATCTCAAACCGTTAAGTAGGTAGGTGGGAATAAAAGCAGCTATGTGTTTTGGAATATAAAAATACTCAAACCCTTACCAATGACAAATGACAAATGACGATCCTCACAAGTTAACTTTATTCGTGCCCACCTAATACTTGTCATCTATTCAATTAATAAGTTCTAGCGAATAAGTTGCGGTCTTCTCCTGTTCTTGTGTGTCTTGTTTCAACGCTGCCAGTTTTTGCAGCAATTGTGCCCTGACTTCATAGCGGTAGTTAAAGAAGTGTTCACCTACACCTAGGGTAGTTAAGTAGTCATACAATAAACGGGGTTTGGAAAAAGCGATCGCCACTAATTGCCACCAGAACCGCCAGCGCGTAGAACGTACTACACCCTGTCGCCAGCAAATTGCAGTATATAAACGTATCTCCTTCGATGCGATCGGACGCTTAGTTTTACCCCGCCAACCTTTCATCATCATAAAGTGGCGGAATGTCCGTTTCAGATAAGGCATCGGTTCATAGATATTCCAGAAGGCGTCGATATATTCCTCAACTATTTCTTCCACCGGACGTGTCGGTACAAAGTTCATAATCGCACCTTGGTGGAATGTTCCCAACCCATCAATGAGTCGCCCTTCTTGCTTCAGGCGGTTCCACATGGCAGTATTTTGCAATGCTTGCAGCAAGCTAAACTGTCCTTGGGGAATACCCGTTTCTTCAATAAATTCCTGGATACGCCGGCCTGCACCAAGACGTTCGTTGTCAAATCCCATGATAAAACCAGACATAATCTGCAATCCTGCCCGCGTGATTTTGTGGCAAGACTCGATCAGGTCGCGGCGTGTATTCTGGACTTTGTGAATGCCCAACAGACTATCTGTGTCTGGGGTTTCAATGCCCATAAACACGAGAGTGAAACCAGCTTTGACCATCAATTCTATTAGTTCTTCATCCTCCGCTAGGTTGAGAGAAGCTTCTGTCACCAGAATGAACGGGTAATCGTGTTCTTCCATCCAGGGGATGAGCGCCTGTAGAAATACTTTAGCGTTGCGTTTATTGCCAATAAAATTGTCATCTACTACGAATACGTAGCGTCGCCAGCCCAAATCGTAGAGGACTTGAAATTCCTTGAGCATTTGTTCTGGTGTTTTGGTGCGGGGCTTGCGTCCGTACAAGTTGATAATGTCACAAAATTCACACTGGAACGGACACCCTCTCGAAAACTGTACTGTTATTGCCAGGTAAGCATCTAGATCCAGCAAGTCAAAGCGTGCAATGGGTGTTTGAGTAACATCAGGTTTTTCTGTCGCGCGGAAAATGCCCCATTCTTCTCCCCGTGCCAAGGCTTCTAAAAACATGGGGATAGTGTATTCTCCCTCATCTAAAATCAAATAATGTGCTCCCGCTTCCAAGGCAAATTCCGGTACTGATGTGGGGAAAGGCCCGCCTACCGCCACTTTTTTACCTAACGCCACTCCTTTTTGAATTAACTCCCAAAAATCTTGTTTCTGGATAATCATTGCAGACATGATGACAATATCGCACCATGCCCAATCGTCATCTTCCTCCAGACGGATATTGCGATCGACAAAGCGAATTTCCCAATCAGCAGGTAACATCGCCGCTACTGTTATTAAACCCAATGGTGGATTAGTAGAGCGTAAACCCGCCAAGTCCAGAGTTTCCTGGTAAGACCAGAAGGAATTGGGCATTATGGGCCAGAGTAGTAAAGCTTTCATAAAGCGTATACCCCGGAGTATAAAAAAATAATTAATTACTTCCAAGATTACTGCTAGTTTCTCTCACCAGAATTTAAGTTTTGTCGAGTTTTGTAAAGTAAATATACGCGATCGCTCCAGAGTCCAAAGCATGCCCTCGAGTGCAGGGTAGGGTCAATAGTCAAAAGTCCAAAATTTTTTTAGCTGATGTAAAAGGAACTGGGGCATAAAAATTATGAATTATGAATTATGAATTATGAAATTTTCAGCCCAATCGCATTCATCATTCATCATTCTCACCAGTACCCAATCCCCAATCACCAATTCCCAATACCCAGTTTGGTATAAGTTATTGGTAGGAACGTGGAGAAAAATTAACTACCAACCACTAATGACCCATGACCAATGACCAATGACCAATGACTAATGATTAACTTGTTCTGAAATCCACTGCAAATAGGGATGAGAACCTGCAATAATAGGCAGAGCAATAATTTCTGGAACTTGGTAAGAGTGAATCTCGCGAATTTTGGCTTCTAAGTTAGAAAATTGGTTCAAGTCAGTTTTGATGAACAGCTGCCATTCTTGCTCTTTTTGTACTTCTCCTTGCCAGGTATAAACAGACTGGATCGGGAAAAAATTTGCGCAAGCAGCAAGTTTAGATTCTACAAGAACAGATGCGATCGCCTCTGCCTCTTCCCTAGAGGCAGCAGTCACCAAAACTATACCGTAGCCAGTTGAGTTATCCATAAATTTGCTCAAATTTTGGATTTGTCAAAAGTCCTTTGTCATTTGTCAAAAGCTAATGACCAATGACCAATGACCAATGACTAATGACCAATGACTATACCGTAGACAGAGAATAGACCTGACCATCGATCAACAGTCGGGTAATGCCCTTAGCTTCTAGGTGATAACGAGCCTTGTGCAGCATTCTGCTATCAGGAACTTTCACTACGCGATCGCGTTTGGTAGAGAAGCGCTTTGCCACTCGATGATTATCAAACACTGGCAGAGTTCTTTCCTGAGTTTCCAGACTGGGGATATGTCCCAAGTCGCCAAAGTCCCTAAGTGGTCTGGTGATTAATTCCGAGGAGCGATCGATCACCAAATAGCAAGTTCTGGGTAGACTAGCCGCTGATAACGGCAAGACTCGCACAAAAGCATCACCAGTTCTAGCTCTTGTCACTAGGCGTGGTGCTTCTACAAAGTCTTCTTCCTCCTCGAAATCTTCATCCTCAAAGTCTTCTTCGTCGAGGTCTTCATCTAAATCCTCTAACTCCTCCGACTCATCTAACAACTCTTCTCCCAACATTTCCGCTATGACTTTGGCATCTGCACGTGTATCTTCAACAAGCGGACTGGGAATATTTGTCACTTCTTGAATTTGGGGTAAAAGCTCCAATTGCTCAGCTACTGGTGGCGTTGGTTCCGATGGAGCAGATGAGCGCCGCCGCACTCTTCTACGATGGGAATCTTGCTCTTCAGTCACAGCAATAGGACTGGGTTGTTCCTCTGGAACTTCCTCTTTTAGTGGCTCTAGTGGCTCCTCTTCTGGTTCTAGCTCTGGTTGGATAAATGTAGGCGGGTTTTCGTAGCTTACTTGTGCCCTTCCCTCGGGAGTTCTGGCAGCACGCTTTAAAGAAACGAGGTACTCGTACTCGTCTTCTGCTAATGTACTTTTAAGTAAACGGCTAATTGTCGAGTTACTCACGTCATAGCGTTCCGCCAAAGTAGAGGTCGTTTCAGCAGTTTGACGATATAATTTTAGGATTTCTTGCTTATCAGATTCTGTTAGTTTTCTCACGGCAAACACCAAACAAAAATTTTTCTAAGTACGTTTTCTGACCCGTTCTCGCCGGGAACGGTTTAATGATGCGTCATATTCCAAGACAGCACCCATACCAAATAACACTCCACTCCACACCCAAAATACTTCTAGTATCTCTCCACTTTGATAATTAGGAATCGAATTCGTGGCGTATTTATACCACATATCTGCAATGTAGAGCGAAAATGTCGCAGCTGCAATCATACGCCAAGAAAGAGAAACTCGTCCGCCCCAAAAAGCTAGTAATAGGGTAGTAGCGATAATTAACAGCAATACGTCGCTGATCACGTAAAACCAATTCAAAGCGGAAGCAACCAATTCCAATCCGGGAGGATATTGGGCTTCGACTGCTGCCTGCGGTTGATTGGAAATTAACCATGCCAACGCACTACCAAAAGCTCCTATTGCTAATACTATTATCCACTGTGAAGTTTCCAAATTCAGTCGTCTAGAAGCCACTGCTAAAGCCATGCCTACGCCCAGCAATAGATATGTTATTACAAAAAATACATCACCTAAGGAAGGGAAAGGTTCTTCTTGTAGGACTATTTCCGTATACCCAAAAAATATTCCTCCCAAAAAATAAGAAAGCATACCAATACCAATTGCCAGCCATACTTTACGACCGCTAACTATTTGCTGACTGCGCCAATTCCTAAAACATAAGATACTAGCAGCCAGGTAAGCTAGCGCTTCAAAAACATTTGTGCCAAGAACATACCAATCAGCACGCCTTAAGCAATTTGTTTCCAGAGCTTTTGCACCCAACTTGGCTATACAATCTGGGCTGGCTGGGACTTTAGCACTAAATAATAAAAAGTACAAAAGTGCTAGTACACCCCAACCGATGCTAGCCAAAATGATGTTCTCAGTGGTGAATAAAGATTTTGAATCTTGATTATTGTTGTAAATGCTACTCATAAGACCTGACTGTGACAGTGCATTACTGCAATATTTTTTGAGGTGGAATATATGTGAAACAGTTATTTGACAAGGATTTTGTCAATTTAACTGCTCGATAAAATTGATTCCAACGTCAACAAACACTGATAGATGCTAATGCCACAGTTTACTCAGTGGAGACTGATTTAGCCAACTGATGAATAGCGATCGCTCTCCTTGGGGCATATCTTGTAATTTATCAGCCACAGGATGGGCAAAATTAGTATTGCCAAAATAGGCTTTTCCCAACCGATGTAGGTCTTGCAAGAGGGTAATAACATGATGTTCTTGCCAATCGGGCACTGGCACAGTCAGTGGGTCTATATCTAGCAAGAATTTGACTCCCTCTGACGAAGATACCTGGGGAAATTGCCACTGCTGCAAAACCTCCGCAATTTCTTTCTGAAATAATGCGGCTTGCCTAGCACCTAAAAAATCTTCTATATCCATATACACAGCTTGCAGCAGCAAAATACTAGCTTGAGTAAAAATACTAATTTTACTATGGCTACCCGTGTCGCCACTCAGTTGATCTAAACGGATTTTACCCCAAACGCTAAAACGTTCAGGTTCTTCCAATAAAACACAGGCTTTGCCTTTGTTATCGGTCAATTCTCTCCACAAGGCTTTGGCTTCTTCTTCTTGACTAGCTTTGAAGACGCTAATTAATCTAAAGGTCTGCCCCTGATAATGGAGTATTGGTACTTGCTGATCTCGTTTTGGGTGCCCAATAGTCGATATTTCAACATCCTGCCTTTTAAGAATAAACATGACACTGGCAAATAACTCCTCACAGGGGCGTTCTTAATTAATATGGCAGATATCATAACTCTATTAGGGCAGGATGCGCTTCTGTTAGTTGTTGGTGGTTGGTAGTTGTTTGTTGGTAGTTGGTAGTTAGTAGTTGGTGGTTGGTAGTTGGTTGTTCCAAACAACGAACAACAAACACCAAACAACAAAATCTAATTCCAAAAATCAGTCACCTCATACCCAAGTTCTACCAGCATTTGCCGTAGAAGAGGCAAACTCAGCCCAATCACATTACTGTGACAACCTTCGAGTTTTTCTACAAACAAACCACCACGGCCTTCCAAGGCAAAAGCCCCAGCACACTTGAGGGGTTCGCCTGTAGCGACATATGCATCAATAGTGCGATCGCCGATCGACGCGAAGTAAACCCTTGTTACCTGACACTTGACTAAAGTGCGGTTGTGAGAAAGGTCAATCAAGGCATGGCCAGTGTAGAGGTCGCCAATATTACCTCGCATCATCTGCCAGCGTTGATATGCTTCTTCTGCATTTTTTGGTTTGCCGTGAATTTCACCATTAACAGCTAAAACTGAATCACAACCCATAATCAAACCGGATGGAAACTGAGGGGCTACAGTTTCCGCTTTCCGTTGGGCAAGAGTTTGTACCAATTGTGCTGGATCGTTAAGTTTGACTTGCGACTCATCAAAATCACTAGGATAAACTATCGGTTCGATACCAGCAGTTTGCAGCAAGCGGCGTCGCGCCGGTGAAGCAGAGGCGAGTATAAATTGAGGAATACCCATATGTGAGGAGTGGGGAGAGTGGGAGAGGGGGAGAGTGGGGGAGTGGGAGAATAACAACCAACAACCAACCACCAACCACTAACTACTAACTACTAACTACTAACTTTTGATCAATGACTAATGACTAATACACAGAAAAAGAATCAACAGATTCTTCAATCATGCCTTTGACTTTCCGCCAGCGTTTTTCGGGAATGGAGGCATTAAAAGTAAAAAGTTTACCTCGGCTGGTGGCTACACTGGCCAGATTGTGGCGTTTTTGGTTATTGGGAAGCGTGATTAAGTACTCTAATTTGTAATAAGTTTTACCGTTAGATTCTCGCTGTTCGGCGTTGACTAATTCGGCTGTCCGTCCTGAACCTTCAGGAGCAAGAGCATTTTTTCCTAGTCTATATCCTACCTCACCAGCTGTACCTAGTTCTGTTAAAGTTTTGGCTTCCGGTACCGGACTAATTACAACAGAGATATTTTCACTCATTTCGATCAAATCGTGGAAGACTACATCAGGACCGTTAGCAACTTTAACTTGCACCCAGCCGTTAGGATATAAGAACTGATAGCCATCGTTAGTGTTTACATAGCTTTTGAGTGCAGCAGCAGTAGCCGAACCGTAATTAGTTAAGCTGAAGCTAAACACC
The DNA here is from genome assembly GCF_000517105.1 of Fischerella sp. PCC 9605. Classification (GTDB taxonomy): domain Bacteria; phylum Cyanobacteriota; class Cyanobacteriia; order Cyanobacteriales; family Nostocaceae; genus PCC9605. Next base: position 108,880 of record NZ_ALVT01000034.1, on the reverse strand, counting down.
AATAGCAAAATTACTGCAATTCGTTTCCACATTTGTTTTAATTCCTTTAGGCTGGAAGCAACACAAGGCAAGTGTAATTTTTCGTTTTTCATTGTGCCACGGATGCTGACAACTTACGAACTGCGCTGGTTTTACCCTGGTAAAGCACCAGAAGACATCCAACATTGGTTTGAGCAGAATTGTCTAGTTCAGCCAATACAATCTCCAGAAGCACGAGAAGATTTATATCTTTACTCTCCCAAATGTGAATTTTTGGGAATCAAATTACGGCAAGATCAACTGGAAATCAAATGGCGTAAAGCAGAGTTAGGCGTGATGTCTATTGGCGAATTTATTGAGGGCAAAGTTGAAAAATGGACTAAATGGCTTTGTCAAGATCCAATGGAAGAAAGTTCTCAACTACAAGAGATTTTGAGTCACCCTGCTTGGGTAAGTATTAAAAAAGTTCGCTATTCACAACATTACCAGGTCTCATCTGAATTTTCACTACAACCTGTATCTAGTAAAGAAAATATCGATAATGGTTGTAGTGTGGAACTAACGCATCTTGTCATTAGCGATCGCGATTGGTGGAGTCTTGCTTTTGAAGCTTTTGGTGATGACGCCCGTTTACTCGATAATCTTCAGTTCACAGCCAATAGTATATTCAATACCTATGAAGGCTCAAAGCTGCTTGCTGTAGATTCTTATGCCTATCCAATTTGGTTAGCGTTAGCTTGTCGATGACAAAACAAATTAGATTAACGTAATAATCGGTTAACTTATGTTAATAATAATACTTATACAAATCTGAAAAGTAAGGCAATAAAAATAAAGTTAAGGTAAAATACTTGACCATCATACTGGGATAGCGATCGCTCATCACCAAGATGATTCCCGAGCAATTAATAACAAGGAAAGCATCTATGAGTTTAAGCAAAGGTTTTTGTCCTTTGTCATTTGTAATAACTAATGACCAGTGACAAGTGACTAATGACTATTGACTATCAACTTGCAACACAACCAACGTCATATCATCGGTATTTTGTTTCTCAGTACCGATGAATTGTTGTACTCGTTCAAACAGGTAATCTAGAATTTCCTGTGGGGTATCGCAACGCCTGCAAGCAGCGCTGAATTCATCGACGAAGTTTTCTTCTTCAAAGCGATCGCCACTTGCGGCGGCTGCGTCGGTCAAGCCATCTGTATAGTAAATAATTGTATCTCCCGGTTCTAACTTGGCTTGACCATCTTCGTACTGGCTGTTAGCATCCAAACCAATCAGCATTCCTAGAGTATCTAAGCGCGTTACAGTTTTTGTGGCAGCGTGCCACCAGATCGGAGGATTGTGTGCAGCATTACTATAGGACAAAATCTGGGTTTGCGGGTCGTATTCTGAGTAAAACAATGTGACGAAGCGGTTGGAATTTTCTAAATCCGCATACATGACTCGATTCAAATTTTGGAGAATCTGGGCAGGAGTGTTACTGTGCAGCACCTCTCCCCGTAGCATTCCCCGCATCATTGTCATAATTAGCCCTGCGGGAACACCTTTACCCATCACATCACCAATCACCAAAGCCCAACGACTAGGTTCCGCAATTGCATCTACGGTTGGCGGCAAAATCAAATTTTGATTAGTAGGAATAAAGTCGTAGTAGTCTCCACCCACGCGATTAGCTGGTTTACAACGTGCAGCCAGAACTACACCAGGAATAGTAGGGCATTGGCGTGGCAGAAGTCGCCGTTGAATCTCTGCACCAATTTCTAGTTCTTGGTCTAGGCGTTCTTTTTTCCTTAGTTCTACAGCAAGTTCATCGTTTTCAATCGCTACTGCGGTTTGGTCTGCCACTAACCGGACTAACTTTTGTCTGGTTTCCGTCCAACTATACTCTGGATCGCGGCTCAAAACATAAAGCCATCCCCGTTCTACATGCTTGACCAGAATTGCCGTGCCAAAGACTTGCACATCCGGCCCTAGATGTTGATGCATTTGAGCATCCAAAATACTTGTGGTAGTTGCTAGCGGCGATGTATTTGGCGTATGTGTAATTTGGCTACTTGCTGTTTCTAGCGCTTTGCGGATATCTTTCCTTTGGCGACTGTCCTGCCAGTGAAGCTGTTCTAGCCTGACTTGACCGTTGGGTTTGTAGAGAAACAGTGCGCTACCGTCGGCATCTGTAACTCTTGTTGCCATTAGGGGTATCAACTCTAAGAACTGGTTTAAGTTGTTAAAGCTTCTGAGGGCAAATCCTAAAGAACTTAGCAAATCTTGGATCTTGTTCTGCTCCCGGTGCAGCCTTGCCACGAGTTCTTTCAGAGCCACAACTGGGGTAACATCTGTTGCGGCACTAGTATTACTGTCGGTGGGTTCAGAAGGCAGTTTAGGCACAAGCACAGGTATTATTTCACTTCAATAAGCAGATTCGAGATTACTTTTCAATCAACTGGGTTTGGAATCGCTAAACCATATTGAGACAAGATTCGTCAGTTTAGCAAGAGTAGAAAGACGTAAGTGTAAATTCTACAAGTTTTTCATTTTCGATCTCATTTCTTCATCAATCCTAGGTATTTCAAGTGATGTATTTTTAGTCTAAAACCGATCTATCAACAGCAGTAATTTTTACTAAGTAACTGAAGGCTCTAAATTTTTTCATAATTTTATTACTATGTCATATACCTTAAGAGAGAAATATTTGCTGGGAAATAGGAGTCGCTTTTGAAACTGAGGGGTAAAGTACATGAGGGGTTTTACCATTTTGAAATTATACAAAGAAGATGCTCTTGAACTTCTTCTATTAAGAAATAGAAGTTATTTAAAAAACTCAAAAGAAAATCATAACTCAAGATATTTCACTTGAACATTAGATATGATGATGTTTTAGTCATGTTATTACACTTACACTCTTTAAACTACATTCAGAGAATATTTTGGGGGCATTGATCGGCAAATCCTGGGAAAGAGTTTGTAAGTACTATTCCAATAAACTTACATCAAATAAGACTTTTTGCAGCAATGTTTTACATACCTTTTGTGAGTCGGTCAAAGAAAGCATTAAGTTGCAATTCTAGCAAAGGTTTCCCGCCCTTTATCACCAACTAACAGTTTGTTGGACTTACGCTTTTAGGACTTACGCTTTTTTCAGTATGTTCTTTTCAAGCGATTCAACTGAATAATATCAGATATAGTAAGTCTAAATTTATTAGTGTTGAAAAAAACTCTTCAATCAGTGTTGTGTGGCAGAAATAGCTAGTACAGGAAGGCAGAAATAATCTGAGTGTTAAGAACAGACAAAAAACTTACAGTACAAGCTTTTTACCTGCTGCCTCCTGCATAGCTGCTTTCTTACACTAGCCACTTAAAAGTGCTTCGACAAACTCGTAGCTGGAAAAAGGACGTAAGTCTTCGATGCCTTCACCAGCACCAATAAAGCGAATTGGTAAACCCAACTGCTGCACAACCGCAAGAGCAACGCCTCCTTTAGCAGTGCTATCTAGTTTGGTCAATACCACACCAGTGAGATTGGCAGCTTCGGAAAACACTTCTGCTTGCCGCAATCCATTTTGACCCAAAGTGGCATCAAGAACCAATAGTGATTCTACTTTAGCGTTGGCGGCTTTTTTGTCGATAATCCGACGAATTTTACTGAGTTCCTCCATTAAATTTTTCTTATTTTGAAGTCTGCCTGCGGTATCTACCAGAAGTAATTCTGTTTCCCGGGCTTGTGCCGCTGCGATCGCATCGAACACTACAGCAGCCGGATCTGTATTCTTACCCGGATTGGCAATGACTTCTACACCACTGCGATCGCCCCAAATCTTCACCTGTTGCACAGCAGCAGCGCGGAAAGTATCCGCCGCCCCAATCAAGCATTGGTAGCCGGATTTTTGCGCCAAGTGAGCGATTTTGCCGATAGTAGTGGTTTTCCCAGCCCCGTTTACTCCGGTAATTAACCAAATGTTCAAGGTATCTTTTTCGGGGGCAAACAAAGGTTTTTGAGATTTATGAATCGGCTCATCCAGCATATCCCGCAGGATGCGTTTGAGGTAGGCGATCGCTTCTTCTGGTGGCAAAGCTTCTTCGCGCAGCTTTTTCTGTAAAGCGTTGATGATGTAATCTGTCGCCTCTACACCCACATCAGCTTGCAACAGCAATGCCTCAATTTCTGCTACCCCAGCTTGGTTCAGCGGGCCTTGACCGACAATTGCCTTGAGTTGATTGACAATGTTACGACGGGTTTTGTCTAACCCCTGTCGTAGCCTTTTTAGCCAAGTAATTTCCTCAATCGAAATATCTTCTACACGCCTACCTTGTGCCGCCAGCACTTCGGCTGACCACAAAAATCCTTCATCAAAAGCCAGTTCGGGTATTTCTTCTGTTACTGTTGCAGTAGCAGTGGCAGCTGCTGCTGGTTGTACCTCTTCCAGTTCTGTGACTTCAATCGCGGTGGCAATTAATCGTTCCTGCTTTGCTTTTCGTTCTGCTGCTGCCCGTTCTAACAATGATACAGGCGTTGCTGGTTGTGTTATCTCTTCTTGTTTTACCTCTTTTGCGGCTACAACTTCTGGACTTTCTTCTGCTGTAGCAGGTGGCGTTTGGGTTGTTGTTTCTGCAACTGTGACAGCTGGTTCTTCAACTGCTGTTGTTTCAGTTTCTAGTGATGGCGCTGTTGTGGCAGTATCTTCAGATACCAATTTTTCTGGTTCAGCCTCAGCTATTGCTTCACTAGGTGGAGTTTCTACTGCTTGGGGTTGTTGCTTTTGCTGAATATTTTTGTAAGCAGCTTTAGCATATGCCAGTAAATCTGTCGCTTCTGGTTGTTCTGTTGCTGGGGTTGGCGTTGCTGCTGATTCTGGGGAAGATGGTTCTACAACAGGAGTTTCTGCCTGTTGTTCTTGGGAGGTAGTATCTGGAGATTCATTATATTTACGACGAAACCAATTGAAAGCCATTTGCAGCTAGTTGTGTTAGTGATGATTTATCTCCACACTACCAAGTAAATATCTCAAGCTGCGATCGCGCCAAAAAAGAGTGTGGAGGTGGGGAGATGGGGAGAGTGGGCATTGATTGGGCATTGGTCATTGGGAATTGGAAATAACCAGCAACCACTAACCACTAACCACCAACAACCAACAACCAACCAATCTAAACAGTTTGTTTTTGCTGCTGCGTGACTCGGCGTAGAACACCGTTGATAAATCGATGACCTTCTTCGCCACTGTAACGTTTGGCTAGTTCTACAGCTTCGTCAATCGCCACGCTGTTAGGAACTCCTAGATACAGCATTTCTGCCACAGCAATTCGCAAAATATCGCGGTCAATTTGAGCAAGGCGAGTCACTTGCCAATCTACTAATGCCGTGCCTATTTGTTCATCTATATTTTTTCGCTCTTCATCGACTGTTCTGACAATTTCAATGGCGTATCTGCTAACTTCTTTGTCTTGGTTTGCTAACTGAATCAATTCAGGAAACTCAATTGCTGCACTCAGTTGGTTGATTGCAGTTTGAGTGTAAGAGATAGCCTCCTTCACCATAGTTCTTGCGGTATTCACATCAGTGGCGCGAGTTTGGCTACTCAAGAGGCGATCGTTACTGCGTTGCAGTTCGCCAACTGCATTATCCAGAGTATCTTGCACTTCCGATCTTAAGGTGCGTACTGCTGCCAGCACTAATTTCGGTAGTTGGTCTTCAGTTAGTTTTTTTGGATTGGCTGGCAGCTGAGAGAGGCTCAAAAGCGCCAATTCACGGGCGATTTGACGGGGTTTCCGAGGTTGCATAAAAGTTTAAGTGAGGGAGTATGAGGAGTGTTTTAGCGAAATCAATGGAGTTAAAAGTATATCAGCAACGCCTGCTTATTAACTAAACATGATTGATTTTAAGTATCTTCGACGGGAAAAACTTGCCGTTTTGGTTCTATAGGCGACACTTCCAATTGACGGTCTTTGGTAATAATTAGAGAAGGTAGGGGTGTATTGGGGGCAACAATACCACCAGAAACTATGATTTTAAAGGCGTCTTCTATCGACATCGACAGGTTAACCACATCATCTTCGGGAACTACTGCATACCATCCAGTTGTAGGGTTAGGAGTCGTGGGAATAAAAATACTGAGCATGGGGCGGGACATGTGAGTTTGAATGTCACTGCTGACAACACCAGTTACAAAAGCGATCGCCCAAATTCCCTGGCGGGGATACTCTACCAAAATTACACGGCGAAACTTGCCATTTGTATCTTTGAGTACTGTTTCCAGAAGTTGCTTGAGAGTTTTGTAAACCTGTCCAGCCAAAGGAATTGCTTGTAGGACTCGCTCACCAAAATCCAGCAACCACCGTCCAACAATGTTCCTAGCCATCAAGCCAATCAAGAGAATACTCAGCAGCGGTACCATCAGTCCCACTAACAGATTTAGTAGATTAACTAAGATGGGGTGCATTCCATCAAAAGGATTCAGTTGTTTAGGAATGCGAGTGAGAAAGTTAATGACCCAGCTGGCAATGGTAATCGATAGCCAAATAGTAGTTGCTAGGGGAATTACCACCAACAAACCAGCAATCAGGTCATTTTTTAAATCCTGCTTCCAGCGATCGATTACCAAACCGCGATTCTCCTTTTTTAGGGTAGTAGAATTTCTGTTATTGGAATTCATAACAGCAGTTTCGTCAAATGGCGAAGACAGTCCTTGACATATAAGACGGCATTAGCTAATAACTGTTCGGTGACAGTCAACAGTTGCACCGCTGCCGTCAAAAATTTGCTTCTGGCTAGAGAACAAGCTATTTTTCTATCCTAATTTGAGCATATAGACTTATACCAACTGCGATCGCAGTTGGATAATCTAAATACGGTGTTACTTTACTTTTTAAGACTTGTAAATGATTGTTGCAAGCCTTAAGGGTATTTCTAATACTACCGCGCTCGCTCAAAAGCTGCTTATAATTCTGAAAGTCTTTATAGACAAGTTCAGAATCTGTTTGTTTGTTGGGCTAGCTTGATGAGGACATCATCGAATATTCTGAAAAATTTATTTGCAAAATATGAAATTATATAATTTATTTTAACTTAACAGAATTAATCAGCCCACAACTTCAAGCCTGGAACCATCAAGTCTGTTTGAAAATCCACGCTAGTCACTACAACAGAACGCTAAGTACAGTTTTACGTAAAAGCGTAGCGATTTAAAAGGCACTCGTGAGCAAAGGTAAACGCAGAGGGGAGGCAGCGCGTTGGAGGGTTTCCCACGGCAGATCCTTCAACGGAGGGAACCTCCGCAACGCACTGCCTCCCCAACCCTACGCTTCGTGGGGACCCCGCAGCAAAGCGTTGTAGCGACTGCCGTCGCGCGGAGTCTTGGTGCTAAAATTTCGCCATGAACTTATGCAATGTTGTACTAAGCGCTGTAAAAGTATCAGTAGTAGACAGGCTGCGAGGGGAAGATGGTGAGATTAAATACAGGTGATCGCACTTACCACGCCTTCATAAAAAAAGCGATCGCTTTTGTTAGGTGTGAACTCAAAAGATGCGATCGCATTCAATCACTTCGACATTGCCATTGTTGTGGGTCGCGTTTAACGTGAAAGCAGGCAATAACAATAATGGTATCTTCTTCAAAAAGGTAAAAAATTCCATAGGGAAATCGACGAATTAATGCTCGTCGTATTTCTTGATGTACCAAAGGATAAGCTAAAAGATTGCGTCCAATTCCAGCTAGACAGCTATCAACTACACGTACAAACTCATAACCCAGTCCGGGATTGCTTTCTTCGTACCACTCAAAAGCTTCCTCAATATCAAGTTCTGCCTCTGGGCTAATCAGTAACTTATAATTCATTGAGAAAAGCCCAGTCGTTGCTTAATCTCTTGCCAGCTTGAACCCAGCATCGAATTTTGGCGATACTGTTCTAAGCGTCGGTCTAATTCTTGCTGCTGCGCCTTACTCACAGGAACTTCCCCAGGTGTTGCAAGGATGCTATCCCACAAATCCTCTGCAAGTTGGATTCGCTCAGCTACACTCAATTGAGAAATGTCAACCTTCAATAATGGATGCATATTTAACTGCACCAAAGTTTAATTTTGTTAATATTCTAGCCCTATTAGAGCAAAATGCGGAAAAGGAAGCAGGGAACTGGGAGTTGAAGCTGTAGGGGCGAGACAACACCAATTTTCCACGAATAGCTTTTATGCTTGGTTTCATTAAAAAAATGCGATCGCATTTTTTCATCCCACATTAGCTGCTTGAATTTTGGCTTCCAGATTTTTCAATGCCTGAGTAGCTACTGCCAAATCATAAGGAAATGGTCGCCCACGGGTGATATAATCCCGCTCTTGAACTGGTCGATGACGCAGCACTGCATTCACGACAACACATATCTGCGAACTGAGATTTATCGCTCCGTGCAGCACTCCTGGTGGGATAGTTACTACTACGGGATAATCTTCACTTAAGGGAATATACTGATATTGCTTATCAATCAAAGTTACAATCACAAATTCGCCTTTGACTACCAGTAATTGGTCAGTTTGCGATTTGTGAACAAATAAATCATCGACCGTATTGGGCGGAATCTGCACGAGCATTGTTTCGTGACTGGCTTGGGGGGTGAAGAATTCAGCCATTCCCCCTTTAATTGATTCCAACTTACGAATTGCTATTCCTCTTGCACTCATAACAATGTCCTAAAACAATGTCCTAAAAAAGCATCCTAAAGATTGAAGATTGAACTTCAATTTAAGATGCTTAATTATGAAATATTGTTACAAGTGAACAATATTACACCAAATATGCTATTAAGGGTGCTAAATCTATCAGGCGATAGAGGCCTTTAAACTGCTGGGTTGAGCGAGATTACCTTGCAAAACTACACCCCGTTGATTTGCCTGGAGATGACGCAGAATTATGTAAATTGACTCAATTCGGTCTGTCGCACCTGCTTTCTGGGCGATTTCCTCTAGAGTCAGAGGTGCTTTTTCTGTTTGCAGAACTTCCACTACTTGTTTTTGCAAGTCAAGAATCGCAGCGGCGGCTTTTTTGCCAGCTTCTACCCCTGGTTGATGGTAAGCGTTGATGTTGATTAAACTGGCATACAAACCAACAGCGCGTTCGTATAAAGCAATTAATGCCCCGACAGTGCGGGAATTAACTTGAGGGATGGTAACTGTAATCGAATAGCGATGATTTTCGTACAGTGCTTGTCTGGTTCCTTGTAGAAAACCGGAAAGATAATCGCCTGACGTGATTCCGGGTTCGATTTCTGGGGATGGACTTTTACGGTCTTCCAATACTTCAATGAAGGTAGCAAAGAAATTCGGCACACCCTCGCGTAACTGCTGGACGTAGGCGTGTTGGTCAGTTGAACCTTTGTTACCATACACGGCAATACCCTGATGCACAATGTTACCTTCTAAGTCTTTCTCCTTACCCAAGGATTCCATCACCAACTGTTGTAAGTAGCGGCTAAATAAAAGTAGGCTGTCTTTGTAAGGTAGAACCACCATGTCTTTTTCGCCCTTGCCGTTGCCAGCATAATACCAAGACAGGGCTAACAATGCCGCTGGGTTGTTTTTGATCTCAGGGATGCGGGTAGCGTCATCCATTTCTTTCGCACCCTCAAGCATGGCACGGATATCAATACCCTGCAATACTGCCGGTAATAGTCCCACGGCAGACATTTCAGAAGTACGTCCGCCCACCCAATCGAACATGGGAAACCTGGCTAACCAACCTTCAGATTTTGCTTGTTCATCCAGCTTGCTACCAGGCATGGTAATTGCGATCGCATAATTGGCGAAATCCAAGTTATGTCCGGCGTAGGCTTTTTTGACCTCCGTCATCCCGTTGCGTGGTTCTGGTGTACCTCCAGATTTGGAAATCACCAATACCAAAGTGCTGGAAAGACGGTTTCGCACATGAGTTAAAACGCGATCTATACCCACTGGATCGGTGTTGTCGATAAAGTGGATAGCCAGTGGTGGAAAGTCTGGGGCTAAAGCTTCAGCAACGAATTGGGGACCGAGGGCAGAACCACCGATACCAATAGAGATAATATCGGTGAAGCGGGAAGCTTTGGGGGGATGAATTGCACCTGTGTGGACTTTTTCGGCAAATACTTCAATTTGCTCTATGGTACTGACAATTTCTTGTGTCAGTTCTGGAGTAGGCGCTAAATCGGGGTTTCGCAACCAATAATGTCCAACCATACGATTTTCATCAGGGTTGGCGATCGCTCCCCTCTCAAGTTCTGCCATATCCGCAAAAGCCTTCTCAAACTTTGGCTGTAACGCCTCCACAAAGGCATCATCAAAGCCCATCCGGCTTATGTCTAGGTAAAATCCTAATCCTTCATGGAAATATAGCCATTGCTGGTATCGTTGCCAAAGTGCCGTAGCGTCCATAGGGAAATCTCAAGTAAAGTGATTTTCAAAAACAAGTTTAAGCCAAGGATAGAGCAAGCTTTGTCCCCCTTATACAGTTTTAAATGTTCACACACTGCTGATTCTACACATCTGGCATTGGTATGACTCGCAGAAATTTCACGATTTCACCCCTAAGTTCTATACCAACCAAATAATTATCGAGAGTAAAGCGGTAAAAAATACCTTCTCCATCAAGTTGGCGTAGTTCCAGGCAATGCAGTTGCCTTTTATCTGCAAACTCAACAAAGACAAAATCATAAACCCGCTGATAGGCAGCTGGTTCTAAATTCTTGAGGTCTACTAAAAAAGACCGCGCATAGCGCACTTCCATATTCAAAGGGAGTGGGGGAGTGGGGGAGTGGGGGCTAGGGGTCCCCTCTAGGGTTGGGGGCTGTGGGGGAGTGGGAGAGTGGGAGAGTGGGGGAGTGGGAGACTAACCACTAACCAATGTAGAGACGTGCCATGGCACGTCTCTACAACCACTAACCACTAACCACTAACCACTAACCACTAACCACTAACCACTAACTACTAACTACTAACTACTAACTACTAACCCTTATGAAAAAGTTAACAATCGGATAGCTTCTTCATGGGTTAAGGTGTCCCAAGGTTGCTGCGATCGCTTGACTTCTTGTATGCCTTTGAGCATGTAAAAATCACAATGTAGGGCATAAACAGCATTCCAAACACTTTCCAACTCCTCATCGGCTAACTGCTCTATTAAATGATGGATTCTGATTCGCAGCAAGTTCATAATACATCCACCTAGTACAATCAACATTTAGTCTTCCCATAAAGTAGGCTGTGGTTAACGAGAGAGTGGGAAAGATGGGGAGGTAGGGAGATGGGGAAATGGGGAGGTGGGGAGTGATAAACTACCTACCACTAACTACTAACCACTAACCACTAACCACTAACTACTAACCACTAACTCTTGACTCTTGACTCTTGACTAAATATGGTTGACTATCTCATTTTCTTAGCAATTTCTACGTCAATTTTTGCTTTATTCAGTCTGGGACTGAATTTACAGTGGGGTTTTACAGGCTTAATTAACTTTGGTCATGTGGCATTCATGACGCTAGGGGCATATACAACTGTGTTATTAAGTTTAAAGGGAGTCCCTCTGCTGGTGGCGGCATTAATTGGGGGTGTTTTAGCAGCATTGTTAGGTTTGATAATTGGTTTTTCGACTCTGCGTTTGCGGGAAGATTATCTAGCGATTGTCACTATCGGTGTTGGAGAAGTAATTCGTCTGATCGTTAACAATCAGGATTTACCTGTAGGTGACACCTGGATATCTGGGGCGTTTGGCGTGCAAAGCTATCCTATACCGCTAGCGAATTTGCAACCCAATTTGTTTGTCAAACTGCTGATGATTGGGGTGCTGACGCTGGTTGCTGGCATAACTTTTTATTGGTTGTGGCGCTGGATACGTCCGAAGGATTCACTCAAGCGGGCTAGTAAAAAGCAAGAGTTTGTATCGCGTCTAGTGATAGGAATTATCTTAGGACTGTTGTCAGCGGCAATTTATATTTCTGGGGTGATTGCCCTATATAATTACAATCCGAAAGCGGGTTTGATGCTGTTGTCGCTGGTAGTATTGGCTTTTGTTTTCTGGCGATTGGAAATTTTGGTGCGATCGCCTTGGGGTCGAATTCTGAAAGCCATCCGCGAAGATGAACAAGTTCCTAAAGCACTAGGAAAAAATGTTTTTTGGTATAAATTGCAATCTTTTATGTTAGGCGGTGCGATCGCTGGAATTGCTGGTGCTTTCTTTGCATGGCAACTTAGCGCTATTTACCCTGATAATTTCCAGCCGCAGCTTACCTTCGATGCTTGGATTATGGTGATCTTAGGAGGTTCCGGTAATAATGTCGGCACTATCTTAGGTGCAGTCATTTACTTTGCTTACGATACCCTCACCCGTGAATTTTTGCCGAAAATTTTCACAAACCTTTCCTCCGATCAATTGGGTGCATTTCGCATCATGGTAATAGGACTGATCTTGATGGTGCTGATAATTTGGCGTCCTCAAGGTATCTTAGGCAAAAAGGAGGAACTTACCCTTGGTAAATAACGACTCTTCCCAATTTCCCCTATTAGCTGCGAGTGGACTTTGCAAAAGCTTTGGTGGCATTAAGGCGGTATACAACGCTGAAATTCAAGTACCAGCTGGTAGTATTACTGGCTTGATCGGCCCTAACGGTGCTGGTAAAACCACTTTATTTAACTTACTTTCTAACTTCATCCGTCCCGATAAAGGACAAGTGATTTTTGATGGTGAACCCATTCAGCACTTGCAGCCCCATAAAATTGCCCAACAAGGTTTAGTACGTACGTTTCAGGTTGCCCGCGCCCTGTCGCGGTTGTCAGTGCTGGAAAATCTGCTACTAGCAGCCCAAAAACAAACCGGTGAGAATTTTTGGCAGTTGCAATTTCAACCTCATGTGGTTGCCAAAGAAGAAAAGCAGCTGCAACAACAGGCGATGGCTGTACTAGAATCGGTGGGTTTAGTGCATAAAGCCGACGATTACGCCGGTGGATTATCTGGCGGACAACGCAAGCTGCTGGAAATCGGGCGGGCGCTAATGACTAATCCCAAATTAATTTTGTTGGATGAACCTGCGGCTGGGGTGAATCCCAGACTAATTGATGACATATGCGATCGCATTGTCGCCTGGAATAAGGGGGGTATGACGTTTTTGATTATTGAACACAATATGGATGTGATCATGTCATTGTGCGATCGCGTTTGGGTACTTGCCGAAGGTCAAAATTTGGCTGACGGTACACCAGAGGAAATTCAGCGTAATCCCAAAGTTTTAGAAGCTTATTTAGGAAAATGAGTAGAAGACAGGAAGTGGGAAAGTGGGGGAGTGGGGATTAGGGGCAATGGGGAGATGGGGGGAGGGGAGAAATAACCACTAACCACTAACCACTAACTACTAAGCTAAAGCACATTTAAATTGCAAATTAGATTTTCTCAATCTCTTGTGGGGTGGGCATCCTGCCCGCCCAAGTTATGCAAATTATATGATATTTTTGAAATAACTTTTCCCAGGCAATATCATTTTTAGATTTTTGTCTTTGAATCGATAAGTCACTCATAGTTTTTTACTAATATTTCGTCTACTTTACCTCTTTTTTTAGCATTTGAATTGATAGCTCTAATTGCTGATATTTTTGTATATTTATAACCTTCATACAACTCTGTGATGAAGTTTGTATAAGCATTACTCAATAGAACTTTACAACCTCTCCTGTCTAAATCATCAAATGTATCTTTTAACCTAATTTGTTCATCTTTATTAAATCCATTTACATCATAGCCAGTAAAAGAAGCAGTATCCAAAACTGGATCATAAGGAGGATCAAGATACACAAAGTCTCCTCTTTTAGCATCTTTAAGAGCGGTTTGAAAATCTGAATTTAATATTTTAATTTCGTTATCATTCAAATATTTACTTACAGCTTTTAAAACAGCTACATCTAAAATATTTGGATTTTTATATTTACCAAAAGGCACATTAAACTGTCCTTGAGAATTAACTCTAAATAAGCCATTGTAACAAGTCTTGTTCAGAAAAATAATTCTTGATGCTCGTTGTACTGGTGTTTTGTCTTGAAAAGTTTTTTCCCTGTCCCAATCTCTAATGGCATAATAATACTCCTCATTATTTTCATGAGATTTTAAATCATCAATTAGTTCATCAACTGAGTCTCTAACAACTTTATAACAATTGATTAGTTCAGTATTACTATCATTAATTACAGCCTTTTTAGGTTGCAAAGCAAACAAGAGCGCTCCTCCGCCAAGAAAAGGTTCATAGTAGGTTGTTTGGGAATTATAATTTTTAGGAATATAATTTTCTACAATTAATGGAACAAGTTGTCTTTTTCCTCCTGCCCACTTCAGAAACGGTTTTACTAGCTTATTGACTGCGACCATTGTTTGACCTAACAAATCATTAAATAACACTGTTATAGTACTATTGTACTATATATAGTTAACTCGCTCATAAATATTACAGCTATTCGATATAGTAAAGGTGCAAAGTTAATTTTGAGCAATTCCGACCCAAAAAACGAAGACTCATACCATTTCACGTTAATCACGATACATATAAATTTTGTAGAGACGCGAAATTTCGCGTCTCTACACTGTCTGTATTTGTATCAGAGTTTTTGTGAAATGGTATCAAATGATAAATTTTTTGAACTAGCCTATGAAGGGTACAGAATTGAACGAGTAAAAGCAAAAAGAAATATTAATAGTGATACTTCCAGACGCAAACACATTAATGAAATATTAATCATGAACTATTGAATACTAAGTTTATACAGCATATAAAATTTCATCCTGTAAGATACCCAACTTTTGGTGAGAACTCGGGGGTCTTACAGGATGCATTTTAAGTTTAATTTGGTTGTTCTACTTATAAATATAGCAAAATTATTGCCACTGCTGAGTAAAAATTATTAAAGCTTCTGTTTTCGGCTCTATTTTCATCCTTTCCTCTTTGTCTTATGGCTTCGTCAACAATTCCTCTCGATTATTCTGTATAACGCCAATATATCCCGTCTTTTTGGTGGATTAAATGATAACTAATCAACTCCCGTCTGAGATTAGAAAAATCAGGATGGTAACGCTTGAGAATTTCATCAATTGTACGTTCTGAGTACTGAACTCCCACTTCAAATTTGTTTGCCAGCCACTTCAAAATTACCAAGCGTTTTTTACGACTCGCAGGAATTTCTTTAAGACGTTCTCCTTCTATATAAGTCTGGAGTATCTTGCTTTCCCATACTTTTATATCCGCATCCTCAACCCAAGAAGCTATCTTCTGTGGTGTCAAAATTTCTTTGCTGAAGCTTTGTAAAGTATTGCCATCCAACTGGTAAAGATGAGTATTACCTTCAGGACGCATGGTCACTAGATTTACTTCTTTTAATTTCGCCAAATGATGAGATACTGTCGGTTCTTTAAGTTGCAGCAATACCGCCAATTCTTCGACACTGCACTCTTGGTTAGCCAGAAAAGCTAAAATTTTTAATCGGCTTTCATCAGCCAAAGCTTTGAAGAAACGTAGCAAGATTTGAAATTGTTCCGTTTTCATAATTTGTTATAAACTAATTAGATTTAAATCTAATTAGTTTTCGGTCAAATTAGTGGTGCAATAGTCATCCGCCACAGCATAGTTGCTGTGTTGATGGATTTTGTCTTTATGTTGATTTTGTTACGTTTTTCTAAGAATATTGAGATTTCTTAAGCAGTTTTTTACATTTCGCCATACTTAGCCGCTTATATAATCGAAAAAGAAAAAACAGAGTACTATTGAAGCGAGGTATTTCTCTGGTATAAGCAGCGAAATTCCTAAATGTAGACCAAGCGAATCTCTACATGGTTTTGTAAAAACGACACAGCCTCGCCTCTAGAACTAATGGAAGAACTAGAGTTAGTGCAGGAACTTTATTAGATTATCGAGCAAGAAAAATAATAAACTGATTAGTTTTTCCTAATCAGCAAATAAAAATTAAAAATAGTAGAAGACAGGAGGCTCAATTGAGAGAAGGCAGAAGGAAAAATCTGCTTCCAGATACTGGGGAAATTAGTAAAAATCAACAACCACTAACCACTAACCACTAACCACTAACACCTAACCCTATACTTTCACGATGATGTGGTTCCAAAAGACTTGTAACATCAGGGCCACAGGGGATGATCCCGCCAGGATTGAGTGGGAAAAGGTTGCCATAGTAGTCTCGCTTTACACTTTCTAAATCGCAGGTGTCCGCAACTCCTGGAAGCTGATACAAGTCACGCAAGTAAGCACCTAGATTTTTATAGTCTTGAATTCTCTTGCGATTGCACTTGAATAGCCCGTAATAGACTATATCAAAACGGAATAGGGTAGTGAACAAACGCACATCCGCCAGTGTGACTCTGTCTCCGCACAAGTATCGACTTATTTCTAGTGCCGCGTCAATTTCATCCAAAGTAGCGAAAAGTTCGTTACAGGCTTTGTCATATGCTACTTGAGTTTGGGCAAAGCCGCAGCGATACACGCCATTATTTACCGCATGGTAGATTTTCTCGTTCCAACGGTCAATTTGCTCACGCAGTTCTTCCGGATAAAGGTCAAGTGTGGGATTGGTTGCGAACTCGTTGAACTGAGAGTTCAACATCACAATAATCTCCGCGCTTTCATTGTTAACTATCGTCTTGGTTTGCATATCCCACAGCACGGGAACCGTACAGCGCCCTTTGTAACTTGGTTGTGCTAGATTGTACAGTTCAGGAAGAGTGCGGCAACCTTCTTCTTCTTGGTTGATAACCCAGATTCCCTCGTTCGGTGAAGGAGACACAATAGATACTGGTATGGTATCTTCAAGACCTTTGAGCGATCGCACAACTAGGGTTCTATGTGCCCAAGGACATCCTAGTCCAACATAAAGACGATAGCGACCCGCTTCTGGTTGATAGGGATTACCTGCTTCTGTGCTGATGGAGTTCCGGAACTGAGTGGCAGGACGGATGTACTCTCCTGATTTGTTGCGGGGGGCTAGATTCGACATCATGATCTGCCAAAGAGTCGTCCAGACATATTTTCCCAACCGGATGACGATCCCAGAAGGAAGCGACTTACTCTTTTTCTTTGTCTGTTGGTTGCTCAGATTTTTATCCTGCACAAGATTATCTCCTCAATTTCTCTACAAATGCTTGATGTTCAGCTGTTTGTAATCCTTGCTGAAGAACAGCTAAAACCTCAGCCATGTCACCCTCTCGCAAAGCGTTGACTGCTAACCATAATCCAGGGAAAATCTGACTGCGAATTACTCCGGTTGCATCTGGTTCTAGCGAGATATATCGCCCTTGGTGAAGAGTGAACCAATCTAGGCGATTTTCGTAACTTTGCCAGACAATATACTCTTGTACTCCATTGCGGCGATAGGCATTGAGTTTGTCGTTGAGGTCATACGCAGCACTGCTGGCAGCAATTTCTGCAATTAATTCCGGCGTGCCTTCAATATAATCATCATCACTGATGCGAGATTTGCCGCCCACCTCTGGTTCAATTCGCAATAGGGCATCGGGTTGAGGTTCGTTATCAGGATCTAAGCGTACGGTGGCGTTGTCCTGCAAATCTACTCCAGGCGTTGCAGCACTGTAGGTTCCCAGCCAAGTCATCATTTTCGCATGGGGTCTACCATGACCTTTAGCACGTACAGGTGATGCCAAGTACACTACTCCTTCTATCAATTCTGCTTTAATATTCTGCGGCATTGCCTGATAGCGGCGCTCGAACTCGTAGCGAGTCAAGCGATCGCCACTTTCTAAAGGAGGAAGGTTAGTAGTAGATATAGCTGACATAGGAGCAACAAACTCTACGCTTTTAAATCGATCCTACGCGACCGAGAAGAAAATATTCAGCCGTTGGCAGTAATCCCTAAGACTGAGGTAAAGTTCGTGCTGCTGTGCCTAAGGTGGAAGCACATACCTATCATCTGTGTCAAGGGGAGGTTGCTGATTATGCCAAGAATAGAAACCCACACCGAACCGATGGTGCTGAACATGGGCCCTCACCACCCCACAACACACGGCGTTTTTAGGTTAATCGTCACTCTGGATGGCGAAGATATAGTCGATTGTGAGCCAGTGTTGGGTTACTTGCACCGGGGGATGGAGAAAATTGCCGAGAACCGCACTCCGATAATGTATATCCCCTACGTAAGTCGGTGGGACTACGCCGCCGGGATGTTTAACGAAGCTGTCACCGTCAATGCTGTTGAACAGCTGGCGGAAATTTCCATTCCCAAACGTGCCAGCTACATCCGCGTTATCATGCTGGAGTTGAACCGTATCGCCAATCACTTGTTGTGGTTGGGAACTTTCGCTCATGATGTAGGTTTGGCAACTCAACCAATTTGGATTTTCCGGGAACGGGAGATGATTTACGACCTGTGGGAAGCAGCCTCAGGCTATCGTATGGTAAATAACAACTACTTCCGTCCTGGAGGAGTGGCTGTTGATTTGCCTTACGGTTGGATAGATAAGTGCGAAGACTTTTGTGACTATCTCTTACCCAGACTGGACGAGTACGAACGCGTACTTACCAACAACCCCATCTTTCGTCACCGTACAGAAGGTATCGGCATCATCTCCCGTGCAGAAGCTATCAACTGGGGATTATCTGGGCCGATGCTACGCGCTTCTGGAGTGAAATGGGATCTGCGGAAAGTAGACCATTACGAGTGCTATGATGACTTCGATTGGGAGGTGCAGTGGGAAACTGCTGGTGATTGCTTTGCCCGTTACATAGTACGAATGCGGGAAATGCGGGAATCTGTGAAAATTATTCGCCAAGCTATCAAGGGTCTTCCCGGCGGCCCCTACGAAAACCTAGAAGCAAAACGGATGGCAGCAGGCAAAAAATCAGAATGGGATGATTTCGATTATCAGTACATTGCTAAGAAAATCGCTCCTACTTTTAAAATTCCCAAAGGAGAAGTTTACGCCCGCGTAGAAAGCGGCAAAGGTGAATTAGGGATATATTTGATTGGGGATGATAATGTTTTCCCGTGGCGGTGGAAGATTCGTCCGGCAGATTTTAACAATTTACAGATTTTGCCTCAATTGCTACGGGGTATGAAAGTCGCTGACATTATGGCAATCTTGGGTAGTATCGATATCATCATGGGGTCGGTAGACCGATAGTCAAAAGTTAAATTTTCAAGAATAGCGCCTACCTGTAGTTACAGCTGTTTTCATTTAAGAGGTTGTTTGAAAAGTGGTTGGCTGTGATTTTCGGCACTTATTGATCCCCCCTAGCCCCCCTTAAAAAGGGGGGAACCGGAATCAAAGTCCCCCTTGGAAAGGGGGATTTAGGGGAATCTAAAACTTTTTGCTACCGACAAGAGGACTTTTAAAAGATCCTCTAAATAGAACAAACCTCACCCCGCCTCTGGCACCCCTCTCCTTACTAAGGAGAGGGGATGGGGGTGAGGTTTGAGTATGGTACATTCAATTGAAAACTGCTGTAAATCTACCTACTTGAGCATTACCATTATTTGGGTAACGATTTTATGTCCTGAAAGCAAAGCGCATTCACCCTGAACTGATAAAACTCAACATAGTACTGAACTTATTCGTATCAAATCTAAAATTTTCAATCTCAAAGTTTATGGATTCTCATCCAACGCTGTGTACTGCCATAGCCGATTACATTACCACCAGCCCCCAAAAGCGAATCACTTTCGCTGCATACATGGAAATGGCACTGTATCACCCTGACTACGGCTACTATTCCACTCAGGCAATGAACCTTGGCAAGCAGGGAGATTTTTTCACTTCTGTTCACCTGGGTGCAGATTTTGGCGAGTTGCTGGCTGAGCAATTTTTCCAGATGTGGGAAATTTTAGGTCAACCTATGCGTTTTTCTCTGGTAGAAATGGGTGCAGGCCAAGGGCATTTAGCATGGGATATTCTAAAGTATGTACAGCAGCGCTATCCAGATTTTTTTGCAGCACTAGAGTATGTAATTGTAGAAAAGTCACCGGGTTTAAAGCAAGAACAACAACAACGCCTGCAAGAATTTACAGTACGCTGGTGCAGTTTAGAAGAAATACCAGAAGACTCCATTATTGGCTGCTTTTTTTCTAACGAATTGGTGGATGCTTTGCCAGTGCATCAGTTCATTCTCGAAAATGGACAATTGCAGGAAATTTATGTGACTGTACAGGAAGAGTCAAGAGTCAATAGTCAAGAGTCAAGAGTCAAGAGTCAAGAGTCATTGGTTTCTCCTACTTCCCCCTTTCTCCCTCTCCCCCTCTCCCCCTCTCCCACTCAAGCATTCACAGAAATCACAGGTGAACCTTCCACTCCCAAACTGGTTGAATATTTTGATTTAGTTGGCATTCAGTTTACAGAAAATCTCTATCCAGAGGGCTACCGCAGTGAGGTAAATTTAGCAGCTTTGGATTGGTTAAGTGTAGTAGCAGACCGTTTGCAGCGAGGGTATGTGCTAACTATAGATTATGGCTATCCCGCCAGCCGTTACTACAATCCTAGGCGATCGCAAGGGACGCTACAGTGCTACTGGCGTCATCAGCGTCATAATAACCCCTATATCAATATCGGGCGACAAGACATCACAGCTCATGTTGACTTTACTGCTTTAGAACGATGGGGTGAACGCTGCGGATTAACTAAAGTGGGTTTGACGCAGCAAGAATTGTTTTTGATGGCACTGGGTTTGGGCGATCGCATTGCGTCTCTATCCTATACAAAGCAGCCAATCTCTGAGTTGCTGCGACGGCGAGATGCATTACACCAGCTTTTAGATCCCTTTGGATTGGGCAGATTTAGTGTTTTACTGCAAACTAAAGGATTGACAGAGACAGAAATATCTCAACCACTGAAGGGATTTAGCATGCCCGAACCAGCATCAATCTAAAAAATTTAAAATTTTGTTAATCTCGCTTGGGGAATAGTTAACTTAACATAACACTGATGACAGTGAAAAAATAGACATTCAGAAGGTAATAATTATGACCACCCATGACCTATTAATGTTAATCGTGCTACTCGTTCCTGGTATTTTACTTTCAGTGATGATTATGGTTACTTTTGCCGCAGGCGGCTAAATCAAGTCAAAAGTCAAAAGTCAAAAGATAAATAATTTCTTTTGACTTTTCTTAACCCATGTCTAATATTTACGAAAAAAGCGATCGCTCGACCAGAGGAACGTCAAAAATGAAGGTAGCATTTCTGGGGACTGGATTAATGGGGCTGCCGATGGCGCAGAAGTTGTTAGAAGCAAAAGTCCAGCTAATTGCCTACAACCGCACCCCAGAAAAGTTAGAACCCCTCAAGGCAGCAGGTGCGGAAATAGTAGAGAAGCCCCATCAAGCCATTCGCGCTGCTGACTGTGTAATTCTGATGCTCACCAATGCCGCAGCTATTTATACTGTGTTGCTATCAGATCAGTCTTCGCAAGCTGTAGCAGGACGCAGCGTTATTCAAATGGGAACTATTACTCCTACCGAAAGTAGAGAAATTCGAGATGCAGTAGTTGCCGCAGGTGGTGAGTATTTAGAAGCACCTGTACTTGGTAGCATCTCAGAAGCACAAGCTGGTAAATTGATTGTGATGGTAGGCGCACATCAAGAACAATATCAGCGCCACTTAGAGTTATTAAAACATTTTAGTCCAGAGCCTGTCCTTGTTGGCCCAGTAGGAACTGGTGCAGCGCTGAAACTAGCTTTAAATCAACTGATTGCTTCGCTAACAACAGCTTTCGCTCTCAGTCTTAGCTTTGTCCAGCGTTATGGCATCGATGAAGACTTGTTTATGTACATTCTGCGCCAGAGTGCTCTTTACGCGCCAACTTTTGACAAAAAGCTACAAAGAATGCTGGATGGCAATTATGCCAATCCTAATTTTCCAACAAAACATTTGATGAAAGATACTGATTTCTTTATCGAAGAAGCTAAAACAGCTGGTTTGAATGTTAACAGTATCGAAGGGGTAAAGAAAATTTTGGAAATGGCTATGAAAATGTCATTTGCTCACGAAGATTACTCATCTATATTTTCTGTGATTAAATTAGGGGAACACTAAACTCAATTTGAACACGCTTTTACAGTGCAGGTAACAATTTTGCCTTTGCGATAGCAACAAATTTTACTGTACATCTCCTAACTTTATCCATCTCGGAAATATGCACTGCCACAAAAATTATTTTCCTGCTTGCAGTGAATAACGAGATAAAATTGCCTTGATTTTCAAATCACAAATTTTCACGATCGCCTCTACCATTTCCTTCTGATCGCCTTGCAAGTGAAGTTTTTCTAGAGCTTGATGAAAATTATTACCAGAGCGTAGATTGTGAGTGAATTGCGCGACTTGAGATGAATCTAAAACTTTCTGAATCTCGCGGTTTCGGCGTTGTCGCACAGCCTGGAGTTGTTGCCGCACCTGTGGAGTAAAATCAGTTTCTGAGAATGATTTCGCTGTTTGGGCAACAATAGCAGTAGAGATTGTATCGAGTTTAGCCGGTGCTGCCAAAACAATTCCTGGTAAGAAGAAGACAAAGGCAATAACTATAGATAAAACAGACAGGAACTTAGTAAATTTGATATTCATATTGAAAAATTTATAAGTAGCCGTCATGAACCGCGTACACTCCTACTGTCCGTTCGCTCATTTTTGATCCGACAATTTAATTAAGCCTTACAGAGCTTGTAATCTAGGCGATTCAGTCAATTCAGGCATTTTTAGTTCGTATAAGGTTTAAGCCATTTTTATGATTTGTACCTCCCTACGCCTTAAATAGACGCTTCTGGGAGCCGGCTATGAAGGTGGTAAATGTTACTTTAAGTTGACTGTCTACTTAAAAATAGCCTTTTTCCTTTTGAATCAAGGCTTTAAATCAACTTAGAGTTCCAAAATAAGCGAACGCCCAGCTCCTAAGCATGAAAATTATTTTACTCTTAGTGTCTTAGTGTCTTGGTGGTTCAAGATTTTTTTACCACTAAGGCACAAAGACACAAAGTATTTTCAAATTACCCCATTTTTAATTACTCCGATTTCTTCATTTTATTAATTTCCCTTTGCAATTCTTCAATTTGTCGCCGTAAATCTTCTACTTCTTTGTTTTGGGTAGTGTCCGTTGGTGTGACATCAACTGCTCCGGATGCGGGCGATCGCGCATAATTCCCTCTCTTGATTTGCTGATATTCTTCTGATACTGCCCACTCTTGCAGATAATGCACGCGTTCTACAGGAAAAGGATGGCTGAGCATTTCGCCTTGAGCACCGTTGTATACCAAAAATTTATACACTTGATTAAGTCCATCTTCATCCAGTGCTTGATAATTTTCTGACTGACGAATAAACTCTTGTAAACTGCATTCGTTGGCATATTTTATACTGCCACCTGAAACTTTCATCATTGATGACATCACGATATTTAAGTCATCTGCTACTAGCAACGCTGCACGATCGGCTGATAACTCGGCTTTGCGCCGCCATTCAAAAAAGGCATAAATTAAGGCTGGTGTTACAAAATTACCAATGCCAAAAGTAAATCTACCAAGGGCATAAGCGGTATTCATCGCCCAAATCGCCATTTGAATTAAAATAGTATGACCACATTTAATATGCCCCAGTTCATGGGCTAACACCGCCCTAGTTTCGGCTTCATTCAGTAAGTCTAAAATCCCTGTATTTATGACTATATATGGATGCTCCTGCCCCATTGCATAGCTATTGGCTTGGGGATTTTGTGATACAAATAGTGCTGGTTCTGGATAAATATCCAAATCCCGCACGCATTCCCGAAACATCTGGTAAATAGTGGAATATTGACGAGGCCCAACTTGGATGGTGTTGCCCATTAGATAGACTAGCTGGGGGCGTTCGTAGACAAATTCCACAAATTTACGGGCAACTAAATCAAATCCTGGTAAACTGCGTAAGGCTTGCTCGGCTTGCCGATCTAGGGGATGCCTAAAAGCTTCGCTGGAAATTCCTGTATAGGTTGCCATAATTCAGGGTAATTGGTGATTGGTGATTGGTCATTAGTCATTGGTCATTGCTAAAAACAAATGACTAATGACCAGTGACTAATGACAACATACATAATGGAAATGGGGTTGTTACAAGTAAAATCACTTTGTATGGGATGAAAAGCGTGTGATTGAGGCAGAAGTTCACTTATCACTACATAACTTCCTGCGATCGCAGGCGGGTTTCCCTTCCTGGCCCCATCATTTGACGATGGCACGGTTGGTAGCACGCGCTCTGCGCCTAGGACGTAGCGCCTTAATTCAAGTAGGTGCAGCTTGTGGCTATCAAGGGCGTTACCGTACAAGCTTCGTGGCATCAGCGTTGATGTGGCACGACCCTGTGATTATTGTTGCACCTGAAGCTGTGCAACAACGTCTTGCGAAAGTAGAAATTCCCCGCCTACAGCAGTGGCTGCGAGTCAACAAAGCGATTAGAACAGGTGACGTTTGGCCTGGTGGTGAGTTCCAAGGGCTTTTGTTGGTTTCCCCTCAAGCTTGGTTAAAAGGACAACTTGCGCTCAATGATAATTTTCCCAGTGACATTCCCACAATTATTGATGGCGTGGACGATCTAGAAGATTGGGTGCGCGATCGCCTCACCATCACTTGGGAAGCCCATGATTGGGATCAGCTCATGCTTGCTTGCCCGCACATCGCAGAGGAAATTCGTTCTGCACGGGTAGAACTGACACATGAACTATTTCAGCATCCTGCTAATCCCTATGAATGTTATCTGATTTCCCAAACAGAGGTAGAAATATTGAGCCGTCTTTGTTCGGCTTTGGACATCGCTAGCCTGCCAGATTCTTGGAAAAACTTCTGGCAACAATTCCAAACTACTTCCCCCACCTCCCCCTCTCCCCATCTCCCCACCTCCCTCTCTCCTCCTCCCCTCCTCTGGGCTACTATTGCCCGTCGTCAAGGTTCATTTTCTTTACACATAGCTCCGATTGAGATAGCAGAAATACTTTCACCGATTTGGCAGCGGCAACCTGTGGTGTTAATTGGCAGCACTTTAGAACCGGAAACGGAAGCTCCGATTTTTCGCCAGCGCTTTGGATTAGGTGGGGAATTGACTTGTCTGAAGTTCTCGGACAGCCAAACAGAAGCCATTCAACTGTACGTACCACATCAGTTTCCCTTGCCAAACACGCCAGAATTTCAAGCCGCGTTTATTCACAAAGTCCGGACGCTGGTTTGTCTGAGTGCGACATCACCAGGATTGACAGTTGTATTAGTAGGAGATGTACCGCTGAAGGCGCAAGTAGGAGCAATTTTGGCTTCAGAGTTTGGCTCACGAGTGCAGGTAGAAAAAACTTGTTTAGACGAAAATGGCATTTTAGTTAGCGGTTGGGAATTTTGGCGAGAGCATCAAAAAGTTTTGCCTGCACCCCAACTGATCGTTATTGCTACCTTGCCCCTACCATCTCTCGAACATCCGCTTGTAGCAGGCAGAGTAGCTTATTATAAGCGATCGCATCAAGACTGGTTTCGTTTGTTTCTGTTGCCCGCAGCTTTGAACGAATTGCAAAGAGCGATCGCTCCAGCACGAGAAAGTCAAGGTATCGTGGCTCTACTTGATAGCCGGGTGGTAAACCGCAGTTATGGCGCTCAAGTTCTGGCTGCCCTTAGTCCCTTGGCACGCATTAACTATCTCGATCCCAGTTTGTTTTCCCAATCTGGCGAAGACAATTCTCCATAGTCATTAGTCATTTGTCCTTTGTCATTTGTCAAAAATCTTGACCAATGACTAATGACCATTAAGCGTTATCATCAGCCTTAGCAGATATTTAATGCAGTCAAATTTGAAATTTTGATTTTTCATGGTAGGTGAGCAAATGGGTGAAGCAAAGCGTCGTAAAACCGCACTGGGAGAAGATTACGGCAAGAGCCAACAGACTCGCATCTTACCTTGGGTTCCAATCACCAAGTCACAAGCAGAACTATTTGTCAAATGGACAAATCGCGGTGCCTGGATTGGCATTGGCCTTATGGTTGTAGCTTGGGTGACAATCCGTTTTATTGGCCCAGCTTTTGGTTGGTGGCAAGTTGTCTGAAACTATTTCTCTGATCGACAAACAATCCCACCCTTTTTCAAGGGTGGGATTTTTAATGGTATCTACCTTCACATTAGTCCCTAGAGCATAGATTCATACTAGGTTGCAGTCAAAGATAGTACTTCCCTCACCCCGCCTGTCGGCACCCCTCTCCCAATTTGGAACAGGGGAGGGGGAGAGGGCACGAATTGCTATATCTGAACACAACTTGGTATCAGTATTCAGAAATTGTCTTTATGGGTGAGACAAGGGAGATATGGGTGACAAGGGGGATTAGGAGAAGGACAGATGGAAAGTAGTAAACCACTAGCTACTAACTACTAACCCTTCGGGTTCGCTAGTCGCTCATGGGGGGAACCCCCAAGACCGCGCTAGCTCACCACTAACCACTAACCACTAACAATTAACTATTGACTAAAGACAACACACTTGCCTTTGGGTAGACGTTTGTGGCAATTTTAAGCTAAAGTTGTAATGAGTTTGTTTTAGATTAAGGTGCGATCGCAAAGTTGTCAAGAAGCACAAAAATTGCTCTCGTTGAGTATGTGATTTCCGCAGCAATAGTGAAAGGCAACCTGGGGGAGTGCATAATGCTTAGATATATAAAATAACAAATAAATATTCACAAGAAAAAATTGCCCGAACAGTTAAAAAGCATAAAATATGCAAAAACCGACGATATCTACACAACCAATTCGTTCTTTAGAAGATGCCCTAGAGCAGTGTCAAGCGCTGGGTATGCGCGTCAGTCGCCAGCGTCGGTTCATTCTGGAATTACTTTGGCAAGCAAAAGAGCATCTGTCTGCTAGAGAAATTTACGATCGCCTCAATCAGCAAGGTAAAGCGATCGGTCATACTTCTGTATACCAAAATTTAGAAGCATTATCTTCTAGTGGCATCATTGAATGTATTGAACGCTGCGACGGGCGTTTATACGGCAATATCAGTGACTCTCACAGCCATGTCAACTGTCTTGATACTAACCAAATATTAGATGTTCATGTAACATTGCCAGAAGATATCATCCGCTTAGTTGAAGAACAAACAGGAGTTCGGATCACTGACTACAGTATTAACTTTTACGGTTATCGTGATTCCAAAGATTAAGAACTGGGGACTGGGGACTGGGCATAGGGAGTGGGTGAGAATCATGAATGCTGAAAATTTCATAATTCATAATTTTTATTCCCTAGCCGTTAAAAATTCAGCCCAAAATTGTCTCATCATCACCATAATCCTCATATAAATCAGCTGACAAAATTGGTTTGCCTTCTGCACTTTCAATTAGCGTGACTTCAGAGGTATCTTTTAACCAAGCGGCTGTGTTTTCAGAGGAAGAGGAGATGGAGATATCGGTATGGGACGACTCTAACAGCAAACTTTTAATTGCTTGAAACTCTTCTAATGAGAAAATTGCACCATTGATAGCGGCAATCTCTCTGTTGATGTCACTTAGAATAGCTTCAAATAAGCAGGTGTTAGTGACATTGACTGACTGGAAATTCACTCCTGTGAGATTGGCACCTGTGAGATTGGCACCTGTGAGTTTTGTGCCTGTCAGGTTGGCGTGTGTGAGATTTGCCCCTGTGAGGTTCGCGTATGCAAGATTTGCTCCTTGCAAGCTGACTCCGGCTAAATTTGCCCCCATTAACTCGGCATTTGATAAATCTATCTGCTCAAGATTTGCGCCAGATAACACTACTTGTGGCAAGTAAGCTGCTGATAAATTGAGAAAAACAAGGGATGTTGAGTGCAGGTGTGTGGCGAAAGCAGCTTTATCTAAAACTGCTGTTCTAGCAATCAGCATCATTAGTGCTTCTGGCTGGAATTGTGCCAAATTGTCTGGATTGCCACAAGGCCAAAACGGAACTTTCGTTTTTTGATGACAAGCACAAAGCAATAAAAACACATTCAATCCCACAGCTGCATTTACTTGTTCTACATTTACGGGGTTTTGCAGTGCCTGAAAATGAGTTAAAGCTTTGTGTGTGATACCTTCGTCTAACCAACGACCTCGACAGTAAGCATACCAAAAAGGCAGCAGGCGATCGCACAATATCTCAAAGGAGAACTCTTGCTTTGGTTCCCTCTCTAAACCCTCAATCACAAGTTCTTGTATTTCCTGAGTGAGAATTCCGAAACCGAGTAAATTATAAAGATGCTGGGCAACGCTACTGGGAGATTCCAGCACAAATGTAATTTCACCATAAGCATTTTCTTGCCGTTGGGTAAGTAATTTTAGTTGAGCGACAATAGCTTGAACGCAGAGAAATTTTCCTAATTTGGGGTGAGAGAATTCAATCCTATGATGGGGTGGTGGGGTGGTGGGGTGGTGGGGTGAAATCTTTCCCCCCCTCTCCCTCTCTCCCTCTCTCCCACTCCTAAAATAAAAGGCTGGTAGCGTGCTGTTATTCGCCTCGTCAGGTAAATCAATTTGATGGCGTTGGGAGTGCAAAATTTTTAATGCGATCGCTTGCATTTGTGCGAGTACATCTTGGGGATGGCGATCTTGGAGAAGATTGGCGATCGCATCTTGTGTACGATGGATATAATTTAACCCCGATCGCAACAGCATTGTCTTGATGCCACCAGGTTGAGGATAATCCAACAACCAGCGATTTAACCGATGGTGAATTTCCCATAAAAGCGTTGCGTTGGTTTTTGCTTGAGTATTGGCAGCTAGTAGTAATAGTTCATCATCTAGCAGTCCGTCCCGATGTAAAACACCCAACAAATAAAGCATTAAAGGTTGACGGACAAGGTGAGAAAGTTGCGGTAGCTTGGATGTAGCAGAAAATAATCCTGACTGTTTGAGAAAAGTAAAGAAGTTTTGGGCGATGGGCAATGATTGCACTTTTGCCCACTGTTGAAACCATTGTCTCCACTCTTCCTGATCCCAGGGCTGAATGCGAATTCGCCGCAATGGCAGTGCTAGTTCTTTGCTAATTTCCTGCAAAGCTTTTGACTGACTCGTCAACACAATCTTATGGCGAGATTGAGATTGCAGATTGAGTAACTGCTGCATAAAAATGATTTTTGCTCGATTACCTTGATGAGAAACAGGTAGTTCATCCAGACTATCTAACAGCAAAAGACAACGAGGATAGTTTTGTTGCAGCCAATCAGAAAGGTTAGTTTGACAATGTCCTGTAAAAGCAGAATTCAGCGTTTCTGCTAAATTTTTACCGTACTTTACATCCCGCAGGCGAATTAGTATCGGCATCCACGTAGGGTAAAGTTCTTTTGCTACAGTTGCTGCCCACATTTGACAGAAACTAGTTTTTCCATAACCAGGTTCCGACTCGATCGCAGTAATAGTTTTTAAATCAGTTAATTGTTGCTGCGCCCATGTCATTAAATCAACCGATTTAGCAGTTTTTTGCTCTGGTTGAGAATCACTCTCATTGATTGGCAAACCGTTTGGGGGAACATAAATATCCTTAAGAGAAAAGGATTCCATCAGCAGAGGTTTAGACTGCTTCTGCATTAAACTGGCTCGGTAGTATTCCCTGTATAAGTCAATTTTGTCACCTACACTTAAGCCAACTTCTGGGGTTTGTAATTCCTTATCAGTATCAGCCGAGCTAGCAGACAATGAATTTCCCAATCCAACGAATTTTTGCAGCTGGGCTAAGGGAGGGGCATTTTCAGCTATAACTGCCAGTAAATGACCACTCAGAGAATTTTGGAGGCGCTGCGTTATCAATTTAGCTTCTGCTTCCTCTACACCATTGGCAATAAACCACGCTACGGCAGCATTATTCATCTGTTGCACCAGTAATGAATCTGCAACCAAACTCAGGGCTTGTTCAGCTTGAGTATCGCTGAGTTTTCCTGGACGAAGAGTTTTGAGCAGTCCTTGCAGTTGAGTATCTTGCAGAGGTTTCACGGGAAGAGATGGGGAGAGTTTTGTTAAAAATTCACCGTGTCTTTGTGTCTTCGTGTCTTTGTGTCTTCGTGTCGGAGCATCCCCCAGCATTACTCGATCTAGCCAAGGCCTTCGCAAGTTGTGTTCCCAATCAAGAACTTGTTGCAAACCTTGAAGGTAGGCAATTTGAAATGCCAACCATGTACCTTCATTGCGTTTTAATGGCTTTTTTTGCGTAATTGCGCGGGCAAGGCTGGCTGTCAACTGAGCAATTACGCTGATTTCCTGCCAAACTGTATCTAGGGGTAGTTCTAACACTTCTGCTAGAGTACAAATGTCTAAAGGCATCAAACTTTTGACTTCCATATCCTGAACAATACGGAAGGCAATAACTGCTATCTGTCCGGGCGATAATCCTGCGATTTCAGGTATTTCGAGATAATATTCTGCCAACCAATGCCGAATACTCAAGTTCATTTAATTACATATTTAATGGCTGCCTATGGCAATTATCATCGATTTTTTTGTCTTCACAAACAGGTGACAATGAGGGGATAAGTTAGATATCAAAGCTGTTTTCGATTTGAGAAAAACAGCATCAAAAGTATTTTCAAGTGGATTATGAGCGATCGCCCTCTGAAATTATTGCTGGTTGACCAAGATCCTATTTTCCGACTAGGATTACGGGTTGCTCTAGAAGAATTTTCTGATTTGCAGGTGGTATCAGAGGCAGACACAGATACCAGTGTGTTGCAGACTTTAGCAGAACTTGCCCAAAAAGACCCCACCAGCGTGAATTTAGTTGTCTTGGAACTTGGCAACGGTCGCTCTATCTCCAGCCAGCAACTAGGTTTACAACTGTGTCGGCAATTGAAAACTCAGTATCCCAACCTACCAATCTTGCTCCTCAGTTCTCTTCAAAACCAAGGGTTGCTATTGGCGGCTAGGACAGCTGGTATAGATGGTTACTGCCCCAAAGGTACACCCGTTTCTGAAATAGTCACCGCCATGCAAGAAGTGGCAGCAGGTCGTTCCTATTGGTATTGGGAACCGGGGAGAGTGGGGGAGGGGGAGAAGGGGAGAATAAAAACTCCTTATTCCTCCCGAAATCCTTTATTTAGATTGTTAGAGAATTTGCGTTTATCAGGAACTGCTCAAATAGACGCCAACTTGGCAGCAGTGACGGCACGTTTGCAAGTTCCCGGACAGCCAGAACTAGAACGGGCAATTTTAGCTGGACAGCGGCGAGAATTGCTAGCGGCTCGTTGGCTAGTTAATCATTTGTTGGCGACACCACAACCACAGCCAGTAGATGAGCAAATAGCAGATATTTCCGAACAACTACCACCCCCTCCCGTAAATCTCTCTAGTAGTAGTGCGATCGCTAAAAATACCCCTTCTCTACTTAGCCCCAGAGCGCTGCAAGCAAAACTATTTGCATCTTGTATTAATAAACTGCAATCACCTTTGCAAAATATTACAGATGTACCATTGGAAATTGACATTTTGCGCCCAGATAAAAAACGAGAATTGCTTTATTTGATTTTGCAAAAAATTGCTGAGGTTCTGGATGAACTACGTAGTTATAAAATTGAAATCAAGCAATTATTTGAACTCAAAAATACAATCTTGTATGATTTATGGGAAGAAGTAACTACAGAGTTTTTTGGTAAGTTTTCTCTAGTGAGATTAGGTAATAATCGTGTCGAAATAGTGAAAATTTTACTACAAAATTCGGCAGTAGTGCAAGCAGAAATTCTCAAGCAAATTCCGTTTGTTGTAGAATTGTTTAATTATTTGCTATTTCAAACAAATTTGACTATTGACAATACAAACTATCCGGCGGGTAGTTTTGAAGCTAATCAGCAAGCAGAAATGTTGTTAGAAAATTTATTAATTCAGATAGGTAATGGTGTAGTACAACCACTACTAAGCTATTTAGCAGATGTAGAAGATATTAAGCAAAATTTTTATGACCGCAAATTAATTTCGACGCGAGAAATGGAACGTTTCAGAAATAATTTGTCTTGGAAATATCGGATGAGAAATTATGTAACAGAACCGAAGGCAATTTTTGAAAGCCGCTATGAAATATTCGTATTTGCTCCACGCGGTATCGCCAAAACTTCAATTTATGCCCCCCGTGGGCAAGAGTTAGCCCAACTTTCAGGAATTGCTCTATTGGTGACTTTAGGGCTAGAATTTGGTGATGCGATCGCGCCTCGTCTGCGATCGCTATTATCTTTCTTAGGTAGAGGAGTCGTCTTCGTACTAACGCAAGTAGTTGGTCGAGGTTTAGGTTTGGTTGTTCGTGGTATTTTACAAGGTATTGGTAGTGTTTCACTATCAGAAGGGAAGAATAAAAAGCTATGAGTCAATGGTCATTAGTCATTGGTTAGTAGGGGCGCAAAGCTTTGCGCCCGTACAGTGATAAAAAACCAACAAACAACAAAGGATAAAGAACGAATGACAAATGACAAATGACGATATTCACGAGTTAACTTTAATTGTGCCGATCTAATAAACTCATAAATTCCAATCGCGACGGAAATGAAAAAAACTTTCTAAAAATTCTTGCAACATAGTATTACTTTGGAACATTTGCTGATTCCACTCGTTTGCAGTTTTTTCTAAAATCTCTGAAAAACTCACAGAGATAGGAGATAAATTCGCTATGCGATCGATTTTAATTTTTTTGGCGATCGCCAAAGCAATAACATTAATTAACTCAATAGCTTCTGCTCCTAATATGGAAGCCCCTAAAATTTCTCCATTACGTCGAACAATAAATTTACAAATACCTGTGGTTTCTTCTTGGATTTGGGCTGCTGCCAGGGTTTTGAAATACTGCCGTAATACTAAAATTTCATCTTGATGATATCGGCGTCTTGCTTGTGCCTCTGTCATACCAACTTGCGCCAACATGGGCTGAGAAAATACTCCCCACGGAATGCAATGATAATTAACTTTGCTCCAGGGTAAAAACAGAGCATTTTTTAAGGCAATTCTTGCTTCATAATTAGCAATGTGAGGAAATTCATAGCCACCAATTACATCACCACAAGCGAAAATGCGGTAGTTAGTTGTTTGCAGTTTCTCATTCACTACCAGGTGACGATGATGCCATTTCACACCCACCGCAGCCAAATTCAGAGATTTAATATTCGGCTGCTGTGCAGTTGCTACTACAATTTCATCTGTTTCAATCGCCTTATCTCCCACCTGAAGCCACTTTTTATCGTCTATTAACCGTACCTGAGTAACTGCTGTGTGGTTAAGGACACGTACACCCTCTGCTTCCAGTTGCGCTTGTAAGAGTAGAGCTATTTCTGGATCGGTATGGCTAATTATAGAGGGACGATTTATTACTAAGGTAACGCTGCAACCCAATCGCACTAAAGTTTGCGCTAACTCGATGCTTTGGGGGACACCGCCAATAATTACCCAATTTTTAGGTGATACAGAACTGCTAAGGGACTGCCAAATATTAGACAGGGTAAGAAAGCCTGTTTTTTGCAATCCTTCAATCTCTGGAATTATTGGAACTGAACCACTAGCCAGTAAATAGGTACGTGCCCGTAACAAACGGTCATTAACAACAAATGTCAAATTTGGTGAGGATTGAAACTGACCCTCACCGACAATAACATCAACACCTCGGGCAGCTAAGATAACAGGTGAATGCTGTTCTTCGATATTGGAGGCAATGCCGCGAGCATACAGCATTGCTTCTGGCCATGCCACAGAAATTTGGTATTTTTCTGCGGTGTCAGGGTATAAAACTCCAAGACCAAATTGCCCAGCATTACTTACCTGACGAGAGAATTTGCCTATCTCTCTAAAAACGTGGTGATGAATAAATTCATAATTAGTTTTTGGCTCTACCAAAGCGACTTTGGCTCTTAATTGGGTTGCCATGAGGGCAGCGTAACGCCCTGCAAGACTGCCACCAATAATTACAACATCGTAGTCAATTGTCATTAGTCAAGGGTCAAGGGTCAAGGGTCAAGGGTCAAGGGTCAAGAGTCAAGGGTCAATTTTTTGACTCTGGACTTTTGACTCTGGACTCTGGACTAATGAAATAGCGTCTAATAAACGCTGATTCTCTGAACATAAGCGTACAGCAACACGAAAATAGCGATCGCCAAGTTCAGGGAAACTCAAGCAATCACGAATTAAAATCTGGTGATGCTTGAGTAGTTGTTGCTGCAATTGGGAACTAGGCTGCTGTGATTTCACAAGTAAAAAGTTAGCAGCGCTTGGCAAGGGTTGCAAACCTGGAATTTGGGCTAAACCCTCAAACAGTTGGTTGCGTGTCGCTGGTAGCCATGCCCAGGTTTGCTCCTGAAACTCCCGATCGCCTACTGCGGCC
Source organism: Fischerella sp. PCC 9605 (assembly GCF_000517105.1). Taxonomy (GTDB): domain Bacteria; phylum Cyanobacteriota; class Cyanobacteriia; order Cyanobacteriales; family Nostocaceae; genus PCC9605. The sequence goes on along the minus strand of NZ_ALVT01000034.1, from coordinate 74,614 downwards.
ACTGCTGCGGCTTGGGCAAGGATGTTGACTGGCCAGGGGTCACGCCAAGACTGCCATCGCCGCAAACGATCGGGATGAGCGATCGCATAACCCAACCGCAGTCCAGGGAGACTGTAGAACTTGGTGAGCGATCGCAAAATTACCAAATTGGGATATTTCTGCACTTCCCCAATCAGGCTTTGTTCCTGATGGGGAGGCAGAAAATCCATAAACGCCTCATCCACCACTACCAAAGCAAATTCCTCTAGGTAGGGCAGAATGTCTTCTCGCGAAAATAACTGTCCCGTTGGGTTATGGGGGTTATTTAGGAGTAGTCCTTTGTCCTTTGTCATTTGTCGCGTGTCAAGAATCGATGACAAATGAGCAGTGACTAAAGAAAGAGGAAATTCCAGCACTTTAGCGTCGTATGCCGTTAGCGATCGGTAGTAGTCGCCAAAGGCTGGAGTAATTAAAGCTGTTGCGGCTAGTTCTGCTAATTCTTTTCCTGCTAGTGTCAGTAATTCTGCCGAGCCGTTACCTGGCAGAATCCACTCAGACGGCAGTTGATGAAACTGACCCAGAGCCTGTCTCAGTTCATGATAATCAGGGTCAGGATAGTGCCTAAGATTACCCAGTTGAGACTCAATCGCAGTTAACACGCTGCTGGGGGGTCCCAACGGGCTGATACTCGCAGAAAAATCAACAATAGCACTAGGGGAACAGCCAGCCAGTGCCGCTGCCCAAGCTAAATTCCCCCCGTGTGCTGTTTGCCGCATCAAAAAAGAGTTCCCTAGAAAAACACCACTGATTAAGATTTTGGGGGTGCAACTTTTTCTCTAAACAGCTTTCCAGCAGAGAAGGCAGGAACCTTAGTTGCAGGAATTTCCATCTTTTCGTTGGTTTTGGGGTTGCGTCCTTCGCGGGCCTTGCGTTCGCGTGATTCAAAAGAACCAAATCCCACCAACGTTACTTTATCGCCAGAAGAAACAGCTTCAATGATCGTTTCCAAAGCAGCAGTTAAGACTGCATCAGCTTGTTTTTTGGTTACGCTAGCCTTTTCAGCTACGGCATCAACTAATTCACCTTTGTTCATGTCAAACTCCTTGAGTTTTACTTGAGATTGCGTACAGATGCGCCTTGACGCATCTTTACTTAAACCCCTGTTTTGAGATTTACAAAGTCACCTTTTTGAGTATTTATGCTTAAAAACGCTGTAACTCTCATAGGCTCGACTTTTCAATGAATCATTCTAAAGTGTTCAAGCCAGAAGTGGATAGATGAAACCATTAATTTATATAGATTTCAGGATTTTTTATTTAAAAAGGGTGTTTGTTTCACTAAAAACACCCGCAAAAGTAGGAAAAAATACTTAGAAAAAACCCCTGTTGCGAGGGGAACAGGGAGAATTGTTAGAGATATGGGGGTAGGGGAAGTAGAGGTAGTGAGGAGAGAAAATCTTTCTCTATCTCTGTTTTAATGTTTTATTAACCAAGATTTAGAATTATTAATCATATTGATTAAGCCACTAAGAACTTGATTATAAGTTCTGTAAATTTATCGACCTGTATCGCTATCTAACGGGCTTCCTCCCAATCTTCTATCTGCAACCCGTTTACCCGACCAAATTCACCTGTATTATGCGTTACTAATATTAAACTATTCGCCAAGACAATAGATGCAATTTGTAAGTCATTGGGACCAATGGGAGTACCACTCACAGCCAAGTCAGCGCGAATATGTCCGTATATTATTGCAGCAGCATCATCAAAAGGCAGAGAAACAAACAAATTGAGAAATTGTTGCTGTCTGGCTAATGTTCGCTCAGGATGATTGCTTCTCATCGCTCCATAAAATAACTCTGCCTTGACTATCGAACACACAGCAATATCTGCTACTCTTGTTGCCTGCAAACGTTCCCTAATTGCCACCGACCTACCATTGAGATAACGGATGCAAACATTGGTATCTAACAAATACCTCACAAGATTTCTTCTCTTTGCTCAAACACACCCTCAGAATCAATAACAATAGGGTCATCCTGGCAAATACCATAAGTCTGCTCAAAAAAACCAGCAGGCCAGCCCAATTCTTCTGGTGTTTTCATCTGCGCCGATAGTTCTAGTGGCTGAAAAATCACCATCACTTCTAAATCTTTGTCCGTTATACCCACTGGAATTTCTAAATGTAAAATCCCATCTTCGCCCACATGAGAGCGTAATTTTATACTCTGCATTTGCCTTGTCTTCAATTTATAGATAGATTCATTCTAGAGTTTCAAGGAATTCACCAAACCACACTAATGAGGAGATAGAAAAGTAGGTCAAGATGGGGTGAGAATGAGTATTTGCCCATCGTGCGGGCGAATCAAACCAGAATAGAGCGATCGCTCTATAAAGTGATATCTCCTGGCGGTGCTGCAAGCAGACAGCGATCGCGGGCTTCTCAGTAGTGAGAGATTATTCAGCTTCGGTTCGACGCTCGTATAACTCTGACAATGTTTTTAAACCGAAGTAATCCATTAAAACTTCTGCTGTATCGCAATCAATACGGCGCACAATTTGGTGGCGGTAGAGACTACCAATAGTTGTTGGACTTAAGCCAGTGTCTTGAGCAAGCTTTAACTGACTTAAGCCTCGCTCATCCATTAATTCTTTCAACTTGCAAATCACAGGCATTATTCTTTTGTTGCGAAAGAGGCGAAGAATCGCTATTTTCCGATTTCCCCATCTATCTTGAAAATAAACCTCACCCTTTCCCCTCTCCTTGCTAAGGAGAGGGGTGTCCGATAGGACGGGGTGAGGTTTTTCATTCATTCTGATGTACACAGTTCATGATGGCTACTCACCGCTTCGGAACCTGCAAGCCCCGACGCTCAAGCATTTGCCGCACCTCTGGGCTAGGAGTATAGTTATAGCCAAAAGAAGAACGCTCAGAATCATCCATAACTTGAGGTGTGAGCAATACAATCACCTCATTCCGCTGGTTCTGTTTGTTTGTCCTTCTAAACAGCGAACCAATGAGGGGAAGATCCCCCAAGATGGGAAGTTTAGAAACAGTGGCTCTATCTGTGTCTTGGATGATACCACTGAGAATTAGCGTCTGACCATCGCGTAGGCGAATCATGCCAGAATTCAGGGAGCGTTCAGACACTAAAAATATTTTTTGAATATTACCTCCTCCAACATTTAGATCAGCTGCCGATTGGGGTGCTTTGACAACGGGAGCCACTGATAAGGAGACAAAACCATTGTCGTCAATCCGATCAACTTTGACACCCAGGGTTAAACCTACATCTGTTTTCTCAGCTGTAATTGTTTGTGTAGCGATACCATCAGTACTAGTTATTTTGCTCGTAATGTTTCCTAGCACTTCCTGAGTCAGTTTGACATTAGCTGTTTGACCCTCTTGTACTATTAAAGTTGGGTCAGTCAAAATTTTGGCATTGCCACTTTGCACCTGAGATTGCAGACTGAGGAGAAAACGTTTAGGAAACTGGTACAAAGTCGGCAGAGCGTATGTATATATGTCGCTAGTCTTCTTGGGTTGTAATTCATACTTAGTAGGCTCACCAGTATCAGTATTAATCTCAGTTGGTACAATTTCAGCTCCAGTCGTTCCCGGAACATAATTCGTGATACCAGGTTGTAATGGATTGCCATCCTTGCCTAAACTAGCTTCTGCCCCTTGTATACCACCTGGTGAAACATTCATAAATGTTCCTCCTTTAATAGGATTAGTAATGACTGGTGTACTAGTCACACTGCTTGCAGCTTCAGCATTAGTAGGTGGTCTAGACCCACCAAAATTTAGAGATGCTGCACCACCATCACTAGTAAAGAAATTCTTACCAACGCCAAAGGAAAAGCTGGTGTTTACGTCCTTGGTATTCAAAAGGTTAACATCAATAATTTTGACATTAACTGCCACTTGCCGACGACGGATGTCTAGCTGCGTTAGTTGAGCCATTGCAATCTCAACTAGTCTGGGAGGGCCAATCAAAGTCAGGGAATTTGTACGCTCGTCTCCTAATGCCTGCAAACCTCGGAGTAGAGGCTTGGAATCTTGAAAATCAATGCGTTGAGTTTCAACTCTTGTTTCTGTAGTGGTCTGAGTTTGAGTGATGGGAGCAACTCCGTTACCTACAGGAACAGCACTGACGTTGGTTACTTGTCGTTCGCGGTTGACAGCACTTTCTGCACCCAAGGACACCAAAAAGTTTAGGGCAGTTCCTATCGTGACCTGATTAAGTCGCAGGTTCCGCATCACCACATCACGTGTGGAATTGGGTAGTCTTGGCCCCACAAAAAGTGTGCGTCCGCTACGGTTAGCTTCCAGACCACTCAAACGCAAGACATAGTTAAACACATCTTGCACTGGCTCGTTTTCTATATCTAGAGAAATTGTCTGTCCTCCTTGTCCCCCAGTTGCATCGGCTCCTGTATAAGCCAAGTTCAAGCCAGCCGCACGAGCAAGCAGTGACAGCACTTCGCGTACTGGCGCATCTCGCAGCACTAGACGGGGTACACGTTCTTGAGTTCCTAAGTCAACTACACTGGGAGAAGCATCAATATTAGAGATGGCTATATCTCCCACTGGCGGAGCGACGGCTCTAGGTAAGAAAGGCGGAGCTGGAGTTGGAGGTTGACCAGGCCCGGCTGTTTGCGCTGGTGTGCCATCAATGCTGACTTGCGGATTAGGAACAACAGGTGGAACCGATGGGACTGGTGTTGGTGCTGGTGCTGGGTTAGGAGTAGGTGCTTGGGGAGGTGTTGGTGCTGATGCTGTGGTTCCTCCTGTGGGGGCAAAGCCGAGTGTGATGTTGTTTGCTCCTCGGGCTACAGGTTGGCTGCTAGGGGCACTGTCAGCCCCAATCACCAAGACTCTGATGCTATTGGCATCCAACTGAGCAACTTCAATAGAGGTAATTCCTGGAGCGGGGTTTTCTTTGCGGAAACTATTGCCTTGGGGTAAGCGTAGTTGAGTATTAATAATATCTGCAACTAAAGTTTTACCTCTTTGTGTGGTAAAAATTTGGGGGCGGGAGCCAGAAGAAGTTTTTAAAATAAGGTTGATTCCGCCATTAGCTGTTTTTAGCTGCACATCCGTAATTTTAGTAACTTGTGCTTGGGCTGGATGAGCCGCTAAAAAAACTATAGCGGTTGCGCCTAATATTAAACTGTTACCGTGAAGCTGTTTCACAGTTCATTCCTCACATTAAACCGATTTCTAGACAATTTTTGAAATTTTTGTGTAGCTAGCCTGAACATAACTTTCCGGCTAAAACCCAATACAGATCAAGCAATGTTAAATCCTTGGAGATCCCCCCTAGCCCCCCTAAAAAAGGGGGGAAATTGAATCTTACAGCCCCCCTTTTTTAGGGGGGTTGGGGGGAGCAAAAAGTTAACTGAACCGTACTGGGCTAAAACCTGTTAAGACAGCATGAAATTTAACTTAGATACATGGTATTTTTGCGTAAGCGCGATCGCTGTTGTTGCTATAATTCCCTAAAAACCTGCATAAAATAACACCGTTTAATCAAATTCTTTTGAGAATTTTCATTCATTGTTAGCGATCGCCTGAGAAAACAAACAAACAGACTTTACTTTGAGTAAATTTTGACCAAAAAGAGCGCAAAAAAATCCCTCTAACCCCCCAAAACACGATTCTGTTGGTGAATCAATGGGGGGTTATACTCCTCTAATACCAATTTTGGATTTTGGATTTTAGATTTTGGATTAAAACCATTGATTAATAGGCTATTCCAGAATTTTGAAACAAGAATCCCTATACCAATTTGGTATAATCTCGTTCCTTGGCTTCAGGCAAGGAATGCGCTACAAGGAGGCTCTGCGTTGTGTATTAGCGCTAGAGGCAGAGCCTCGCAGTCCCTTGATTCCCAGGTAGAACCTGGGAACTAGAGGGTGTGTGGGATCATACCCATCCTTGAGCATTCATGTTTTTAGGAAAAAGAGTAAATCTCTCGCCCCATCACCCCATCTCCCCATCACTTCTTCGGCGCTGCTTGGACAGCTGCAATTTCTTCTGGAGTAAGCGGCATCAATGCCTGTAATTGGAAAGATGTAGAAATTGGTGCTGGCCCCATCCTAATTGCCACTTTGCCTGGTTCTGGAGCAGGTTCTGGAGCTAATGTAGATTGATAGTCCTTAACTATCAACAAAGGCTGCAAACGTTCAATATTACGAAGAATTGATTGCGTTTGTTCATAAGTGCCGACAATTTCGATATTGACGCTCCTGCGTTTCAGTTTGCCGTCAACCTGTGATCCTAACGATCCATCGGTAATCGGTTCAGCTTTATCTGAAGCTGGCACAAATTTCTTCAGTTTAGCTCTAACAGCATTAGCAGAAATTTTACCGCTGCCAGACTCAACCAAACGATTCAAATCCAGCAGTAGTGTATCCAATGTTTTTTCGTTAGCAAACAATCCTAACACCTGGGTTTGTTGTTGTTTGGCTTCTGCTAACTCTTGTTTTACCTTGTCCATCTGTTTGATGGTGGCTTTCTTTTGGTCAATTTGCCCTTGCAGTTCGCTTTGTTTTGCTTGCTGTTGCTGAAAGGTTTCCCAAGCTGGCATTACCAAGTTAAGCAACATGTAAAGGGCCCCGGCAAAACCCAATACCCCCACTAGGATGCCGATGATTTTGGGTGTGAAGGTGATGCCAAAAACAACGGGGTAGGTTGATGATGCCCCTTCCTCTAATTCCCCACCTTCTACAAAATTAAAATCTTCACTCAGCGTCATTTTTGAATGACTCCTGTTTGTTGCAGACTGCGAATGCGTGCCACTAATCCCACTGTGCCTTTTTGCTCCAACTCTCTAACTAACTCCGAAGCTGGAACATCACTTAGGCTGGTTTGAATGTTGTATCTAACTATTTGAGGTGGTTTAATCGCTACACCTTGAGGAGGAGAATTTTTTATCGGTGCATCTACTAATTCTGCTGAAACAATTTTTGCTTCGTTGGCTTTAAAGAAACGAGATTGTTGCAGAATCAGCAAAAAATCGTTGACATCGTTAAAGGAGCGAGCTAAGCCAGTAATTGCCATTCCGCCAGCGGGATTGGGTGGTGGTTGTCCCTCTACTGGGGCAGCAGGTGGTGTTTGTCTAACATTTTCAATTTGTACTGACGCTGGAATGCGATCGCGCAAATCTTGTAACATTGCTGACCAAGCACGAATCTGATCGAACACGGCAACTAAAGATTGCGTTTCCCCCTTGACTTTGTTGGTTTCTTCCCGAATTTTGTTAATGCTACCGATTTGTGCATCTAAGCTCTTGCTCTCCTCCTCCAGTTGCGCTATCAACTGCTCTAACTCGGCATTTTTCGCTTGCAAAAGCCACCAACCAGTTCCCGCAAAAGCTGGGAAAAGCACACCAATCCCCACTCCTATAAATACAGGTGTTAAATTTCCAGGCTTGAGTGATGATTTCGGCTTCTTTTCAGTATTTTTCTGGAAATTTGGGCGGTCTTTAAGAAAGTTAATATCTAAACTGTACATTTTTAGTCATTAGTTAGTAGTTAGTGGTTAGTGGTGAGCTAGCGCGGTCTTGGGGGTTCCCCCCATGAGCGACTAGCGAACCCGAAGGGTTAGTGGTTAGTCTCCCACTCCCCCACTCTCCCCCTCTCCCCATCTCCCCATTGCCCCTTATCCCCACAAAGTGGGGCCCCCCCTTCCCCATCTCCCACTCTCCCTTTCACGCCTCCCGCACACCAAGACCAAGCACTATTCCCAGTCCAGGACGTTGCACTGCTGGAAATTTTTCTTCGTCAACTTGCAATGACAAAGATCCAATTGGATCTACTTGAGAGGTTGGTAAACTCAATCGTTGTGTGAAGAACTCATCAAGCTGTGCTAATCCGCCACCCGGTCCCGCCAGCAAAATCTGCGCTACTTCCAAATTTTCACTTTGATTCAAATAAAAATCGATGGAACGGCGCAATTCATCCGTAAGTTCTCCCAACACCCGCATCATCGCTGCCATACCAGGATTAGCTTCGGTGACACCAGTTTTTCCACCCTCCATAGGAGTTAAAGGAATGGTCATTCCCTGCAACAGTTCCATGTCTCGTGATGCAGGTAAGTTCATTGCCCTTGCTAGTGCCATTTGCATCTGATAAGTCCCAAGTGGAACTGTACGCGAAAATTGCGGTACTCCATTGACAACGATCGCAATTTCCGTGCTGTCGAACTCTATATCGACTAGCACAGCGGCTTCTTGTGGGCTAAATTGCCGCAGCTGATCGCGAATTGTCCGAATCAGTGCAAAACTGTTAATCTCTAAAACATCGACTTGCAGTCCTATTTGCTCGAACGTATTTATATAGGTATCAGTAATTTCTTTGCGAGTCGCAACCAGAAGCACCTGTACCTTTTCTATGCCATCTTCATCTACAAAGTACCCAAGTTTCTGATAATCCACATCAGCTTCTTCACGAGGATAAGGCAAATACAAACCTGCTTCGTGGTTTAACACCATCTCCCGCAGTTCCTTATCATCTAACTCAGCTGGAACGGGTATCAGACGCACAATTGAATCTCGTCCCGTTACGGCAGTAGCAACTCTAGAAGCATTGATTTTACTCTCAGAGAGCGCCTGCTGGATGATTTGCGCCATTGTTGGAGGATCGGCAATTTGACCATCGACAAAAACACCTTCTGGAACTGCTACCGATGTTAAGGCGTCTAGTTTCAGACCTTGGCGTTGTTTGCGTAAACGAGCAACATTTACGCATTGTGGAGAAAGCTCAATGCCGACTCCGCCCTTTGATTTGCCAAACAGACTCTTGAAGCTTTTAACCACAGTTTTGCCCGCATGACTGCTAAGTTGAAAAATTTAAATGTTAAGCTGTTTTGTCCTTTGTCATTAATCATTTGTCCTTTGTGAAGAATCAATGATCAATGACTAATGATTAATGACTATTGACTTTATAATCTCGAAAATTCTGCATCAATTTTTCACCCCGGTTTAACTGAACTACAAGCACAATGATTCAAATTCAAAAATGTAAAAGATTAGCTGTTTGGGCGTTACTTGGCTTATTGACAAGCTGGATTGTCAGTTGCAGCACGGGTAACGTCAGTCCAAGCACAAAACAGGCATCTTCAGGAGTGGCAACAATTGAGTTTTGGACGATGCAACTCAAACCTCAATTTACCGACTACTTCCAAAGCCTGATTGCGACTTTTGAATCGCAAAATTCAGGTATAAAGGTTAACTGGGTGGATATACCTTGGGCGGAAATGGAAAACAAAATTTTAACAGCTGTCTCCGCAAAAACGCCACCTGATGTTGTGAATCTGAATCCCGATTTTGCATCGCAATTAGCAGGTCGAAATGCCTGGTTAGATTTAGATACAAAAATTCCAAATGACGTACAATTTGCATATCTGCCAAATATATGGAAAGCCAGCACACTGAATGGTAAGAGTTTTGGAATACCCTGGTATCTCACCACGCGGCTAACCATTTATAACACTGATTTATTAAAACAGGCAGGTATAAATAAACCACCTGCTACTTACACTGAATTGGCGCAGGTGGCGCAACAAATTAAAGATAAAACTGGTAAGTATGCCTTTTTTGTTACTTTTGTTCCGCAAGATTCCGGTGAGGTTTTAGAATCTTTCGTGCAGATGGGAGTAACCCTAGTGGATGCCGAAGGGAAAGCTGCCTTTAACTCTCCTCAAGGTAAAGCAGCATTTCAGTATTGGGTAGATCTTTACAAAAAAGGACTACTTCCTAAAGAAGTATTGACACAAGGACATCGTCATGCTATAGAGTTATACCAGGCAGGAGAAACAGCTTTACTAGCTTCAGGCCCCGAATTTCTCAAGCAGATTGCCAATAATGCGCCTGCGATCGCCAAAGCTTCCGCCACGGCACCACAAATCACTGGTGACACCGGTAAGAAAAATGTCGCTGTAATGAATGTAGTTATTCCGCGCGACACAAAACAACCAGACGCCGCTGTGAAATTTGCCCTGTTTGTTACTAATGACGAAAATCAGCTAGCATTTGCCAAAAAAGCAAATGTCCTGCCATCTACAAAAAAAGCGCTGTCTGACAGTTACTTTAAGGATGTATCGGCAAATGCCTCTAATATAGATAAAGCGCGTGTAGTCAGTGCCAGTCAACTGCAACAGGCAGAGATTCTAACCCCAACCTTGAAGAATTTCAATCTCCTGCAAAAGGCAATTTATGAGAACCTGCAAGCAGCAATGCTAGACGAGAAGACGGTAGATAAAGCCGTAGAAGATGCAGCACAGGAGTGGAACAGTCAATAGTCATTAGTCAATAGTCAACAAACTCTTGACTATTGACTAGTGACTATTGACTCTTTTAAAAAATGTCCGACTAAATACAGCGAACCGCATAAAACGACTAAATCATCTGTCAAGGAAAAAGCCGCTTCTAGCGCGGATGTTAAATCTGGGAAAGTACTACAAATACTCAATTTTAGGCAAATATTTCCAGCTAACTGTGCTAATTCACTAGGATGAGCTGAACTATGATCGGGTACTGGTACTAAATATAATTGGTCATTGGGTCGCAGTAAGGCTTGAAAAATTTTCTCATGCTCTTTAGTCGAAAGCATTCCCATCACCCAAGTGACTGCTTGGACATCTAGGCTATCTACATAATCTCGCAAAACTTGGGCAGCAGCTGGATTATGAGCACCATCAAGCAATAATTTATGGTTTTTCCAGGTAGTCCATTGCATCCGCCCCGGCCACTTAGTTTTGGCCATACCGTTAATTATGGCTTGCTCAGAAATCTGCCAACCTTGTTTTTGCAGGATTTGCAGCGCAGCTAAAGCTAAAGCTGAATTCGTCAACTGAATTTGTCCCTCTAATGGCAAAGGGTATTGAATGGGGTGATCTCCCCACCTCCGGTTCTCCCCATCTCCCAATCTTTCATATTCTGCCCATCCAGTAGAAATTTGACGCGCTGGCTGGGGTGTAAAGATAGGGCATTGTAATTCCAAAATGCGCGATCGCACAACTTTTTCTGCATCTGGTGGCAAAGGGCCAATCACAGCCGGACATCCAGGTTTGAGAATACCAGCTTTCTCTCTAGCAATATCAGCGATGGTAGGCCCGAGTTGCTGCCAGTGTTCGCGGCTAATAGATGTGATAATAGTAACAAGGGGTTGATCGCAAACGTTAGTAGCATCCAAACGTCCTCCCAGTCCTACTTCTACCACTGCAATATCAATTTTTTGCTGAGCGAAATACAACCAAGCTGCTGCTGTCACCACTTCAAATTGAGTCGGTGACTCTTCATCCGGATCAATAGCAGCTTCGACTTGCAGTAATAATTTGCAAAATTCCTCAGAAGAAATAGGCTGTTCGTTAAGGCAAATGCGTTCTGTCCAATCAACTAGGTGAGGAGAAGTATAACGTCCTGTGCGATAACCTGCCTCCGTGAGAACCGAAGAAAGATAGGCACAAACAGAACCCTTACCATTAGTGCCAGCAACGTGAATTACCGGAACTTGGTGATGTGGACTACCAAGATTTGTCAATAATTTCACTATACGTTCCAACCCCAGATGAACGCCAAATTTTTGGAAGGGTTGGAGTAAAGAGTCGATGTCCATAAGTAGATAGTTGTTAGTAGATAGTAGTTAGTGGTGAGTTATTACAACTAACTACTAACTACTAACCACTAACAATTAACGAATAAAACCGACTGTCTCTACAAAAGAGAAACAGTCGGGATCGGATGATGATACGGAGTATATTTTATGCTTCTTTATTTAAAAAGCTTTGAATTTGTCTTAAAGCAGCAGCACCGATATTAAACAATGCCCAAGCAGCTGCGATCGCGACTGGTGCCAACACGATAACCACACGCATATCAAAGTCCATTTTTTTAACCTCTCTCTTAAGTACAACTTAAAGTATTGTCAACTGTTCTCATTTTTTTATTTTTAGCTGAAGTGAGCAATTTTTCCCAATTGATATGTAAAGAATCTTTACAAAATTAGTCAATAGTCATTTGTCATTTGTCATTGGTTAGTGGTTAATAGTTAGTAGTTAGTGGTTAGTAGTGATGGTTAGTGGTTGGTCGTCTCCCCATCTCCCCATCTCCCCATCTCCCCATTGCCCCTTATCCCCACTTTGTGGGGCCCCCCCCCTTCCCCCACTCCCCCTCCTTCCTCAATGGGAAGTGCTAAAACCAGTATCTGTCCCTTTGCCAGCATGAACTAAAGCTAACTTCTTATAATTTTCAGCGTGTTCGATCAGTTCTGCTGCCTCAGCATCTGTAACTTGGCGTAATACTTTTCCAGGAATACCAACAACCAAGGATTTAGGTGCTACATCTTTAGTTACCACTGCACCAGCACCGATGATGCTACTAGCACCCACCCGCACTCCATCTAAAATCACTGCTCCAATACCAATCATGCTGCCACGTTCAATGTAGGCAGAATGTACCACAGCACGGTGTCCTACGGTAACATGGTCTTCTAGGATTGTGGGCTTACCCGGGTCGCCGTGTAGAATTGCTCCATCTTGGATATTAGTGCATTCGCCAATTTCAATGCGTTCCACATCTCCTCTAATGACTGCTCCATACCAAATGCTAACCCCTGCTGCTATATTTACAGAACCCATAACCACAGCATTGGCTGCAACGAAGGCAGCTTGAGAAAAATCGGGAGAAGGCCAGTAGGAAGCGTTAGACACGATAGAATATGAATATGGTACTCAGGAACACTGGAAAAATTCCAACCTTGGAGGCTGGTTGCAAAACCAGAATATCACGGCATTAAGCCTGTTCACTGAGGCAGCAGTCAGTACATACCCTTATCGTGTGGCGCAGAAGTATAAATAAAACCAACGTCACTGGTGAAGACAAAAATATTCTTCTTGTACGCACTTCATGATGAATCCAGGCTTGCAGTACCCAATATTTGGCCCCGAAATTCAGTGTCCCCACTGCCGTCAGACAATCCCGGCACTGACACTAACAGATACTTACTTATGTCCCCGTCATGGCGCGTTTGAAGCCAATCCTAAAACAGGAGAGTTGATTCATTTACAGTCTGGACGTCACTGGCGTCGGTGGAATGGTGAATGGTATCGACAACATACGCATCCAGATGGCATTCGGTTTGAAATCCACGAAGCATTAGATAAGTTATATACGCAAGGTTATCGAGCAACACGGGTAATTATTGCTCGCCGCTATCAGGAATTGATGAGTGGCTATTTAGAACGCAGCACTCCTTGGCGGGGAGGACAATCAGAAGGGGCTTCGGCACGACTGTACGGTTTACCTGTGGAGTTTGGCCCCGATCCCAAAGAAGAACCCTGTTGGGAAGTAATTAATTTTGATTTGGAAAAAGAACCCGGTGTGCCTGTACGTTATCCTTATTTCAGATTATTTGAATAATAGTTATTAGTCATTTGTCAATGGTTAGTTGTTGGTAGTTGGTAGTTGATGGTTGGTGGTTTTTCCAAACAACAAACAACTAACAACCAACAACAATTGAAAGCCAAAATTATGCACCACGCTTCTATTCGCACAGCTAATATCCATCGAGCGATCGCCTTCTACGAACAACTAGGGTTTACAGTTTGCGAACGCTTCACTACAGGCTATACCCTCGCTTGTTGGATGGAAGGACTAGGTGGCAGAATTGAACTAATCCAAATACCAGAACCAAAACCAGCCCCCGATGCATTCGCAGATGAGCATTATGTGGGTTACTATCATCTGTCTTTCGATCTCACTAACATCACGACCGATTTGCCTAGCTGGTTGACAGATTTGAAAGAAAATTTTACTCTGGCCGCACAAAATCAACCAGAACACTTACAACCACTAAAGATTCTTTTAGAACCGATGCAGCAGCAAATAGGCGATCGCATCTATGAAGTCGCCTTTATTGCCGATGCCGATGGCTTACCTTTAGAATTCATTCGGGTTTTAGCCGCACTCCAGTAGTTGTTCATCAAAGAAAGGGTATAGGGGTATAGGGTATCTCTATGGATTTTTCTTTGTGTCTTAGTGTCTTGGTGGTTCAAGAAAATTTATTTTTTCAAAAAAATCAACCCATCGGTAGTTGCATATTTATTACTTTATCTGTAGAATAATATTTCTCTGTAGTGTTGCTGAGGTAACATATTCCCCAGCGGGATTAGACTATAGTCGTAGAAAAAATCTGTAACTTAATTTACAGATATATTAAGCAAATACATGTCTGTGTTTACAGCGTTGCATAGATATCGTTTCTCTATTTTTGTGTTAACTCTCTGGTTTATTGCGGTTTTGCTACTCAGTGATGGATCTGCTATCAGCCATATGACCGCAACATCAGCCTTAGTAAAAACTCGCAATGATAATGTTGCTAAAAAAACACAAATCAATTCAGTGACAGATAACGTCAGCAAGACAGTACTGGAAAATGGTCTTACTGTCCTGACCAAGGAAGTCCATTCAGCACCAGTGGTGACTGTGCAAGTTTGGTATAAAGTGGGATCGCGCAACGAAGAAGCAGGAGTAAATGGTATTGCCCATCAGTTAGAGCATATGATGTTCAAAGGTACGAAAAATCGTCCAATTCAATTTGGACGCTTGTTTAGTGCTTTAGGTAGCGACTCCAACGCTTTCACGAGCTACGATCAAACTGCATACTACAGCACTGCGGAGCGCGACAAGCTGAATGCTCTTCTAACGCTGGAAGCAGACAGAATGCAAAATGCTCTGATTAATGTCGAGCAATTAGCGAGTGAGAAGCGAGTAGTAATTTCTGAGTTGCAGGGTTATGAAAACAGCCCAGAGTACCGTCTTAGTCGAGCAGTGCTACAGAAGATATTTCCCAAGCATCCTTACGGCTTGCCTGTAGGTGGCACTAAAGCTGATGTCGAGAAGTTCCAAGTTAAACAAGTACAAAAATACTATAGTAAATTCTACAGTCCTGACAATGCTGTTTTGGTAATTGTTGGTGATTTTGAAACAGCAAAAACCCTCAAAGCCGTTAAAGACATATTTGAGAAAATCCAGAATAGTCAACAGTCAACAGTCAACAGTCAACAGTCAACAGTCAAAACTACAAAGACTCTCCCTCTCTCCTCCTCTGCTATAGTTCTACGAGAACCAGGAGCAAACGCACTTTTGCAAGCAGTGTATGCGTTACCGGATGCAAATCATCCGGATGTGCCAGCGTTGGATGTAATGGATTACTTGTTGACAGAGGGACGAAATTCTCGGCTGTATCAAGCGTTAGTGGAGTCTGGTTTAGCTAGCGATCTGACAGGTTCTGTTGTCAGCTTGCGGGAAGGAGGTTGGTACGAACTATCGGTAACTGGGACTCCCGGTCAAAATTTGACAAAGATTGACTCAACGATGCAGAAGGCGATCGCCAATCTTGCTCTCAAAGGAGTAACAAAAGAAGAAGTCAACCGCGCTAAAGCACAGCTAGAAGCAGATGTGATTTTAAATAACCGTGATATCACCAGTCAAGCAATGCAACTAGGTAACGATGAAACCACTACTGGTGATTATCGCTATACAGACCGCTACTTAGCAGTTATTCGCGAAGTGACGGCTACAGATGTGCAACGTGTAGTAAATCAATACTTAAAACCAAAAGCGCGTTTTGTAGGAATTTTTGAACCAACCCAGACGCAGTCAGAAGAAAAGAGTGCTGTCAAGCCACGCTCTACACTTATAACTGAAAATTTTACTCCTGGCGAACCTCAGGAACCTGCTGAGGTGGCGAAGTACCTCCCGCGTGTAGATATGACGACAGTCTCCGCTACTCGCACGCTACCACAGCAATTCACATTGTCCAATGGCATAGAAGTATTGTTGTTGCCAGACAAAAGTACTCCAACAGTAACGTTGAGTGGTTATATCAAAGCTGGTACGGAATTTGATCAAGAGGGTAAAGCTGGACTCGCATCTTTGGTAGCAGACAATCTGATGAACGGGACTAAAACCAAGGATGTATTGACAATAGCTAAAGCTTTGGAAGAACGTGGGGCTAGCCTAGAGTTTGAAACTTATCGTGAAGGTGTGGAAATTCAGGGTAATAGCTTGGCAGGCGACTTGCCTGTGCTTCTAGAAACTTTAGGAGATGTAGTTAAAAATGCGACTTTTCCAAATAAAGAATTGGCACTGAGTCGTCAACAGGCTTTAACCGATCTGAAGCAAGAATTGGACGATCCCACAGAAGTTGCAAAAAGAACATTTTTACAATCTCTTTATCCAAAGAAACATCCCCTACACAAATTTCCCACACAAAAGAGTTTGCAGCAGATTCGCCGAGCAGATTTGGTTGATTTTAAAACTAAACACTACCGCCCAGACACTTTGGTGCTAACGCTGGTAGGAGATTTTGCTCCCGAACAGGTGCGATCGCTGATTGAAGCGGAGTTTGGTGACTGGCAAGTTAGCGGTCAACCCCCACAATTGGAATACCCAGTGGTATCAATGCCAGACAAAATCGTGCGTGTTAATCCGGTGCTTCCGGGTAAAAGCCAAGCAATTACTTATATGGGGAACACAGGTATTAACCGTAAAGACCCGCGATTTTACGCAGCTTTGGTGTTAAATCAGATTTTGGGTGGCGATACTCTATCCAGTCGACTGGGAGCAGAAGTACGCGATCGCCAAGGTTTGACTTACGGAATTTATAGCACCTTCCAAACTGGGAATAACGTTGGGATATTTTTGATTGAAATGCAAACATCCCCAGAAGATACTTCTCAGGCGATCGCCAGCACCCGCCGACTGCTACAAGAAATTCATCAGCAAGGCATTACCGCTGAAGAATTGGAGACAGCTAAACGTACTCTGATTAGTAACTATAATGTTTCTCTAG
Source organism: Fischerella sp. PCC 9605 (assembly GCF_000517105.1). GTDB lineage: Bacteria > Cyanobacteriota > Cyanobacteriia > Cyanobacteriales > Nostocaceae > PCC9605. The sequence continues at coordinate 57,773 of NZ_ALVT01000034.1, read as the reverse complement.
CCAATCCAGAGGAATTATCATACAGAATCTTGATGAATAAGGTGTATGGGCTAGATGCAGAAGAACTGCGCTCTTTTGTTGGTAAAGTTGCTACAGTGACCCTTGACCAGGCCAATCAAGCAGCTCGTGAGTTACTTCATCCAGATAAAATTGTGGTAGTAACAGCTGGCCCAGCTATAGTAGCAAATCAAAGTGTCAGGTAGAAATAGTCATTGGTCATTGGTTAGTAGTTAGTAGTTAGTAGTTAGTAGTTAGTAGTGAACAACCAACAACCAAAAACCAACAAAGGACAAATGACAAATGACTAATGACTAAATTTACATTTTGGTGATTACCTATGATTCAGTTCGTCGCAAGGATTTTTCTAGAGACTTTACAACGCATCTTTGTTGTAACAATTGCGTCTGTTCTGTGTTTTAGTATCATCATTGCTACTCCGGCACAAGCAGCTAATTTATCTGGAGATCTGCTAAAACAACCACCTACAGAAATTACGGTTAGCCTAGGCAATTCTAGTAACGAACTTAAGTATGAGCCAAATCAATTAGAATTTGTGGCTGGTAAACGCTACAAACTTCGGCTGATCAATCCCAGCCCCCAAAAGCATTATTTCACAGCCAAGGATTTTGCTGATAATATTTGGACACAAAAAGTCGAAGCAGGCAAAGTAGAAGTCAAAGGAGCGATTCACGAGATGGAACTCAAGCCAGGTGCTGAGGCAGAATGGGTGTTTGTGCCGCTAAAGCCGGGCAAATATAGCTTACACTGTCCCATACCGGGACATACTGAAGCTGGCATGACCGGAGATATTATCATCACTTCTGGTCAGCCCTGAAAAAGTTAGAAGATATGAAATTAAAAATTGAACATTAAAAAAATTGAGTCCCTAGTGTCAAGCATCTTGAATAGAGCTTAGCTATATACAACTTCACGAACACAGCATCAGGCAAAAAATAAGTTAATTTAAATATAGAAATTGTTTCTCAACTAAGTACTAAGAGCAAACAAACATAGGTAGGGATGGGTTTTAAGAGATATCTCGTCATTGACACCCATGAATATCATAACTAAACCTCTCCTACCAGTTGCTTGTTCCAAACAACGAACAACAAACAACAAAAAAGTGCTAAGGCGCAGATAATTATTGATTTCCCATGAACATTCTAAGTAACCTGCTTTCTCAACCAGCTCAAGATAACCGTCCTAAAAGGCAACGCAGAGGCATAGAAATTAAGTCGCCGCGTGAAATTGAAATTATGCGGCAATCGACAAAAATTGTAGCAACTGTGCTAAAAGAAATTTCTGAGTTGGTACAGCCAGGAATGACTACAGCTGACTTGGATGCTCATGCGGAAAAACGCATCCGAGAGATGGATGCAACACCTAGCTTTAAAGGATATCATGGTTTTCCCGCTTCCATCTGCGCCAGCATAAATAATGAAGTTGTGCATGGTATCCCCAATCCTAAAAAAGTTATTCGTGCCGGAGATGTTTTAAAAGTAGATACAGGCGCTTATTATCAAGGTTTTCATGGTGACTCTTGCATTACTATTGCTGTAGGTGAAGTCACCCCAGAAGCTGCGAGACTGATTCGCGTAGCAGAAGAAGCGCTTTATAAAGGAATTGAACAGGTAAAAGCAGGTAATTACCTGATGGATATTGCTGGAGCAATTGAAGACCATGTCAAAGCTAATAAATTTAGTGTAGTTGAGGACTTTACCGGACATGGTGTTGGTCGCAATTTGCACGAAGAACCTTCAGTTTTCAACTTCCGCACCCGCGATATGCCAAATGTAAAACTGCGTGCGGGAATGACACTGGCAATTGAGCCAATTCTGAATGCTGGTTCCAAGTACACGCGGATACTATCAGACCGTTGGACTGCTGTAACTGTGGATAATTCTCTATCTGCTCAGTTTGAGCATACCGTGTTGGTGACAGAAACTGGCTACGAGATTTTGACAGACCGCTCTCAAGTTTAGCTCTATTACTCCACCACACTAATTTTGATAGGTTTGTAGTGAGGGCTTTAGCCCTCATGTAAGTATGCTTAGCGCTTACTATAAACTTCCTTAGCCTGTCATAATCTTTGTGGCAGATTACTATATATATAAGGTGCGTTAGCTGACGCTAACACACCCTACAAAATTTAGCTAATCTTTGCTAAAACTAACTATTAACTTCCTGCAATCGCGAAGTTTCTAATCTATCCATCCACTTTTCTAAATAGACTCGATTTAGTCTTTGTTCTTCTGGATCTTGCGTATCCGGAGGATAAGGCATTAATCCTAAAATCGCTGCGGTAGTCACGCAGAACATCGACTTTTGGAAAGTCATGCAAATTTGCACCCGTAAATCATCTTCTCCCCGGCGACTGCGACGATACACTTCATGCAAATACTCTGGGAGAAAGTGACGCATATCTTGCATTAATAAAGTCGGAGGAATACCCGCACCGCCAATAGGCAAGGGGTCAGCATACAAAGCACCATATTGAAATCTCGATTGATCTGGTGGAATTTGATACGCTTGGGCATTGTATGAAACTGTGCCAGGAAAAGGTGTTCCCCGGAAGAAAACAGCTTCTACATAGGGTACTGCGGTATCAGCAAGGAATGTCAAACCAACACTTGCAGGAATAATGTCATAAACTTTATCCCGTATTTTGACAGAGTAGGTAATTGGTTTATTTGCGGCTTCTACTAAACCTGCTTTGATATGGTCTACAACTTGGGGAATCGATTTGATTTTGCCTTGATCGTAGAGGTCTGATAAGCTGAGGAAAATATCAGCCATGACCCGCCAGAATTGACCTAATCCGCTGTAGTAAGCAGATACTCGCAACTGTTCGATTAAGAAATCGGGAAAGAGTTGATTAATTCCCATAACAATGGGATTATTTTTAAATTTAGCTGCGATAACAGCTTGCGCTCTCTGTTGAAATTCTTTTGTATCTAAATATTTATCTAATCCACCACCACCATGCCAAAACATTGCTTTCATGCAATATTCGGCATATTCAAAATTAATTCGGTCATGCCACCAGTGACGAAGTAATTTTTGAAAAGAAATTTCTCCATTAAAATATTTAAAAAAAGGGAAAAAAACTAAGAATTGATTTTCGGCAATATAAATGAGATTTTTCGAGTAAGCATCCAAAACTACGCCATAACTCTTAAGAATGCCGACTACTTCTAACACGTTTTCTGGATTGTCGGGAAGCAATGCTCCCCCAGATTGGAGCCGTTCTATATATTCAGATAATGGATAATTAGTAGGTTTATTTTTAGCAGTTACCATTGGCAATTCTCCTAACAAAAACTGGAGGCGTTAGTGGTGAGCCAGCGCGCTCCAAAGGGGGTTCCCCCCATGAGCGACTGGCGTAGACGCCCCTTGTGGGCGGCTTCTCGTAGAGTACCCGAAGGGTTAGTGGTCTATAACCAACTACTAACTACTAACCACTAACTACTAACAAGTTTCAACTCTTACCTTGTGCCTTCTCAAAAGACACGTGGGCAACAACACTCTGAGTATTTGCTATTGCTGTTGTTGTTGCTTCAGTCCAATGTATTAACCAAGCTGGCTGAATACCAAAAATTACAATCAAAACAGCTAGAACAATTGCTGGAGCGCGATCGCTCCAATAAACTCGTGGTAAGTTGACAACTTGTGCAGATAAGCGTCCAAAAAAGGCGCGATTAGTCAGAAGTAAGAAGTAAACCGCAGTTAAACCTGTACCAACCATGCATAACAGGGTTTGTACAGGAAAAACTGCAAAACTAGCACGAAAGACAACGAATTCAGCAATAAAACCGAACATTCCCGGTATGCCAGCACTTGCCATTACTCCCAATACCATCAAGCTACCAATTACAGGCATACCTCGTTCTGGATTCAACAGTCCCCTGAGGACATCTAAATCACGGCTACCTGCTTTTTTATACACAACCCCTACTAGCAAAAACAGTAATGCAGAAATTAAGCCGTGGCTTATCATTTGCATAACTGTTCCCAATATGCTTAAAGGGGTGGCAGCAGCGGCAGCGATCAGGACGTAGCCCATGTGACCAATAGAACTGTATGCCACCATTTTTTTCATGTCTGTTTGGGCGATCGCGCAGGATGCACCGTAAAGCACGCTGACTACCGCCCAAGTTGCCAAAACAGGAGCCAAATAACTCCAAGCATCTGGCAACAAGTACATACCAAAGCGCAGTAAACCGTAAGTTCCCAACTTCAACAATACCCCAGCTAACAGTACTGAAATTGGCGTGGAAGCTTCTACGTGAGCATCCGGCAACCAAGTATGAAAGGGAACCAAGGGAATCTTGATGCCAAAACCAATTAAAATCCCCAGCAACAGCAAAACTTGTGTGGCTAAAGGTAAACCTTTGGTATTCAAAGTTTCTACAGCAAAGCTAGGAGAACCACTTAGCCACACTATGCCTAGGAAACTTGCCAAAATTAAAATTCCGGAAACAGCGGTATAAATCAAAAATTTTGTCGCTGCGTAACCCCGGCGTTCACCACCCCAAATGGCAATTAGCAAATAAAGGGGAATAAGTTCCAACTCGTAAAACAGGAAAAATAACAGTAAATCCTGTGCTAAAAATGCTCCACTGACGCCAGCACTTAACAGCAGTATCAAACAGTAATAAAAGCGCGGACGCCGTAGATTTTCATCGCTGCTGTAGATCGCAATGCAAGTCAACAGTCCATTCAAAACCAATAAAGGTAAAGATAAGCCATCTATCCCCAGGTGATAGTTCAAACCCAAGGCATCTATCCAAGGCAGAAATTCAGCAAACTGTTGAGTGATGACTGTTGGATCAAACTGGCTTGTTAAAACCAGCGTCCATACGAAAGCTAAACTGGCAAAAATCAAAGCGACACTACGAGAGAGTTTCGCATTCATGCCAACAGGCAAGAAACTGACTATAGCCGCACCTAACAATGGCAGCAAAATTAAAGCACTGAGCATAGTTTGTAGGAACTAGGGACTAGGGAGATGGGGGGAGTGGGAGAGTGGGGGAGTGGGAGAAATAACTACTAACTACTAACTGTTGACTAATGACTAATGACTATTGACTAAAAAGGCAATTTCTCCAGCAATCCTAATGACCAGCCGATGAAGAAACCCAGGATGCTGATGCCAACAACGATAGTCAAAAGATACCCTTGCGATTGACCGGAAACGCTGTATCTCAAGCTTTGCCCACCAAACATTGTTGCGAACCCTACTAAGTTAACCAGACCGTCTACTAAATAGCGATCGCTCCACGCGGAAATCTTGGAAAGCAAAGCAACAGCACTCACTACCGTAAATTTATAAATGCGGTCAATGTAAAAGTCATATCCCAGCAAATCCTGCACAAGTCTCCAAGTCAGTACTCTGGAACGCGACCAAGCTTTGTGCAGATAAATTGTAGATCCTATACCTACTCCTAACATAGTAGACGACACCAACATTGCTACTACGAACCAATTAATGCTTTCCCAGCTAGGTAAGAGATACCATTGCTGTAACATCATGGGTACTAACAGAGTCACCACTGTCAGAGCTACCATTGGCAATGCCATTGGCCAGGGAACTTCTGGTGCACGGCGGGTCTTTTGTTGGGGTTCTCCCCAGAATACTAACCGGAATACCCGCGTTAAATTCAATGCCGTTAGGCCATTCACAATTACCAAAACCCACAACACCCAAGGGGTAATGAGTGCCAAGCCGTCAGCCCAAGATAACATTGCCCAAAAGCTTCCCAAGGGTAGCAGCGTTACCATTCCGGCTGAACCGACCACAAAGGCTGTGGTAGTTGCTGGCATCCGCGACCACAAGCCGCCCATTTCTGTTAAATCTTGGCTACTAGTGGTATAAATTACAGAGCCAGTACTCATAAATAACAATGCTTTGGCGATCGCATGGGTAAACAACAAGATCAGAGCCACACCTCCTTGTTGCAAACCCACAGCCAAAAACACTAATCCCATGTATGCACTAGTGGAATGGGATAGCGCCCGCTTGATATCAGTTTGAGCGATAGACACCAAAGATGCACCGACCGCTGTTACTGTACCTATAATCATCAAGGCTCTTAAAGCAAAGGGTGACAGTGCTAGGATAGGCTGCAATTTGAACAGTATATAGGCTCCACCAGCTACTACCATTGAGTTTCGCATCACCGAAGCTGGGTTTGGCCCTTCCATCGCCTCATCTAACCACAGGTGCAAGGGAAATTGAGCGCATTTACCAGCAGGGCCTGCAATCAATGCCAATCCTAATAAACTCGATGTTAATGGGCTTAACTCTGCTGTTTGCGCCCACTCATATAAATCGGAAAAATTCAAACTGCCTGCTTTAGTAGACAGGGTTACTACTCCCATCAGCAGCAGCAAATCTCCCACACGCTTAGTTAAAAAAGCATCTCGTGCTGCTGTTACTACTAGCGGTTGAGCATACCAAAATCCCACCAATAAGTAAGTAGAAAGAGTCAGCATTTCCAGTAATGCGTAGCTGAGAAACAAGGAGTCACTTACAGCTAAGCCACTTAGCGCTGCTTCAAAAAAGCCCATCAAGGCAAAGAACCGAGCCAATGCCCAGTCTTTTTCCATGTAACCCAAAGCATAAATTTGGGCTAGTAAACTTAACCCTGCTATTAAAACTGTTGCCCCAACACTGACTGGTGAGATTTCTAAGGCAAAGGAAATATTTAAATCCGCAGCACTAAACCAGGTAATTACAAAATTTTCTGGTTCTCCATTCCAAATATCCTTGAAGACAAATAGACTATGGATAAAAGCCAAAAATGTCGTCAATAAGTTGAAATATGCTGCGGGTCTTGGTCCTGTACGGCGAACTATTCCCATTGCCCAAGGCAATGTCAAAACTGCGCCTAATAAGCTATAAAATGGTATCCACCAAGTTGTTGAGAACAGAAACTGATTCATTTAATCTTCCCTTGATGTCGCAGCTTGTAATTATTGGTCTTGTTAAATGAAATGAATAAATTAAACTCTATATAAATTTTATTAAATAGTATTATTACATTTTTGAGTCTTCATAAATAGGACAGAAACTATTATCTTACCTATAAACAATTTCTTACTTATCTATCTTGACCTCCTTTGATTAGCTTGAGAATTATGATGTGAAAACAGTCTTTTATATCGATGATAATAAGAAATTATATATTGCTTTTATAAATAAATTCCACAAACAGTAAAAAGCGAGGAAAGACACCAGTACTACTGTGTAGCTCGTTTGTCATTCCCCTAAATACAGAATTTTGGTCTGTATGAACTTGTTTGAGTGAATATTATAAAAAAATTATAAAACAGAAGTAGCTGCTCTAGGAATCTGTGAAGATTGGTTGAGCGAAATCTACCCATAAAATTTTATTAAGTTTTTTTAAACTATTTTATTATAAACTATTATACTAATTTATATTGTCAGGGGAGCCAAGCTTTCTTATGCTTAATTTGAGAACAGTTAAATAGCTCAAGATGAGCATCCCCGTCAGAATTTTCAACAAAATAGTACAAATTGCATTAAATGTGTTAGGAGTCCTGCGATGCCTATTGCGGTTGGAATGATTGAAACTAAAGGTTTTCCGGCAGTGGTGGAAGCTGCGGATGCTATGGTAAAAGCTGCTCGTGTCACTTTAGTCGGTTATGAAAAAATCGGCAGTGCCAGGGTGACAGTGATTGTGCGGGGAGACGTTTCGGAAGTGCAAGCTTCGGTAGCTGCCGGAGTTGAAGCAGCCAGAAGAGTAAACGGCGGTGAAGTGGTATCTACCCATATCATTGCTCGTCCTCACGAGAACTTGGAATACGTCTTGCCGATTCGTTATACGGAAGCTGTGGAGCAGTTCCGCACTTAGGCACAGTTCATAAACAAAACAAAACAACGGGGTTGCCTTCTTGTCGCTAGCTTTGCTTGTGTTTGATCGTTTGTTGGAAGCTTCTTAAGGATTAAAAAAATTATGTCAATTGCAGTAGGAATGGTGGAAACGCTTGGTTTCCCGGCAGTGGTGGAAGCAGCGGATGCAATGGTAAAAGCTGCTCGCGTCACCTTGGTAGGTTATGAAAAAATCGGTAGCGGTCGCGTCACCGTTATCGTTCGTGGAGATGTTTCGGAAGTGCAAGCCTCTGTAGCAGCAGGAGTTGAGTCTGTCAAGCGAGTCAATGGCGGACAAGTGCTGTCTACTCATATCATTGCTCGTCCCCACGAGAACTTAGAATATGTTCTGCCAATCCGTTACACCGAAGATGTAGAGCAGTTCCGCGAGAACGTGAACGCAATTCGTCCCTTTGGCAGAAGACCATAAAGAGTAATGCAAATTGCTAAAGTGCGCGGCACAGTAGTGAGCACTCAAAAAGACCCAAGTCTTAGAGGTGTTAAGCTACTGTTGTTGCAATTAGTAGATGAAGAAGGACGCATTTTACCAGAATACGAGGTGGCTGCTGATAATGTTGGTGCGGGAGTGGATGAATGGGTACTTGTCAGTCGTGGCAGTGCTGCGCGCCAAATTCTTGGTAATGAACAGCGTCCAGTAGATGCTGCTGTGGTGGCGATTATTGATACAATTCACGTCGAAGATCGCATGATTTACAGCAAAAAAGATCAATATCGATAGGAATTTGTTAGTGGTTAGTGGTTAGTAGTTGGTGGGAAAAAACCAACAACCAACAACCAACAACTAACAAACAACCAACAACAATTGAGGAGGAATCTCGCAATGGCAGTCCGCAGCATCGCGGAGGCGGCTCCCCCAACCCCGTGGTCAAGAAATTTAGCTGAGCCAACAATAGATCCATCAGCATTCTTGCATTCATTTTCCAATATCATTGGGGATGTACGGATAGGGGCAAATGTAATAGTTGCGCCTGGTACTTCGATTAGGGCAGATGAAGGTACGCCTTTTTATATCGGTGAAAACACTAATATTCAAGATGGTGTTGTTATACACGGCTTAGAGAAAGGGCGTGTAATTGGTGATGACCAACAAGAATATTCGGTATGGGTTGGTGAGAATAGCTGCCTCACCCACATGGCTTTAATTCACGGGCCATGCTATGTAGGAGATGGTTGTTTTATCGGTTTTCGCTCTACGGTTTTTAATGCCAGGGTGGGAGCAGGTTGCATTGTGATGATGCACGCTTTAATCCAAGATGTGGAAATCCCTCCAGGCAAGTATGTGCCTTCGGGAGCAGTAATTACTAACCAGCAGCAAGCTGACCGATTGCCAGATGTGCAAGCTGAAGATAAGGAATTTGCCCATCATGTGGTTGGTATCAATCAGGCACTGCGAGCAGGTTACTTATGTGCTGCGGATAGCAAATGTATTAGAACCATTCGTGATGAATTAACTAAATCTTATACAAGCAAAGGCGTTAATGGATTTGAAAGGAGCAGCGAGGTGTATAGCAGCAGCTTGGGTGCAGAAACAGTAGAGCAGGTACGCTATCTATTGGAGCAAGGATATAAAATCGGCACAGAACACGTAGACCAACGGCGGTTCCGCACGGGTTCTTGGACTAGTTGCAAGCCAATTGAAGCAAGAAGCTTAGGTGAAGCGATCGCAGCTTTGGAGGGTTGTTTAGCAGACCACAGCGGTGAGTACGTTCGCCTGTTTGGCATTGACCCCAAGGGCAGACGGCGCGTGTTAGAAACTATTATTCAACGTCCGGATGGCGTTGTCCAAGCACCTACTTCCTTTAAGGCTCCTGCTGCTAGTTATAGCAGTAATGGCAGCTACAACGGCAATGGTAGCAGCAACGGCAGCAGCAGCAGACTCAGCAGTGAAACAGTAGATCAAATCCGCCAACTATTAGCAGGTGGTTACAGAATTGGTACAGAACACGTAGATGAGCGCCGTTTCCGCACGGGTTCCTGGCAAAGCTGCAAGCCAATTGAAGCAACTTCTGCGGGTGAAGTGGTTGCTGCCCTAGAAGATTGTATGGATAATCATCAAGGCGAATACGTGCGCTTGATTGGTATCGACCCGAAAGCCAAACGTCGTGTACTCGAAAGCATTATCCAACGCCCCAACGGCCCGGTCGCTGCATCTGGTAGCAACAAATCAGCTAGTACGACGGCTACCTCTTTTGCTTCTACAACCGCAACAGCTACTAGTACCAAATTAAGTTCCGAAGCAGTAGAACAGCTACAGCAACTGTTGGCAGGTGGCTTTAAGATTAGTGCCGAACATGTAGATCAAAGGAGATTCCGTACAGGTTCTTGGGCTAGCTGCGGACAAATTCAGGCTAGCAGTTTGCAACAGGCGATCGCAGCATTGGAAGGATACCTCGCCGAATATCAAGGAGAATACGTGCGCTTAATTGGTATCGATCCTAAAGCTAAGCGCCGGGTATTGGAATTGATTATCCAACGCCCGTAGTAAAAGACGAGATGGGGGGATGGGGAGATAGGGAGAAATTCTTTACTAGCAGCCCCCCATCACCCCGCCTCCCCAACTCCCCATCGTATTTTCTTCGGCTTCCGAGGTTAAAAATTCCATGTCTGTGCCGCCACTGCGCCTGGGCAACAACTTTGATTCTTACATCAGTGGCGAGGTGATTATTCATCCAAGTGCAGTTCTCGCACCAGGAGTGATACTCCAAGCGGCTCCAAACAGCAAAATCATAGTAGGTTCTGGAGTTTGCATTGGTATGGGGTCAATCCTTAAAGTCCATCAAGGAACCTTAGAAGTAGAAGCAGGAGCAAACTTGGGAGCCGGTTTCCTAATGATTGGTGAGGGTAAAATTGGCGCAAACGCTTGCATTGGTGCGGCGACAACAGTTTTCAATTATTCTGTGGAACCTGGACAAGTAGTTGCACCCGGTTCAGTTCTAGGAGATACCAGTCGGCATATTTCCGATTCTGTCGATACGACTTACCAAACACAACAGCCGGAACCGTCCACCACCAATTCTGCTTCTATTGAAGAGGACAGGTCGCCACAGGAACAGGCAGATACGGGAAATTCTCATGTCGATATCTCCGCGTCTTCTGCAACTGAGGGTATAAAAGAGCCTACCACTGACTCGCCAAACAATATCGGTACTCACATCTATGGACAGGGAAGTATTCAGCAGCTTTTGATCACGTTGTTTCCACATCGGCAATCCTTGAACAAACCCCCCTCTGACGAGCAGTCCGAATAAGTGTTAATTGTAAGTTGTCAGTTTGGATATCCTGGAGAATTCACATGGACGCATACAATGTCCAGGCATCGCATCGTCGAGACAACCTCAAGGATAGTGCTTTGGGGTTAGTATCAACTCGCAGTTTTCCAGCGATAGTTGGTACGGCAGATATGATGCTCAAATCAGCTGGGGTTCACCTAGTTGGATATGAAAAAATTGGCAGTGGTCACTGTACTGCTATTGTTCGAGGGGGAATTGCTGATGTGCGTTTGGCTGTAGAAGCTGGTGAGCAAACCGCTAAACAATTTGATCAGTTTATTTCTAGCTTAGTTATTCCCCGACCTTTTCCCAACCTAGAAGTAATATTACCTATTAATAGTCGCCTCAGTGCGGTAACAGGAGACGGCAATTATAGTCGTTTGAGCAACCAAGCAGTGGGTTTAGTAGAAACTCGTGGTTTTCCGGCAATGGTAGGAGCTGCTGATGCGATGTTGAAAGCTGCTGATGTGCAGTTAGCAGCGTATGAAAAAATTGGTGGGGGTTTGTGTACAGCCATTATTCGCGGCACTGTGGCAAACGTTGCGGTAGCAGTGGAAGCTGGTATGTACGAGGCAGAACGCATTGGAGAACTGAATGCTGTGATGGTGATTCCTCGACCATTAGATGAATTAGAGCAAACCTTGCCAGTAGCAAGTTGCTGGCTAGAAGAACGTCAACCATTAAGGTTGCCAATCAATATCAAAGAGCCAGTTGCCGAAACAGAGTTACTTCAGTTACCAGATTTATCCAAGTTATCCATAAAAATTACAGAGGAGTCCTAGAAATCTGAACAGAGAGAAAAACGTTGTACACACCCAGTGGGATGAGGTTAGTACAACGTTGGTTACTATCCCCAAAAAACACCTTCAAGGTGTGCAACGTTGGCTGGAAGGCATCTTACGCTTTGCTTGTTGTTTTGATAATAACTTTTCAAACTTATAAGTTAAATACCTATCTAATAATAACAAGCATAGATTATTATCTATATTCACAACACATAACTTTTGCATAAGTTACCGCATTGGACTGGCAAGTGTTCAGTGATACTAGATTTATAGCGGTTTTTATTTCTATGCAATATAGAATGACCTTTCTCCCAATCCTTCCTCTCAAAAGGAGAGTAAAGGGTAAGGGGTAAAGGGAAAGGGAAAGGGTTTTTTCCTTACCCTTTAACCTTGAACTTTTCTCCGCTCAACAACCGTCAATTTTGGTTTGGTGAACTACTAGTGATTTATGTCATTAGTTTTGATGAATGAACCTAGTTTCACAGTCAGCGCTAAGCGTTGACTAACAATAATCAAAACGTTAAATATGGCAAATCGTTAGGCAGATGTGAGAAAGGGATAAGGACTAGGTAAAACTGCTATATCTCAATTCAATTGCCATTAGATGAGGAGAATTACCCTTGAACCAAGCGACGTTGCACCAGTTGAAGGTGTTCGAGGCCGCAGCACGGCACGGTAGCTTTACTCGCGCCGCCGAAGAATTGTTTCTCACTCAACCTACCGTTTCTATGCAAATCAAGCAACTTACAAAATCGGTAGGGTTGCCATTATTTGAACAGGTAGGTAAGCGTCTGTATTTGACGGAAGCTGGACGGGAATTATATGCCACTTGTCGGCAAATTTTCGATACCATCGCCCAGTTTGAAATGAAAGTGGCAGATTTAAAAGGGTTAAAACAGGGTCAATTACGCTTGGCGGTAATTACTACAGCAAAATATTTTATACCACGATTGTTAGGGCCATTTTGTCAGCTTTATCCAGGAATTGATATCTCACTACAGGTGACAAATCATGAAGGCATTCTGGAACGCATGACAAATAACATGGACGACTTATATATCATGAGTCAAGTCCCAGAACATTTAGATGTAAGTTATCAGCCTTTTCTCGAAAATCCCTTAGTAGTTTTAGCTCCAATTAATCATCCTTTAGCAAACGAGAAAAATATCCCCATAGAACGTCTTGCTGATGAAGCTTTTATTATGCGGGAACCTGGTTCAGGAACACGCCGCGCCGTGCAGAAATTATTCGATCAGCATGGAGTGACTGTGAAAGTAAAGCTAGAATTAGGGAGTAACGAAGCGATTAAGCAAGCCATAGCCGGTGGTTTGGGAATTTCTGTTTTATCTCGTCACACCTTATTACCTGATACTGGGGATTTAACCATTTTGAATGTAGAACACTTTCCAATTAAACGGGACTGGTACATGGTTTATCCATCGGGAAAACAACTATCCATCGTTGCTCGTACATATTTTGAATATCTAATAGATGCAGCAAAACAAATTGCCGAACAAACTGCTTCTCTTAGTTGTGATTAGCATCAATAAAATAGTTAAATTTACTAGAGTTTGAGATTTTCAATTTTAGATTTTTGGTGGGAAGGGTCTGAAACTATCTATTTTCAGTTGCCCTACCCCTCTAATCAATTTTTATCAATAAAATAAGGTTGGAGGTAAAGCAATTACAGTTCAGTACAGGTTTTTTAGTCAGAATTCCTGGTATGTAGAGACACGCACGCTGCAAGCGTACCCTACTCCGTAGGGCGTAGCCCTTCTCGTAGAGTAGTCGCTACGCGCTGGAAGTGCAGAGTAATTTCGTATCTCTACAGAGTCTGCACAATAGGGCAAATTTTTCTTATCTGAACCGTATTGAGAGGTAACTGACAAAAATCAGGAAGAAATTTTCTCGTCAGATCGAACTGCACTACAAAATATTTATCTAAATAGATTAGGCAAACTGAATTTTTTTTAACTTCAGCTACCTATAAATTTAAGGTTTTTTTTATAAAAATAAATTATAAGATAGGTAATGAATAATTCATAATATGTATATGACTGATTCAAAAGTAATAGCTATTACCAGTCTTATCAGTTTGGAAAATGTAAAAAAGTTAATTAAAAGCGCTTAAAATTTATTAAAATCTGTAAATTTGTTAGGTTATTATAAACATTTTCCAAAATTTATCATATCACAGAAATTCAATGGTACGCGGGCTAGTAATAATGCGTACCAATAAAAAAGTGTATAGCTTTTTCTCAAAAAAGCAAAATTGACAGATGCAAAACTATAAATATGATGTTTGATGAAATTTGCAACACAAGTTGCTTTTAGAATAATGAATAAACTACGCATTCTGCATCTTGAAGATGACCTTATCGACGCTGAACTGATTCAGCTAATGTTAGTTAAAAATGGCTTGGAATGTGAAATATTGCTGGCAAAGACGCATTCTGAATATCTCGCAGCTCTCGATGAAGGTAATTTTGATTTAATCTTGTCTGATAGTAGCGTCCCCGGGTTTTCTGGACAGGCTGCCTTTGAGACAGCTCAACAAAAGTGTCCTGGTGTTCCCTTTATCTTGGTTTCCGCAACCGTTAACGATCGCGAAGCCGCTGTTTATTTAGATCGAGGTGCTTTAGACTACATTAGTAAAAATCAGTTGTGGCGACTCGTACCTACTGTTCGTCGTGCAGTCACTGGTGGTATGACGCAACAGCGATCGCAAAATGACTTAGAGCGCTACAACCTGGCTATGAAACAATTAGTGAAAGTAGTTCAGGAACTCTCCTTGGCGCGTAGCTTGGATGAAATTACAGCGATTGTGCGTGTAGCAGCACGAGAACTCACTGGTGCGGATGGGGCTACATTCGTGCTGCGCGAGGAAGATATGTGTTACTACGCTGAAGAAAATGCCATTCGGCCATTATGGAAAGGTAAACGCTTCCCAATAAACGTCTGTATTGGTGGCTGGTGTATGCGACACAAACAGCAAGTAATTATAGAAGATGTTTATGGTGATGAGCGTATTCCTTATGAAGCCTATTACCCTACTTTTATCAAGAGTTTAGTAATGGTGCCGATCCGCAAAGAAGCACCTATTGGGGCGATTGGTAACTACTGGGCGACACCACATCAGCCGACTCCAGAAGAAGTGGAGTTGATTCAGGCTTTAGCCGACACCACATCAGTAGCAATGGAAAACGTCCAAGTTTACAACGAATTAGAACAAAGAGTACGCGATCGCACTGCGGAATTAGAAGCCGCGAACCAAAAACTAGAAGCTTTTGCCTATACCCTCTCTCACGATTTGCGATCGCCACTAGCTGCAATTGATGGCTATAGCACGCTGTTGCTAAATGAGTACGGCAGTAAAATTGACGAGCAGGCAAAACTTTACTTCAGTCGTATGTGTTTAGCCGCCGAACGCATGAACAATCAGATTGAGCATATGCTGTCTCTGCACCAACTCTCACGAGTTGAAATTCAGCCGCAAAAAGTCAATCTCAGCAACATTGCTCAAGAAATTTTAGCGCATCTCAAGGCCAGCGAACCTAATCGCCAAGTAGAAACAACGATCCAAGAAGAACTGACAGCGTATGGCGATCCTGTTCTGCTGCGTGTAGTACTAGAAAATTTACTATCCAACGCCTGGAAGTACACATCCCAGCGTCAAAAGGCTCAAATTGAGTTTGGTGCAATGCCAAAATCTAACAGTTCACCAACATTCTATATACGGGATAACGGTGCTGGTTTTAATATGACTTACGCTCAAAAACTATTCCGCCCCTTCCAGCGAATGCATTCTCAAACAGAGTTTTCTGGTACAGGCGTAGGACTTGCCTCTGTACAGCGCATTATCCAAAAACATGGAGGGAACATTTGGGCTGAGGCAGCTGTAGATCGGGGAGCAAGCTTTTATTTTACCCTGTCTGAAGAACAAGTACAAGAAGGCAGAAGATAACATCAGTTTTTGGATCTTCTCAAACAGTATGTTTATTTCCGCTGTGACGTATTAATTATTTCTGCTATGCTGCACTAAGGGCTAGAAATTAAAATTTTTGAATTTTGTATTTTCAATTTTAAATTGATTTATCCCTAACGTTAAATTACTTGACGCTCAGGCCTGTAAACATTAAAAATTAACCAGCAAAACCATTAAACAAAGGGAAAACTGGCAGTGGTTAACCCAGAAATTCCATCTGTGCGAAAAACAGTAGCAAGCCAAATTGTTGCTGTAACGGTGTATTCGGACAAAGCTCTAGTAACACGACGGGGTGTAGTATCCTTAACAGGACATGAAAAAGAATTAGTAATTTCTCCACTGCCAGACGTTATAGAAACTGAGTCGGTAAGAGTTGGCGGTAAAGGTAAAGTAGCAGCACGGTTACTAGAAGTGAAATGCGATCGCATCTTTTCAACCGAACCTGTAGCTGCAAAAGTTACACAGTTGACTCAACAGATCCAACAGTTAGAAGCAGAATGGCAGCACCTGCAAGCACAACTTGATGCTTTAGGCTTACAGTCTAGTTTTATCCAAGGTTTGCGCGATAAGACAGAAGAACAATTTTCGATCAGTCTGGCGCGAAAAAGCCTCAGCCTCAGCGAGACTTTGGATTTTCTCAACTTTCTCGGAAGTCAGTATAGCGAATATGCGATCGCCACAACAGAGTGCAAAAATCGCCAGCAAGAATTAGAAAAGCAATTACAAACACTCCGCCAACAGTTGCAATCTATACAAACACCCCATCCTAAAGAAAGTTATAGTTTGAGCGTGGGGATAGAAAGCGCAGGTACAGGGGAGTTTGAGCTAGAGGTATCATATGTAGTCAGTCGTGCCAGCTGGACTCCTTTGTATGATCTGCGAGTAAGTAGTACAAGTAATGCTGTCAATCTTGGCTATTTAGCAGAAGTAACCCAAAGTACAGGTGAAGATTGGTTGGGTGTAACTCTTACCCTTTCTACCGCCAAACCAGGACTGGGAACACTACCACCAAAACTGGAGCCTTGGTATATTGACGTACCAAATTTTCCAAGAGAATTACGCAAGCGGCTAGCATCTATACCTACCGCAAATCAACTATCTGCGGCAGAGGCTGTAGCTGGTATGCCAAGTCCAGTTTTAGAAAACCTCAATGAAGATTATATTGAAGCCGAGACTGTTGTAGCGGAAGTAAACAGAGAAGGTAGTGTTGTCACCTTTAAATTAAATGGCAGTGGTAACATACCCAGTGATGGCGCACCCCATAAAACTACGATTTTTAATGATGATTTTCCTTGTAGCTTTGATTACGTGGCAATGCCGCGCTTGGTAAGCTTTGCGTATCTGCAAGCGAAGGTAAGAAATAGTGCTAACGGTGCGACTTTGTTACCAGGCAAAGCAAATATATTCCGCGACAATATCTTTGTGGGGACTACTCAGCTAGAAAATATCGCACCAGGGCAAGAGTTTAAAGTTAACTTAGGCATCGACGAAGGATTAAAAATTGAACGCGATTTAGTTGAGCGTCACGTAGACAAAAAATTGATTAGTAATACCCGTAGAATTAGTTTTGCTTATCGATTAATAGTTACTAACTTGCTCAACCAAGAAGCTGATCTGAAATTAACCGAACAATTGCCAGTTAGCCGCAACGAACAAATTAAAGTCCGCCTCATCCGCAGTAACCCACAAATTCAACTGGGTGAGATGGGGATATTGGAATGGGATATTACTCTCTCCCCCCAGGCAAAACAAGAGATATATTACCAGTTCGTAGTAGAGCATCCGCCACAGTTAAGGGTAATAGGGTTGGATGTTTGACACTCTGTTAACCTAAGCATAGGCGACAGAATTTGCTTGTGAACATAAAATTAGAGCAAGCCAAGAATTATCCGGGAGATGTTGCGCCAAACGTATTTCTAAACACTGACCTACCTGGGTATCACAGCTATCAAGTGCAGCTGGCAGGGTGCAGCTCGTATTAAAGACAAGTAAATCACCAGGGCGTAGGAACTCACCTATGGCGTTAAAACGAGTATGTTCAACCTGAAAATTATGGCGGTTGATGACCATCAATCGCACTTGGTCACGGGCAATTCCCCGTCGCTCTGGTGGTTCTTTAGCGGAAAGTTCCGCTGGAAGTAAAAAAGTAAAGGGCTTTGACATAGTATCTTTTTTATTCTTTGGAAATCGTATAAACGCGCACAGATTTGCCCCACATTTGGGCGTCTTTTTCGTATTTCATGCCGTTCTTGATCGCCACCTTTTGAGATGCGATGTTTCCGTGGTCGATCAGTGATATAAGGCGATGAAAACCAAGTTGCTCGAAACCATAATTTCGGCTGGCGATCGCTGCTTCTGTTGCCAAACCTTGCCCCCAATATTCTTTTGCGAGCATATACCCTACTTCAACTTCTTGTTGTTCATCGACCAATTGAGGTTTTAGTCCACACCTACCAATGAACTTGTTATCAGCTTTATGAATTGTTGCCCACAGCCCCCAACCATATTGCTCGTAGTCATTCATTATCCTCTCTATCTGCTGCTTTGTTTCCTCGTATGTGCTTGTGCTGGGGTAGAACTTCCTTACTATTGGGTCAGCATTAATTTTTGCTAGGTCATCCACGTCATTCCAAGTGAGTTCTCGCAGAATAAGGCGGGGTGTTTCAATGACAATCATTTAATGGTGGGATCGGGTATTAAGTATTGGTCAAACCTTTGCATCAATTCTATTAATTCTTCCTTGGTTGGTTGCCGATGATCCTTTGTCAGTTCTGCTAATCCCTGAAAGTATTTCTCCCGTGAGTCTGCTGGACAAAACATAATCAGCAGTGTAGCTGGCTTGTGTCCAGGATTTGAGAAACCATGAGGAGTGTTTTCAGGAACTAGCATGAAAGTCCCAGGCGATGCAATTACCTTGCGGCGATCAAGTAGAAGTTCTACCTCACCATCGACAACATAAAACATTTCTGTTAGTTGTTTATGTAAGTGAGGGCTTGCACCTTCAGTACCTGGCTCCATCACAAACTCAAACAGGCCAAAGTGACCATTAGTATCTTTGCCAGTTACTTTGAATGTGCAAGTATTGGTTTTAATTTTGACTGATTCACCCTCTCCTGGTTGCAAGATCAACGGTAAAGACATAAATATCTCCTATGAGGTGATCAAAACGGCGATCGCATGTCTCCCAATACTGATATCTTGGCTCATTCGAGGCTCTTAATTCTCGTTACCAGGTTGAACCTGGTAACGAGGGTGGTGGGCTGTTCGCTTGCGTTTGAGGGAGACAATTATCGGCTATTAGGATGATTGATTATTTGATTGGGCATCTTGATACTCCTTTCAAAAACGCAAGTTCTGGAGTTCTCCAGCTTTGAGCTTTTGGAATTGTAAGAGTGTATCGGGAAGGTTAGGAAACAGATAAAGCCCGGTTGATTCATCCTTGCTAATGGCGATCGTTCCGTTATGAATGCGATCGTAGATCCAGTGGGGTGAAAGTTCTAAAGACTGGGCAACTTGAGGAACCGTAAGATAACCCGAAATCTCGCGGGGATGAGACTGGCTACGGTTTTGAAAAATATGATGTTTAAGCCGGATAGTTTTGACTGTACTGGGCAGGAGAGTTTTGCATATAGTGGCGATCTCGATAACCTGTGGCCGTCAGTTGTTGAGCGATAACTTGGTCATCAATACTTTGTTGGCTCAAACTAACAACCTGAGTTTCCAATTCCTGGGCATTGGTGAGTTCAGCCAATGAACCAACTGGGATTGGCAGGTCAACATTAGTAGTGTCACCACCTTTCCAAATAATCCGAGTGCGAACTGTATCACGTGCAACACGATGAATGACGACCTTATCAATGAGGCAGCGTAGCAGAGATTTTTTTTGCACTTGTGTCAAGGTGCCACTGTGCCCAAAGTTCAGGGAGCCTTTGTCCAAGATGTTAATAAAAGCAGTTTTGAGTTCTCTTGGTAGGTGATCTACTGTGTTGAGGCTGCTGACGTTGAGCATAGTTTTCTTGGGCAAGTTTTAGTTCGCGTAAAGCGTTTTCCCAACGCTGTTCTAGTTCGGCCGCTACCAATCGGTTATCCGGGTCAACCCGGTTAAACTGTCTTTCTGCTAGTGCTACTTGATACTGTAAACGTTGTATTGGTGAGAGTGCGCTCGTTCCACTGTCTCTTGAGACTGCTGTTGGGTTTTGACAGCTTTGTGATAAGCATCTAGCTCTACAACTGACAAAGCTTCTAAAAAAGCAATTGACTACGTACTCATCAATTTGCATCAGCAGGAATATACTGACAAACAGGGCACCACGATACTGCTGCCGTAAGGAGTTACAAATATAGCGGGTTGCGCCTTTGTACTGGACAACCATCTTGTGACCACATTCACCACAGTAAACTATCCCATGCAGTAGATGCTGCACCAGGGCGAGGGAACCACGAGTTTTATTTGCGGTCATACTCAGCATAATGTATCCATAAGCTGTGCCTGATTACGCTCGTAGGGTTTTGCCAACTGATGTAAGGCTGGATATACGTCATTGACTCGGATTTTCCATTCGGCCATTGGCAATTGCTTTTGTTTGTGGGTGATTTGAAACCAAACACGTTTTGAGAGTACGTGTACGTTCCAACTATACAAATGCACCAGCCGTAGGCAGGATTTTTCAGAATTGAGATGATACTTGCCACGCTAGGCTTGCGCCCAGAAAAAATATCACCAAAGCGATCTCTCCGTGGAAGCAACAGCCCTTCACTGTTGAACGTCTGCAAAACTTGTGGAAGCTGACTTACGTTGCCCAAAAATCTCAAACACTAAGTTAATTCGGTTAATCACCTCACGATTTGGGTCTTTCTGCACCCTCCCAGTTCATCACGAACCAACCCACAGGTAAGGTGAGTGCCAGTTCACCACGCCTTGGCTTTGCTAAGAATCCCAGCACTTAAGCGGGAACGAATCGTATGCAACTCTACTTCGGAAATTTGTCCTTTGAGTCCCAACAATAATCGACCATTGGCACTACATGGATCATAAACCCCATCTCTGTCAGCAATCAAACAACCTCTGTAACCCACACAAGTCCAGCAAGGGATACCAATCTGAGCAATTACGTGACAGGCGAGTAACATCATAAGAGAGGATACACCCTACTAATCCTAAAGTTACCTGGGCTAACAGTTCTTTAAAGCCTGGTCGCTGTTCTGCGCTGGCGGCGGTAATACCTAGATCAGTGTCAATTACCTCAATGTTATTATCCGACCAGCCCAGTTCTATAGCTCGCTGACGCAGAGCGTATTGCAGACGCAAACTCTCCTGATTGCTGATTAATTGATGTGGGGGTAGACTGACGAATGTAGGATTATCGCTTTGCGGGTTCAGGTGTTGGAGTGTTACTAGGCTTGAGATACTCATAAATTACCTCCTGGAAGACGGTTTGTAGTTCGTCTGTGATTACTTCTTGGAGTGCTGGGGTGAGGCGTTCCCAGATCTCACGGGGTGGGATTGACATAAAACCTCACATTGTTTGGCTAAACGTGACTAACTCAGTCACACTCTCTAATGTGAGACTTAGTACGTAAATACTGTTTGGGAGAAGCTAATTGGGTTGCTGATAAAGGAATGCGTAAGCGCATATGACCTCGATAGGCTACTTACGCATGACCCTCACCACTTGGCGGGGTTGATATGGATATCACTGCAAACCTTCGCCCAAATAGTGGGTGCATCACATCAGTTACTTCTATGTCAGTTAAGTTTGCTGATGGGTTCTTGAGATGGGCATTAAGTAATGGTTTCGTTGGTTAGGTTTATGTCCAGGTCAAAAAATTACTGGCGGTAAAGTCAAAAGCTCCCAAACTCGCCCAGTTGTAAATCGCGCAGCCAAAGCATTTCGCATGGCTGCTTTTTCTTTAACTCAAAGTCGATCTGCTTTGGGGGCTTTTTATCGCCGCTTGCGATCGCGCTTGGGTGCTCCCAAAGCAATTACTGCTACTGCACATAAACTGGCACGCTTATTTTACCAAATGTGGGCGACTGCTGGACAATATAGCGACCCTGGCATGGACTACTATGAGCAAAAATACAACGAGCAAGTCCTAAAAAATCTGACCGAAATTAGCCCATGCTCTCGGTCTATTACTTGTGCCAATTTCTCAAGATACGCAAAATACTCAATCCTCTCTAACCCTTACTACATAAGCTTTACGCAAAGTGTTTCTTCAGAGAGGGCTAATATATAGGCAATAAATTCAGCCGCGCATCTCCATCAAGTTCCCTGACGAGTAGCGACGCAAACCGTGGTAAAACACAACTACGCTCATTAATAGTACCGCAATTGACCCAGCTACCGCCAGTAAGGTATGCATCAGCGACAACCTCCGCAGTGCTTCAATAGGTAAGTAAGTGACAAAGCCAGCAGGAATCAAAGTATACAACAGCAGCTTCACCCATCCCTCAAACAAGGTTGCTGGATAGGTGCTGAAGGTAATCATGGCATTTCGCCATTGCTGTGTTAGCCCTTGAGAATTGCCGAGGTAAAAACTAAGACTCCCTGTTAACACGCTAAAGCCGACAAATACCCCAGCCACTGAAATTGTCAATCCTGTGAACAGCGCCAAATGTACTGCATCCGGCTTCACAAAAAACAGATAGACCCCATACCCGAATAACATATCCCCCCAAGATGTAGCATTCATCTGCCCCAGCAATAAGTGTGGTAGGAGGGTACGCGGATAGAGCATCCACACATCCAACTGTCCGAGCACAATTAAACTTGTTAGTTGCAAAGCATTACCGCAGATGGCATGAGCCAGTCCAAAACCTGCCGCTGCCATTGCCCAGAGAGTAATTACGTCCTCTATAGTCCAGCCGCGCAGCACTGGGAAGCGTGTGAAAAACAGTCCCCAAAATGCTACCCACACTAAGTTATTGAGAACCATCGCCAGTACTTGGGTGAAAAACGCCCCGCGATACTCCAAGTGAGCCTTCAGGTTAAGGCGAATGTATGCCGCAGCTAATTTGAGATAGGAAATTATACGCCAAAACATCTCATCCTCCATTCGCGTGAATGCATTTAACTGCGGTGCAGTACACAAAAGCTACCAGTAAACCCAGCACGCCTATAGCTACTCCCTGCCGCACTAGCAATTCACTGGCAAACGCTAAGTCGGGATGCACGAACAAACGAGCCGGACCGTACACAATACTGGCAAAAGGTAGAGTTCGCAATAGTGGCTGCCATTGTTCGGGTAGCAAATCCAAGGGAATGAGCATCCCACCCAAAATCATCGTGATGCGCGAGTAAATGAGCATCAAACCTGTAGTATTCTCCAGCCAGAAAGCTCCCAAGCCCACCAAAAACGTTGCTAAAAAATCCAGTACAAAGGCAAGTGGCAGTACCAGTACAAATAGCAAGATGCCTTCCAAACTTAAGGGTATTGACCCGACAAATAGTAGCGTCAGCGCCACACTCACTGTAATATTCAGTCCAAAGCGCACGGTGCGCTCTCCCAGGGTAGTCCATAGGCGATACAACGGGTAAGACAGGGGACGGATTAATTGCACTGCCAACGCCCCCGTCCGCACATCTTCATCTACGTCTTGAGCAACTGCTGGAGTTGAAAACACAATCGACTCTGTTATGCCTAGATACCAAAGCATCTGAGCCAGTGTTAGACCTCCCAGCTGTTCTGCGTTTGTCTCAGCGTAAGTAACGCGCCACAGTTGCAGGAAGATGTAGAGAATGACAAACAGGAAAATAGCCCTCGAAGCTACTTCTCCCAGGTAAGCCAGGTTGGAGCGAGCAGCCGTCGAGCCAATCCACACATATTTAATGATATTGTTCATCAATTCTGAACTCCTTGCATTGGCGCTGCTTGAGAGTAGATGTGAGCAATCACCTCTTCTAAAGGTGGGTCTTCAATAGCAATGTCAGCCACTGAACCTGCTTGGAGAATTTGACTCATCACCGCTTCTATTGGAGTAATGCGGGTATTCACCTCCAGCTTGAGGACATACTCGGTCTTCTTGAGTTGGGTTACACCTGGTAGGTTGATCTGGGGAGTTGAATTATGAAATTTTACGCTGAGAATTTTTGAGTCAAGGTACTGGCGACGCATTGCCGAAACTTTGTCATCGAGTACCACCCTTCCGTGGTTAATTACTACTACCCGTTGCGCTACCCGTTCGATATCACCTGCATCATGGCTGGTGAGAAATACCGTTATCCTTTCGTTGCGGTTCCACTCACGAATAAGGTTGCGCAATTCTTGGCGGGCAATCACATCCAAACCAATGGTAGGCTCGTCAAGAAACAGCAATCGCGGTGCGTGGAGCAAGCTAGCTGCAACTTCAGCACGCATCCGCTGACCTAATGAAAGTTTACGCACTGGGATATTCCAGAACGGTGCCAGGTCAAAACGCTCAACAAGCACATCGCGGCGTTTGATATATTCTCGATGGTCTATGTTATAGATATGCGCCAGTAATTCCAAGGTGTCACGGGGAGGTAAGTGATACCACAGTTGCGATCGCTGTCCAAACACCACCCCTATCTTATAAGTGAGTTCACGCCGATTTTTCCAAGGATTCAGTCCTAGCAAACAAGCCGTCCCGGATGTAGGATGCAAGATACCCGTGAGCATCTTAATGGTGGTGGACTTTCCCGCGCCATTGGGTCCAATAAAGGCGATCACCTCACCCACATTGACGCTCAGAGTAATGTCATCAACGGCGACAATCTCTCTCCGTGTGCGGTTTCTTCCCCAACCTTGAGTAAGGGTAAATGTCTTGCGTAAGTTTTCCAGTTCGACGGCTGCCATTACCGATGAACTCCTTTGGTTTAACACTACAAATATACTACAAAATTTCTAGAAAATCGCACGAAGCCGAAAACCACTGAAATTAAGGCTAATTTCCAATAAGTACCCGTTTAAGTGGCGTCACTTCCAGTCCGATATCATCTTCATATGTGTGCGTTGGTGGGAGCCTGCCGAGAGGTAGACACCCTAATAGCAATGACTTACCTGGAGTGCGATCGCACTCCTACTCAGCCATCAAAATCAGTTTAGCAAACGGCAACTTTAGGGTACATTTGTAAATTTTATTTACCCTAACTTTATTTAATTAGGGTAAGAATGCTATATTTATTTAGAGCTTACGTAAACTACCCACTAGTTTGGAATCGGTTTACAAAGCCGTTTGCTTAGAGGAAAGTGTGCGGCTTTCCGCAACATTGCTTTAAGCCGAATGGACTAGGCAGAGCGGTAAAAGTTCAAGTTAACATTCAGGAGAAAAAGACATGGTTTCAACCTTCGAGAAGATTCAACAGCAGTCTAAGCCTGTATTTGAGCAGTTACCTGATGTGCTCATTCAAGACCCTATTCGCAAACGTGCATATCTGCTACCTGCAGAGCAAATGGATGCATATAAGGTAGGTTCAGAAACCTGGAGTCAATTGGATACTACGGTGGTAACGTTCAGCATACCGGGTGCAGAACAAATGGTGGAAGTTCCGTCCTATAACTCGGTTCCAAACCAAGAACCCTCTGTACTGATTCAGTATCCGGATGGCAAAGCTTCCTATTTCTTGACCTATGAGCAACTGCAGCAATTCATCATTGAGCAGCCAACTGAAAAAGAAGGTTATGGCATCTCCTTTGTCATCCCAATGGGTATGGAAATGATTGAAGAACTGCCTGCAATGATGAAATCTATGCTTCAGTCTAGTGAGCGAGTTCCATCTACCTTTTACGAGCGCTTGCAGTAAACAGCTCAAATTTCGCTTCCAGAAATCCTTAGACTAGACATAAGTCTCAATATGCTCAAATTTAGCAAGACATTTGTCTAGCTTTCTAAGATTGTTGGAGGAGTATCTGACTGCCTATTGCAGGTAACTATCCCTCTCCTATCACCCTCAGTTGTAACCGATGTCTGGAATCTTGGTCTAGTAAGTTGTTGCCTCTGTGCGATTGCTCTTAGACCTTTAGAACTAAGAACAAGCATTTATTCATCTTTCGGTACTCTTCCAAGGTGATAGAAGAGGGTTTCAATTTAGATAGAGGTTTGTTATGAATACGTTACAGTCTGATGTTGTAGCTTCTCACGATTGGGTTTCTGTTCAAAGAGCCTACGAATTTTCTGCTCCTTACAATTACGCCGTGATCGACAACTTCCTTGAGCCTGATGCTTGCGAGTACCTACACCGAAAAATACTTGAACATTGGGGATGGCGTTACAAAGATTGGATTAGCCAGCATCTTCATAACAGTAGGCTGGATATTCCTGAAATATTCTCGATTGCAGAAACTTTGAAAGTATGCTGTCCAAAACTTTTTCAAGAGTATGAACTCATTACCCATTGGGCTCTCATGTATACCAAGAATACTCCTGGACGAATTCACTCCGATCGCAGTGGAATTAACTTAAATCTCTGGCTTACCCCTGAGAAATATAACTTAGAGCCTTCCAGGGGAGGACTTGTCTTTTTTGATGTAAAGGCTGATCTAACAGAAATGTCCACTGAGCTATTGTCGTCTCCTTCTTGGTATGAGGAGTACGTAAATAAACGAACGAAAGGAGGCAAGGTCATTATAAGCTATAAATGCAATCGTGCAATTCTATTTGATGCTAGCACTTTTCACCAAACTGATGTACTAAACTTTGCTAAATCCGGGGTAGAATCGCATCGAATTAATTTATCTCTAGCCTTTGACAAGCCAATAAAAAAAGAAGTTATCAAATAAAAATAAGAATTAATTAACTGTAGCCAAAAAGGGTGATGATGGTAGTTAATCTCACATCACGCTTTTTCAAAAACACCAGTCAAGAGAAGCCTAGCTATGACTGAAAAAATTTTTTTCACCAGTCCAGATATATTCATAATCCAGAATCGCCTTTATGCACCATCGCATTATGGTTCTGGCAAATGGGTTGTATTTAACGCAAAGACACGCAAGGCTTTTCTTGCCATTGGGAAGGATTCTTTCCCTGAAGTTGTAGGTCTTTTAGCGCTTGCATCTAATCATCCTGTGTCCAGTTCCGATCTATTAAATGCTGGCATACCTATTACAGAGGCTCAAATCCATAAGCTCATTGAGTGTGATTTATTAAGAAATTCGTCAACACAACACTCTAACCATTCGCCAACATTCATCCAGCACTATCAACTTGCTAATCTTGACTATCCTTTTCTTGACTACTTTGATTCACAATGGAGAAAAAATGACTTAGAACTAATGCGTCAATACGCATGCCAAGGAGGTCCTCCTCCAACTATTACGGAAAGGATTACAGAAAAGAACAAGCAGTTTTACGAATTGCCCACTGTATCACCTCAAGACCTCAATCCTCTTCAAAATGAAAATTTTAAGTCTCAAAAGCTTTGTCTGACAACATTTTCCGCCATCCTGCGATTTGTTTTCGGTCCAATTGGCGAATTATCAGGGGGTGAATTTGGACCTTGGCTGCGCAAAACTAGCCCCTCAGGTGGTGCCAGACACCCTACGGAGGGAGTAGTGTTATTACCGTACAACTACTATACGGAACTTCCGGGAGGTATATATATTTATGACGTTAAACGTCATGCGTTGGTTGAACTGGTGGGGGAATACGAGAAATCACTCCTCGATTTGTTGAGTAAGGATGTTCTTGGTTTCCTAATTAGGTCTCGGGTAGAGCGTCCCATGTGGCGTTATCGTGATATCAGATCATTCAGACCTGTACTTTTAGATGCTGGTCACGTGGTTGAGACTCTCGAATTGTTGCTGGGTCACTGGGGAGTAGCTACCCGAGTGGTATCCCCACCAACTTGTGTGTCTCACGATTTTTCCTGGCTTAAAGAGCCTGAACTTGCAATGGTGCTGGCTGGTCATCCAGAGTCTATCGACAATGTAAAACTTCCCTTGAGTAAAACTCCACAGGTTGCAGACGAAGACAACTCGGGTAAACATCTAACCAACCCTGGTATGTATATAACGTTTGAAGAGGGAGGCTTAACAGGACGTGTCCTATGGCCAGAACCACGCCAAATTAAAATTGACTTCTCTGATTTTAATATCTTGACTCACTGTCTACCTTCTACTCGGGGCGATCGAATTACAACCGTTGAGGGTATCCTCGATGCAATTCCAGGAGCGACAGTTGCAAACATAAATAAACTGTGTGAGGGAGGAGCGCTGTTGCCCGTCGAGATTGGCAAAGAATTCTATTCAGGTGTTAATCTCTGGGTGCGTCATGGATGGTATTTATCCCTGCTGGCACATTTAGAGGTGCGGGCTGCAAGCTTGCAATCTGCTGATTTGTGCTTTGGAGGGGGAGTGGCAGCTTTACAGACAGTCCCTCCTCATGACTTAGTTCCATCTCTAATGAAAAGGCAAACAACACGAAAGTTTTTATCCACCTCTATTTCAAGGGGGGCCCTCGAGAAAATACTGTTTGAGGCTTCTCTCAAGATTGTTCCTGAATCCGAAACGTTGACACGGCTGTTCGTTAATGCATTAAAAGTTGAAGATCTCGAACCTCTGATTTACCAATGGAATGTGCAAAATAAGGAATTCATCTCGCTGAATAAGCAGTTAACTAGAAAGGAAATTCGCGCTTTAACAATTGGTCAACCATTTGTGGAAGCAGGGGCAGCTGCAATATGGCTGCAAAGAGAACTCGATCTTAGTAATCCTGCCCGCTATGAACTAGATATTTTGGGGCTAGGTCAGATTGGACAGCGTATATGCTTGGCTGCTACAGCTCAAGGACTTGGCGTATTCATGACTCCCGCTGTTTCAGATAAGGCTATTTTTAATGAGTTTGGCATTAGCAAACAGGTTGAAACAGTCATTTATTTCTTCACAATAGGTTATGCAGGTAACTGAAACTACATATCAACACCCAGTTAGCGTGATTGACTCAGTTGAAACCTTTTTAGCTCATCGTTGGCGGCTCTTCATTCTACCGGGACAGAATGAGCCATTTGTTTGGGATGCCTCCTCTGAGTATTTAGTGAAGGTGTCTCCAGAGTTAGTAGGGAAAATTGGAAGGTGTGAGCAGCATCAATCATTGTCCTTGAAGGAAGCATTAAGACGATGAACTTTATCAATCAGATAGATGAATTTCCCTATCAAGTAACTCTTTTTCTGCTTGGTTGTCAGATCTTGATTAGGTGCAAGTACAAGGTGTGTTTAGATGGAATTGCTGCGACTTTTTCCCCAGTTGTCTGCATTCCCTCGCATACTCCGGATGTTGTAATTGATTGTGACTGGGAAAAAGCTGGTCGCTATCTTTTCCGAACTAGACCTCCTGAAGATACTGAGCCTTTGTTTGGTGTCCAAGTGCATACACAGGGGAAATTAGCTGAGTCTGACTGGCCCTTTCTCGAACCTCCGATTCCGCCGTTAGTTGTAGAGCCTTTTCGGAACCGCTTTATCGGTTTACACGCTGGAAGTGTACAGACATCAAGCGGGAAATGCTTGATCTTTTTAGGAAATCGGGGCAGTGGCAAAACAACTACTACACTCGCACTGGTTAACAACCATAAATGTAGTTTGCTAACTGATGAAACTGTTTTCATACATCGGCGCACAAAGTTAGTCGAACCATTTCCACGCTCTGTCCACTTACGAGAAACACATAATGGCAGCCTGAGAAAGGTGTCTGTGTCGGCGGATAAAGCTTGTCAAGTAGTGGCTGATAAACCTGCGTTGGCAACACACATCATCTTTCTGGAACCAGATGAGAAGGTGCAGGAACAAGAGTTCTCGTCGCTCACGCCAGCTGAAGCGTTTAGAAATTTTTTAAAACATCATCTTAATGCTGGGTGCTGTCCTGACGAGTCGATGGTTACTTTGTTCAAACTTGCATGCGAAGTACCAGCATTTATGTATCGCTACACCACTTATGAAGATCTGCTCTCTCTGCCAGAAAAATGTCTTGAAATTTGTTAACTGCCCCCACGAGATGTGCAACGCGATAAGTAAATAAAGGTTAAGAGAGTAAAAAAAAGGACTATTCTACAGAGAGAATACCTATCCTTTCGTCACATCTTTCGTAACAAAAGTGTGAATGGCTGTAAGCCATTCTAAATAAGGGTTTGAGCGATTAAGATTAGCCCTATTCTGTCACTCCCCGAGAGTATAATATCAGCAGAAGTGTTGAAAGCTGCTGTAAATGATGGAGTTATCACTCTTATGCATTACAACATAAAGCCAGAGAGGCGATCGCCACGCTATCATTCATTGATGAGTACTGTGCTTTGTATGAAGATCTATTTCGAGATGTAAGAACTTTTGAGTGTTTTAAGTTTTTACATCTGGGGATGATTTCTGAAATTAAGAGAAAAAGCCTACCAGCAATTGCACGTGCGGTAGGGTCTACAAATGCTCAAGCATTACACCATTTTTTATCAAGTTCAGCGTGGTCACAGTCTCCTCCTTTTTTAAAAATGGCGAAGCCTAGCACGGAGCAAAGCTTTGCTCCGTGCCACCACCCCGAGCTTATCAGGGGGCGCGCCCGTATAATTTAAAAAGGCTTCGCCATTTTTAAAACACATTAATCGAAGGTCAGCAAAGGCAGTTAGAAACAGAAGGTTGAAGATACTATTAAAAGCATTAAAGGAAGAGACAATAATTGTTTGCATAGATGAAACAGGAGATAGAAAGAAGGGTAAAACTACTGATGGCTGTAGATAGACAGTATATTGGAAATCTTGGGAAAGTAGAGAATGGAATGTGATACCTATGGCTTGAGAACTTGGATTGAATATGGATTTAGACAGAGTAAAAATGAACTGGGTTGGTCTGATTATCGCGTTACTGATTATCAAGAGATAGAGAAATGGTGAGACAGCGCTGCGGGAGGGTTTCCCTCCGCAGGCGACTGCGAACCCGAAGGGTGGGAGATTGTTTTTAGTACTTATCTGATGGTGAGCTTACAATCTGAAGTATTTAAAAAACTCTCAAAACTAGAACAAAATTCTCTACCCGCTCACCAAAATGCTCAATTTTATCGACATCGTTGGTGGCAGAACGAAGCTGGATGGAAAAATATTTTAAATAATTTACGTTTAATCGTACAACCAAAAATATTTTTGTGCTTATTAACTCCTTGGTTATTGGTTTTTCCGATTCCTAATTTAATGCAAGGATTGCTGGAATTAGTAGATATTATGAATGAGTTTAAGCCTTATCTTCCTAGTGGATAAAATGACTCTCTCAAAATCTCCGTTTCGGGGATTGACAGAAGAGGGTTAGTGTTCTGAATTCTTTCGGAAGCCCTGCTCTCTTCTCTCTCGCTTCCTGTTATCTATAATATAACTGGTTATTTTAATCCGGTTAAGTGGTTATAACCGCTTAAGCAATTAATCTTGCTTATAGTATCTGGGAAAATATGCAATGCAGCTTATATCAAGCGAAAATCCCCCATACCAGCTAGGCACGAGGGAATGAGGCAATGGGGCATAGGGGCGATCGCACTCACTACCAACTAATTACTTCTGTGATGTCACCGCGTCCTTTGTTGTGGTATTGCCCCAAACCATATTTATTGTTGTGGTCATCAATTGATATTTTGTGATGCGCCATCCATGACGATACTCTTTGACCATTGCAACCTGAAAGTTGACGTAGCGCTTGATTATTGATTACCCATCTAGAGGCATTGCTAGGTTGAGCGTCGTTGTAGTTGGTTATTGCCAAAAAGGCACGGCGAATCTTCTCGTCAACAGCACCATTCGTTCTTAGTGGTTTGAGTTCCTCGCTAGATATAGACTCCCAGTCTCTAGAGGGCTTTTGTGGGGTCTGGTTTTGTTGCGAGGTTTTGGTTTGTGAGGGTGGTTGTTGGGGTTGACGTTTATTTAGTACTTCCTCAACTTTTCGCTCAATCAGCGCTTCAAGTTCGTCTTGATTCAAAGTAATTTCATGCGAGTCACTAGCACGAATTTCAGAATCCATCTTAGGAGTGATTGACATTGATTGTTGCTCCTGTTGCAGTTGAGTAATTTTTGCTTGTGCTTCTAGTAATTGCTTTTTAAGGTTTTCAACTTCATGTGATGTTTTAATTAGTTGATCAATTACTGCTTGCTGGTTGGGTAAATCCCATTTTTCCTGGAGAGATTTGATAAATTCAAAAGCTTCTTGACTGACTCTGACTTGCCGCAAAATTTCTTTTTCTTTGCTTGGAGCGCTTATGAAAGGCACTTCTTCAAGGGCGTAGTAATCGAAGTAGCCAAGGGTAGTTAGAAGATGCCGTAACTGGCTATCATCGGGCTTTTGATTATCGATGAAGTGACCTACCGATCGAGAAGCCCACAAGATGTCAGCCATTGTTTTGGGGCAATCGCGGTCAGTAATCAATCGGACATATACCGCTCTTAAGGACTTATTGTTAACTTCTGCCTCACCAAATCGAGCGGGTAAGAAACTAGCAAACTCCCTAGCCACAACACGTCGCAGAGATCCACCCCTCAGGCTTTCTATCATGTCGTTGATGACTTCTGGATCTGTGCCTTTTTTGGTTTCATCCTTTAATAGTCGCAATAATTCCTTGGTTGAGGGCATCTTGCGAAAGCGGTCAAATGCTGCCACAAAGAATTCAGCCGGAACTAAAACACCAATGCGATATTCTGCCCGTTCTGAAACCGGCATATCGTAATCGCGCTTCTTGACTTGACCGCGAAAGTTGACAAAATAACCGTGTTTAAGATACTCAGGTAGCTCTTTGGCTAGAGTAAAACTTCCCCTTGCTAGAATCTCAACTGGACGGCGACCGCTAGCAGCAATCAACCCCACTGCTAACGAGTGAGGGTCGTCACTCAACAACAACTTACAAGTTGTTTCCAGGTACTGATATACTTTGACTTCACGACGATTTTCGAGTCGATCTAAAACAATGGTTTTAGCGTTAATCTCTTTCCATTCGTCCTTTGTTAGTCCGGTGAACTTGAAATGTAAGTGACGCTTCCAGAGAGTTCCATCATCTTTGGTGTAGATAAAAGCATTCTCACCTTCAACCAAGTCATCATTACTGAAACCTTCATTAATTACTTTGTTGTAGGCGATCAGCATGTTGGCGCGGGTTTTGGGTGCGTAGTTGCTAGAGCCAAACAAAGCATCGGTTAATTCTTCACAAACTACTTGAATTTCTTCTGGGGTGCGTAGGAGCTTGATTTTTTCAAAGTATTGCTGAGGTGTTAGGCTTTTCATGTATGCAGTCGAACTTCCATGTGGTTATATATTAAGTTAACTGGTTATTGAATGTCAATAACTGGTTAAAATATTTTGAGAGCCAAACTAAGGGGTTGAGCAAAAATAAGTTGCTTTGCGGCTTATATTTATTCAACTCATTCAAAATCTCTCGTGGAGGGGGCAGCGCCCATAAGGGCTAGACAGCGCCTGACCAACTCCCGACCTGCGCGGATGCTAAAGCGCTCCGGCTGCTCCCGCAGCCGCCGGAGCGAACGCGCGTCTTAAACATTCATCAAAACCTACTTTTTCTCGACATTTTACAAATCACCCCAATCAAAATTCAGGAAGCGTCGAGCATTCAGCTTGGTATATTTTTCAGTGTGTTTGATATCGCGGTGTCCCAAAAAGTCCTGAATTTCCCTGGTGCTATAGCCCTGATTCACCAGATAATAACCGCAGGCATGGCGCATCATGTGGCAGTGAACTTTGATATCAAGCCCTGCCTGCACTGCCAGCCGCCCGATTAACTTCCGCACTGCATCAGTGGACATCACCTCACCACGTTCAGAAACGAAAATATATTTGCTATCAGGGTACTGTTCTCTCAGCTTTTTGAGTAATTCCAGTTCATCATCTCTCAGGGGATGTACCCCAGAATCACTGCCCTTTTCCCTGGTGATGAAAATCTGACGCTCCCCCCACATCACCGCATCCCAGCGCAACCCGCAGTTATTACCCACAGCTTCCCCTACCCTTAGACCGTGGCGGAACATCATCAGCATCAGTGTATAATCACGGTGAGAATAACGAGCCTTGCGATTTAATGCGGCATCGAGAAGCAATCGCACCTCGCTTGGTGTAAGGTATTCTCTAGACCTGTAATGCTTATTGGGTAGACGAATTGGGGGTGGTGGCCTCATTTACTCTCGCTGGTAGTGTCCGGTGTACGCGACATAGAATGGACAGTACACATTGTCCCAAAACCCGATTACTTCGTGAAGAACTACCCCCAAACTGACCTCAGTTAAGCCAAACTTATCTTTCAGCCACCGAAAAATTCTCTACATCTAACTATTGATAAATCTGGCTTATATAAAGTGGCAAACCGCGCTGTGATATCAATCTTGATATCAGTGAGAGAATGGAGCAATGATCATCCAGCAAAAAGCGATCGCACTTTTAAGTTTTTCATTTTCACAAACTGAGATGAAAGCTTCTAACTCATCAATGTTGAGTTGAATGAGTTGTTTAATTGCTTCAATGATTTCTAAGTCATTCATTATTTTTCCTTAATCAAGTTCGTCGTCTAATGAAACTCGGTCTTCATCTTCTGATTGGATATCTGAAACGTCTATGTTTGGATTGCCCAATAGTAGTTGGTCTATCTTTGCACCCAACACATGATTAACTAAGTCTGTATCATTCATAGGGGTGTAAACGGGTGAAAGTTTACGTAATACCTGTAGATAATACTCAGAAACATAAACACGCTTTTTTTCTGTTTTAGCCATTGGTCAACTCCTATGCTTTAGCCTTCTTGGTAGTTTTAACAGGAGTTAAACCGTACTGGTTAAGTAGTTTGTCATGTAATCCAGTAACGTTAGCCATCTGAGGTGATGGTATTACATCAATTTTTAAAGCTTTAAGCGCTTTTTCAACTCCTTTGATATCCGCCCCTCCCCCAATGGCATAGCGGTTATTAGAGGAGTGCATCTCAAAGCTAAGAGTGTTTAACACTGCTGTTTTAATCCGGTCAATCCAACAAACAACCGCTTTTTCAATTGCTTGGGTAAAATCTTTCTCTGTTCTACCTTCAATAATTTCTAAAGCTTCATCATTGTTGTAGGGACAACGACCTAATATAGTGTTGACTTCTGGTAGGTCTCGAACGTACGCGATTAATTGATTAACTCCTAGTCCAGGGGTGACAGTGACATTACCACGTAACTTGACGCCATCAAAGAATGAAACGATTACCGTGTCCCCTCCCAAGTCTAAAAGCATAGAGACATCATCGCGTTTAGGCTTTTGGACTAGAAGCGCTCCAACTCCTTCAGTGTAAATATCAGGCTTTAGGATAGTTATTCGCTTGACTTTACCATTGCAGATAATAGTGTGAGTTCCTTCCAACTCTGCTGTCATTGGTGAGCGGTTAGTGTGAATGTTTTGTACACTCGCGTTTAGTGCTACCACATCCCCATCTTTTATTTCGTCCCATATTCCAGAGATTAACAGAGGTAATGCCATCACACTTTTACCAGTATCACCAAAACACAACTCACTACCGTTTAAATCGTATGGGTGTAATCCTTTAGAAGTTTCGTACCAACATTTATCACGCCATGTTTTAGATGTGGAATGTTTGCAGTAAAACACATCACTTTGTGCAGGGTCGATTTCAAACCCTTCACGAGTAAACTGCAACCCACTATCTGATACCTTGATTTTGGTTTTTTCACCTACACCTATGCGAGTAACTTTCTGTTTTCTCTTTCTGTTACCATGATCGGCACTTACCAAGAGGGTTGGATTTTGAGTTGTTTTTTCAGCCATATTTTCATCCTTATTTTAGGCTTAATTATCCCAATATTAGGATAAAATCACGGGGTTAGTCAAGGTTTTATCCCAAATTTAGGATAAAATATCCGATAAAATTTTGATATTTATCATAAAATCGACTCGATAGCTGATGGTTTTAACTAACATCTACTATTGTCTGTTTAATTAATAGCTTGATTGAGTGTAAGTATTTAATATAATCTACTAACAGTTAATTATTTATAGTAATTAATAACGTTATTTACTAACAATAAATAAGTAATTAATAGAAGTTATATCAAAAGCTTACTTACAATTCAAATAACAGTAATTGGGTGAAATCCCCCAAATCCCCCGCACCCCCACATAGGTAAATCACTGGGTGAAATCACCCACGTAAAATCAAGAGTTTCAGCCTGTGTCGGGTGACGAGCGAGGGATGATTGAGAGGTGTCACTCGGTCTTCAGTCAGTCTATTTTTCCCTAATTACTATTAGTTGATTGTTCTACAGTCCACTTTTTCGGCGTGTTATCACAGTCATTACAGGAATAATATTGAACCCCTTTGGTAGTTTTGCCGTTCTTGTATATATCATCGGAACCGCAATGAGGACACTGTATTTTTGGCTCTACAACGCTATTTTGTTGTTGAATTTCTACCCATTCTGAATTCTTAGAAAAAAAAGCTTTTTGAGTATTTGTACTCATCACGTCAGAGTAGTCGTAGGTATCGAAGTCAGGCAACTGAATGAACTTGGGCAATCCGGTTAAAGGAACTGCCAGAGCAAACCTATAAGCTGTAGCGTCTGTGAAAATGTCTAAGCCTAGTTCTTCGTTTTGGCGATCGCAATACTCTTGAATCTTGGCGTACTGCTCCAGTAATTTGGTCTTCTGATCGCTGGGTATAGTTTTGGCTTTGTCTAGCCATGTGCCTGCATTAGCCCCAATGTGCAACTGTATCGCGTTATTCCAGTCGCTCCAACTCATACCTGGTATAGTGCTAGCGTCACATGCTTGCCCGATGAAGATTGCTCCAAGGTTTTGGTGCGATGCTTGCTTGAGCGTGTATGTCACCAAGTCCCTAAAGTGGTAGTATCCCTGGTTTTCACGTTCTTGGGCAATAGTTGAGTCCACCTCATCAAAAATATAAAGGATAAAAGGATGATCGTCGGGCGATTTGGTACGTCGGTTAAGTTCCTCTACTAACTCCTTCATACCTTTGACATTATCCTCATGGCTTGTGCCTGCTTTGGGCATGTCCCAGTAATCCTTTTTGGAACCGTGTTGAGGGTCATAGAGCCGGATAGACCCCTGTCCTTGACGGGCTTTCATGATTGCCAGTGCAAGATTTTTGGCTGTGGGTGATTTGCCTCCAGTAGAGCCTGCGGTAATTCTCACCCGCTCCCAGTTTTTTACGTAAGATTCAAATCTATTTACAGGAACCCAAATCTTGTCTATCTCTTCACGGGACTTGTCTTTTTTGACGGCAGGTCGCAGGACAACGCTCAGCGTGACAATACAATGCTGATAATTAAAATCAAACTCTGGCAATTTTCCTTTTAATGCATTGGTGAAGGCTGCTAGTTGCTGCCTGGAATTTTCGGCATAGACATCATCAATGGTCAATCCTGGATTTTTGCGAATTGAGAAAAGTAATTTGTAGCCAGTTTCAGTTTCTTCCCAATGAACTGCATCAAGATGATAGCCGTATCGCTCGTAGTAATACTTGATGATTGCGTTTCCACTGTTGGGAATGTTTGACCCTCCATAGAACTGACGAGGTAGACTGAGTACTCGTACTTTCTCTTTGAGTTCGTTAATTTCAAGGTTTTTGCTGTCAATAAGAGTGAGTAAATCTGCAACTTGCTCTTTGAGTTCTTCAAAACTAGATTTGTTCAAATTAAAGCTATCCTTGAGTTTTTGAATGTCCTCCATGTTGCCTTGATGAAGCTGATCTAAAGCAGAGCGCGCTTTTTCGGCTGGAATAAATTGCTTGGGATCGCGGCGGATTACTAATTCTTCCAACGCTTCATTAAGAGCCAGTCGGTCATCTAAGCTCAATAAATTGCGTAGACGAACCTTTAAAGCTGCACATTGATCAGAAACTTTAAAGAAGATATCAATTAGCTGTTTTGCTATATCGATAGTCTCAGTGTCAATTTCATTGATGCTCGATAGTAATTCACAGTGGTATCTATGATTGGACTTTAGTTGGTCATAAAAATCTCTGAGTTGAGGGTGGATATTTTCGTATTCCTGGCGCTCCAATTTATTAGTAATTAAGTCACCCAGTCGCTCGTAATCATAAGCTATTCTATCTCTGGTCAATTGCCAAAAGGCTCTTTTCAATTCAGCAATAAAATCCTTGATCCGAGTATCATCAGTATTCAACTTAGCGTTTAGCTCTTTTAATTTTTTCTCAGTCTGTGCTTTGAAAGCCTGAGTGAAACTTTGCAACTGAATCACAACCTCTTGCTTTTCTTTTAATTCTTCCTGAAGCTTTTTGACTAAGTTGGAGACTTCAGTATTTTTAGCTGAAAGATTTTCTAAGGTTTTTTGTGATGAATTCAATTTTGATTGATATTCACCAACAATTTTTTCAACCTGATAATCAATCGAATCTTGCGATGTTTTGCTGACTATATAAGAAGATATTGAAACTCCTCCAGAAATCATTGCAAGGTCTAGCGCAAAATTCTTGACCGTAATATCGGGGCTGCTGAAGACTGAGTAAACAGAAACTGCGCTAAGTATTCCCGCTGCACCAGAGATAAAATTGCCAACTTTGGAGTAATGAATTTTTGACATTTGACACCCCTAAAACATTGAAGCTTGAATTTGTTCGCGTCTCGACTGTGCGGCTAATTCAGTATTTTGAATCTCTTCTTGTAGCCGTTGGTTGGATTGCGTTTGTTTTTGCAATTTCAAATCCCATTCAGTTTGAATTCCTGGCGTCAGAGACCGAACACCTTCAGTCCGGATAATCTGCTGTTGGAGTAATTCTTGATGTTCTTCAAGTTTGGACTGCTCTGTTTGAAAATCAACGTAAGAAATTTCGGAACCAACATACTTTTTAGCAACATCGAAACCAACTTTTCTAATATCAACTAAGTCTCCAACCAGGGACAGATCCTCTTTGTAAATACCAGCAATTTTACGCTTCTGTTTAGTTCTTTCTAGGCGTACCTCTAGAGCATTATTTTGCTTTTCAATTATGAGTTTCTTCTGTGCAGCTTCAGCGCCTTCCATCTGGGGAATTGTGCCAGAAGGAGAGTAGGGATCTCCCGACATTTCAGAAGCTAAATCTATTAGTTGGACGCCGTAGCCAGAGGCAAATGATTTAGCTTGTTCAAGGATGCCCAAGGCGTCCGTGCCTGTTACTGAATTGCTATTAGCAGAACGTCTAACTTGATTTGTTTTATTGCTGCGTGGGAGCGTGGAAGTAGTAGAAGTGTTTGGTGATGATGGAGCTATGGATGCACTGTTTTCAGGTGTCTGAAAGTGCTTTGAGCCTGTTAATCCACCTTTTTTGTTGCTGCGATTTGATGGCATAATTATTTTTTGTAGTCTTCGTTATTTTCTGCGGCGGAGATTTACCCGGGGAAAGAAAAGAAGGGGCGATCGCACTTCAGTTTTGGAGCGCGATCGCACTCTTGTTTACCAGGGAATATCGTCTTCCCCATCGATAAAAGTCTTGGCTGCAAGTAGTGCTTGCTTGGGAGTGGCAAAACCAGATTCGTGAGTTTCTAAATCAAGCCCACGTATGTAGTAACAATAAAAAGACTTGATTTTTGTAACTTCAATCACATAGCCTGCGTATTCAATTTTTGTTGGTGTTTTCATTTTTACTCCGCAACAAATACATAACGTTCTACGTAATCTCGGCTTAAAGACATGGTTTTGCGTCGATTTTTTGAAGTGAAACGCCAAAATACATAACGCTCGTTGACCAAACCTTTAACAATGTGGGAGTAGCGCCAAGTTCCGAACTTACCATTGATACGATACTCAGCATCTGGAGACAGTTGGGTGGGATTAACCATTTTCATTTCGCACCTTAACTATCGATAATCCAAGTCCAGCTACCGCACAGCCAGCTAAACCAGCTAAACCCACAGCAATAGCTCCATTAGCAGCATTACCAACTCTGGAGAAATTTACTCTCCCACCACTGATATCAGCGCCGCCCTTCGCCATTTCGTTTAACCCCCAGGAAGCAATCGCAACAGTAGCAGCGATACCCGCCCCAATTAGGCTAGTGAAAAAAGTTCCAAACAAGAAATTGTCAATCAAAGTCCACTTACGAGCGTGTTTTACGGTTTGGTTGTTGCGTTCTTTAATCTCCAATATTTGTTCTGGTGTAGGTAGAGGTGGGTCTGTTTCTATCGCCAATTCATTTACCTCATCTACTGCTATAGAAAGAGCATCAAGAGCATTGTTAAATGTGGCTTGATTCACACAATTTTGATTGAAAAATTCAAAAGTATGTGGGTTCAAAAGTCGAAATTCGTACAGTAGGTTTGCAAGTTTGTCTAAATCTTCGTAAGCCTCTTGAGCGGTGATTTCATCAGCTTTTAATGCTTGTTCTAATGTCATCATTGCCATCCTCTCTGCTTAATTAGCTCAATTCGTGTTTGTCGTTCTTCAGGAGTCTCAGTTTGTTGCGGTTGCTGCTGTTGAGTTTGCAATTGATTCTTATCGGTTTGTTGCTGCTGTCGGTTCATGTGTATCCGTACGCCAAAAATAAATGTGGTAATAACGAATGCAAAGAAAATTAGCCAAAGTACTGTTGTGGCGACGCCGGGGACTACCACAAATCCCCTTTTCCCAAATCTTCTACTACCTTTGAATACTCGCGACGGCGATAATTAAGCGTTCCATCAATCCGTTCAAGCAAGCGCTCATCGCCATTTCTCAAAATGTCCACTATTGCTTCATTCTTGGCAGCACTAATTTCACGTGCTAGCGCTATTTCTTGAGATGCAATAGCTGCAAGCTTGCGTACCAGGGGACTGTACTCTATCTCTTCCTGGTTGATATCTTCCCGGTCACTCTGCGGTTGTTGCTGTTGAATAGGTGCTTCATCCTGAACCAAGAGCGACCCCGGCGTATCTTCTTGTGTATCGGGTAGTTGGTCTTGAATATTAGGTGTTTGTTCTTGGACATACTCTTCATCAGATACTTGCGCGATAGCTTGCTGTAATTGGTCTTGGGGTTGTTCTGATTTTCTTTTGCGTGGCATGATATAAGTTCAATCCTTTTTGATGGGTTGGAGGGGCGATCGCTTTTTCGTAAGCTTGAAGGCGATCGCCTTTTTTGATAGCTGTGCAAGTCGGCAGTTTCGGAACTTGCGCCTGTGGGAATCTGCACAGACCAATTAAAGTTGACATGTCTGCAAGTCGGCAGTTTCGGAACTTGCGCCAGTACACCTATGTGACCTGTGGGGAGTTCCTTTTCCACTCTCAAGCTTTGGATTGTTTGGATTGTTGAGGCGAGGTTGTCTTGCGCTCATAGTTATCAATGTACAAACAAACTAAAAATAGTGCAACCATTTTAGCTACACTAAATCTTATAGAAATACACCAATTCAATTAAATTTAGTGATGTTATTTTGGTTGCACTATTTTAACTGCTTGCTGTAGTGTATCTGTAAAGGCAGAATTATTAAGTAACCATTATGCAAGCTGTATTTATTGTGTCCGACCAAACACCACGTAAAAGACGACCAAAAAGTAAAAGAATATCAAGCGTTATCACCTATAGACTAGACCCAAAAGTAAAACTAGCTATAAGTGAATTAGCTTCTGCATTTAGTCGTTCAGAAAATTTACAGGTCGAGTTTGGTCTGAAAATTGCTTATTTACACTGCAAGGGAATAAATATTTTTGGAATGACTGATTTACAAATAATCGAAAAATTTGATGAAATGACTCTTCACCTAAACCCAAACGAGGACACCGAAGAATGATTGACATCGAAACCGCCCAACAACTGGGACTTAAGCTAAAAAGTTTACACAAACTATTACAAAAACAATATCCTAGACCACTATCAGTAGAAGATATCGCCAAAATCAAAAACTGGTCTGTTGCAGACACAGCAGTCATTATTGAGCTAGCAGTAGCGGCAGACATCATTACTGAAAAAACTCTCACTGAAATCGGTGAGGACGAGTTAGTATACACCATTTAGATTTAAAAATCGATGACTAACCAACAACCACCAAACAACCGACTCGACAGTATCGAAGCCATCCTGGCTAGCCACAATCAAATCCTGAACGAGCTAGCTATTGCTCATCAACAACTAGCCTCCTTCAGCACAAGGCAAGCCGAGCGACAGCAACAACAGCTTGACCGCCACGATGAGGCCCTAACCAGAATCGAAGAACAACAACAGAGAACAGCAGCACAAGCTGAACGCACCGAACGCACCATGCAAGCACTAAGCCAAACACAAGTCGAGTGCTTGCAATTGATTGCTCAAAATACAGTGGCGATCGCTCGTAGTGACCAACGTATTCAGGAAATTTTAGAGCGACTTGATAGACGATTTGGCAATGGCAACGGTCGAGGTGAAGGGTGACTAAACAGAACTTTTAGTTATCGGAAAAGAGAGCTTATTAGCTGCATATAACTTACTAAGAGAGGGAAGAACGGGAAGTTAATATTTAATTTAATAGATAAAAGTGGCTAATATTCGCTTGCTACTTGAATTCTGGCAATTTGAAAAGAAATTTTTCGCTCAGTATTAGCCAAAATAAATTCATCAACAACTTTTCTTTGAAGAGATAGCAGAAAAATGTTAATCTAGGCACAACATCTCTGCAAAAACTTACGTCAGTTTACGACAAAGGAGGTAAACCAACCAAAGCAGTATTTAACTAGTTATAATTCACAGGTGAGCCGTTAGTACATCAGTATTGGTGTTGAAAGGACTTGGGAGGTCAAAGATACACCAAACTGTTAGAAGCTAACGAAATTTCACGACTCTACCCCTGTTGACAATATGTTAACACACAGGGGTGGGAGATTCACATGCTTTTTTTTGGACAAAAAGGCATCTGGCTCTACAAATTCTCTCAACTCCTTGTTGAAAGCGGAACTAAAAGCGCGATGCGAATCGTATTAGCCGCAAAAATCTATGGAGAATTTAACAGCTGGATGCCTCCGATCAGGAGGAAAAACCGTGAACACTTCAATTTTCCAGCTACAACCTGCTTTACCTTACCTTCATCGCCGTCAATCGCTGGCTTTCTACATTCGTGGATATCCGCAGGCTAGCCAACGAATCGCACATTAAGAAATCGGCTAGTTGCCCACACGCAGACACATTCTTTGCTATCAGGGCAGGCAAATAACCGTAAAATCAAACTTCAACTTCAATTTACAGTGTTTGCGAATAGAGGCCAAGCTAGCTCTTGCTTTAACCAAGTGTATCAATGGACTAAAACTTTGACTGTGGTGAAGATTTCAGAAAAAAGTTCTTCTTTTACTGGGTTATTTATTTCCCTTGAGAACTTTTTTATTTGAAACAAAGGCATTTATCTTAGATTCTGCGTCTACTTGAGCGTAACACTTGGTTAATGCACCGCTAGAGAAGCGCCCTAATTGTGGGTAGCTCCGATGGACAAAAACCATCATCGGAGATACCAAAATGGCACAAGACCACAGTATTAGCGAACATGACAAGTACTTAAAGCAGCATAATCACGCTAAAAAAAGGGGTGAGGCAGCATGAGCAGCTTTACCCTATTTCGGCGTGGCGAATGCCCCATCTGCGGTGGTGTTAGTAAAGGTTGCCGTCAGTCCAATGATACCGGCTTGGTATTTTGCCGCGACACCGGGGCTAACCCGACTGGCTACGTTTACAGAGGTGAGGATGTTTGGGGCTTTGGACTCTGGCAGTATAAAGCCTCGGCAGAAGCATTTTCCAAGCAAGCCAAACAGGAGCGAGAACAACAGAGGCGGGAATTAAGGGCAGCACAACAGCGGCGCAAGCAGCAGCAAATAGCGCAGCAACTGAGCGCAGTCGAGCGTGACAGGTGGTATCGCCGATTATTGGCGAGGCTGACACTGACCGAGGGCGATCGCTCAAAACTGCTGGAGCGTGGCTTTACAAGTGAGCAGATTGACTTTGATTGTTACAAAAGCGTTAGCCAATTTCATCAAGTTGGAATTGGCTACCCCACAAACTTACCCGGGATATTGACAAGCGGTTTTGGTAGCGACCAAATTCTTAATGTTCCTGGAGACGGCATCTTATGTCCGATCTACAACTTCGATGGGTTGATAATTGGTTGCCAAGTGCGTCTACACGACTCTACTGATGGACGCTATAGATGGCTGACTAGTGCCACAAAGAAAAACCCACAAGGGGCAACTTCTCATTTAAATGGGGAATTACCGCTGGGGATTTTTGAGCCACTGTGTCAAAATTTGGTTAACTCAATTTGGCTAACTGAAGGAACAACCATCAAGCCCAGTCTGGTTCGTCATCGCTTGGGTGTTCCCGTCCTTGGCGCTGCTAGTGGTCGGTTTAACACTAGTCCCGAAATATCGGCATCAGCTGTAGAGTACCTTGCAGCCAAGTACCAAACTAAGCTTCTCACCTTTGCTGTTGACGCTGGGGATGTGGTCAATCGTTCTGGTGTACCCGAACGTTGGCAACAGCAATTTAGATTTTTTGAGGAGTTGGGTTACACCTGCCGCATTGCTTGGTGGGGTCAGGTCGATAAAACTTTCGGCGACATTGAC
This sequence comes from Fischerella sp. PCC 9605, assembly GCF_000517105.1. GTDB lineage: Bacteria > Cyanobacteriota > Cyanobacteriia > Cyanobacteriales > Nostocaceae > PCC9605. The sequence continues at coordinate 13,353 of NZ_ALVT01000034.1, read as the reverse complement.
GAATTACAGCCAGAAAGATACGAATCAATTCGTTTTTTGACTCCGGCAGAATTCAAAGAACTTTGTGTTAAGTGGGGAGGATTAGAAACCAGAACAAAAGCTAGCAATTTGACACAACTTGACTATCAAGAACGAGTAGCAAAAGTACAAAAGAAATTACACACTCTCAGTTACCCAGTTGATTTAGTTTGTGACCCGTCGAAGAAGTATTTACCTGACTTGGTTGGTCAAATTCCTGTCAGTGGAATTGTGGCTTTAAAAGCACCTAAAGGCAGTGGAAAATCATACCAAATCAAACAAATCAAGAACCATTGCTGTGGGTATTGGTCAGAGAGAATTATTCAACCATCAGTGCCTATTCTAGCCTCAGAGCAATTAGAAATCCTTGGTAAGGCTGTAAAGCTTCAAGACAATCAAACACCCTTAGAGCCACAAATTGAGCGTATACGGCATAAGGGCTTAGGGATGAACTTTTTAAGCATTAATGCCCGTATCGCTCTTGGTAGAGAGCAAGCGATTAGATGGGAGTTTACCTGGATTGAAGACGCCGATCTTGAAGCCAAGACGGAATTTGAGGGAGCGAAATTCTCCTCAGCTACCATCCTAGAGAACATTGGCGAAATTGGTTTATGTTGGGATAGTTTGGGTAAAATCTTTGGTCGTGATTGGTCAAATACCTTAGTAGTAATTGATGAAATAGAGCTAGGACTAAATCACGTTGTTACTAGCTCAACTTGCCGCGACAGACGGTCTTTCATCCTTCATACTCTTGAGCATAAATTAAGAGAATGCCTAGACAATGGTGGCTTGGTTGTAGTGGCAGATGCCGACTTAACAGATACAACTCTTGATTATTTAACAACTATTGCGCCTGGATACCCGCCCTTTATTGTTAGCCATGACTTCAAAGGCGAACCTTGGGAAGTTGACTTTTATACAGGCAAACGTGATGTAATTTTAAGCCAGATAGAATCTTGGCTAGCCGACCCAAATTGTAGACCGATTGCCATCACTTTAGATAATCAGAAAGAAGCCGAAGCTTTGTCTATACATCTAACAAGAAAATTTCCTTGGCTTTTGCAACAAGAAGGAGGGTTAATCAGGATTGATTCTAAGATTACTCAGACAGATTTTGGAAAAGATTTTGTCAAACGACCCAATGAAAGTATTCAAAAATTTCAGCCGAAAGTCTTGATTTACACCCCATCACTGGGCGTGGGATGCTCTATTGACATTGAATACTTCGCTCACGTTTTTGGACTGTGCTTTGGCAACCTAGAACCATCTCAAGCACGGCAGATGCTAGCCAGGGTAAGGCCGGCAGTACCGCGTACTGTTTGGTGTAAAGCCAGAGCGCTTAATACCGAAAACGAATCTACGTCTTACCTGCCATCAGAAATCAAACACCAATTGTTTAATTATTACGAAACATCAACGCAGTTAGTTCAATTGGCTATAACTCTAGCCAGGGAAAAAGCAGAAAACGCACAATCTGACGCTGAATTATTGCCTCATTTAATTGAGGTATTGCAGGGAATGATGGGGGAAAATGGCACTTGGAATAATCCCCACATTGACCTTTACTGTCAGCAGGTAGCTAGACGAAATTATTCCCTCTCCCAGTTAGCGGTACAACTACGGCAAGAATTAATTGATGAGGGTCATAGGGTTAACGACTTTGGAGCACAGGAGAAAACCGCCGCAGCAGATGCCGTGCGGCAAGGTAAGGAAGAAATCAAACACCATGATGCCACTCGGACCGCGATCGCCAAAGACATTACCTTTGAAGAGGCCATTGAAATTAAACGCAAACCAGCCCGGACTGCTGATGAGGATTATGCAGCGACAAAAGCTTTCTTAAAGCGAGAATTGCCTTCTGTGGAACTCACAGCCGATTTTCTTTACAAGGCAGTATACAAGGACAATCGCCGCTGGCTCAATCAAACAAAGCTCCACTGGTGGTGCTTAAACCAGGATGCGATTAAATATGAGGATGAGCAGGAATGGCGGCACAAATTAAAGCAATTTAGTAAGGGTGTACCATTCCTGCCGGATATCAAAACCTATGGCCCCAAAGTTGAAGCAATTATTAAAAGTAGCGTGTTGGAGTGGATTAACCCCACAGACCTAGAGGCAGAGTATTGCAACTCGTCGCCAGAGGGCAAGAAATTTCTGCAAAAGGCTCTTGGCATTAGGAAGCTACTTAAGACTGCGCTAAGGATCACCGTTACCAAGGATTCTCACCCGATAGCACTAGCCAATAGAATTCTAGGCAGGTTAGGGCTGGGGCTAGCCTATATCAAGAAAGAAAAGAATATTAAATACTACAAGCTTGATGAAGAACTGGCGACCGACCCCGACCGAGCTGCCGTTTGGTCGGCTCTAAAAATTCGGTGGTCAAACGAGAAAAGTCAGTTCGCCGAAACCAAGCCCCAGCAAGCGCTAGAACCTGGTACAAACTCAAATGAATCTTTATATATTAATGTGAGTTTGTACCAGCAAAATCAGCCAGAGTCATTACCCAAAACCGATGTAATCAGCAGTACTACAAGAGCATCAGAAAACAGAATTGCACCGCAAATTGCTGAGATGTTAGCTGCGTGCGATGATTGTGAAGTGCTAAGGGTTTTATGGGATTCGGGGGAAATCTCTCCTGCTTTATTTAGGTTGGCGCTTGAGATGCTACCGGATTCTCCCCATAAGAATTGGATTCTCGAATGGTTAGATTATTTAGAGTCACAAACAGTAACTAGAGCCTGAATTGTTGCTGTACCAATTACCTTTTGTCATGCCTCTTTAAAGACTCAAATCCTCCTCCTGCCCACGCTGTTGCCGTAACTGCCGCCAATAATCGAGTAGCTGCTGATTCCAATCAGTAGCCGTGCAATTGAGAGGCTTGGACTGTGGCAGTAGTTCTAAAACACGCCCTGCTGCTGCTCCTCCTGCCAAATCATTGCCAAACGCCACCTGTACATGAGGAATACGCCGTAATTCCTCTATGGGCAAACTTTTAAGATCATCAACAGCCATGTACATTGTTCTGATTGGTGGCACATCTCCTCTAGTCTGATGTTCCAGCATGGCGAAGGAAACAGCATCGATGGGCGACTTACAAAGCACAACTTTTTCTACAGTCGCATTCTTGTGACCACCAAATTGGAAGTGAAACCAGCTATTACGTCTAGAGGTTCGTTTTTGGTAGCCCTTAAATGTGTTGTTCTCGCCTCGTGTTCCGCGCAAGAATGCACCATTAGGTTGGTTGTCGAGATTCCGCATCACGAACACAGCGTTTTGTTGGTCATCAGCATAAACCAGACCTTTGCTGTGTAGAAGTTGTACAAAATCTTGGGGTATGCCACGTTGATGGGTCAGGTAATTAGCAACTGCTGACCATTTTGCTTTATCCTCAACTGGTAGCTGGAATTGGGGACGAGGTTCAGTCTGGAGAATCTCAGTCGTCATCTTTCGAGCGTGGGCGATCGCTGCTCGTTGTGCCCCTGCTTCACCAAATCGCTCATGCAACCAGACGACTGCCCTAGTGAGATTGCACTGGTTAACGTGCATCACCAAGTCAATCGCACTGCCACCACTCTTGTGTTGTGAGGGTGCAAAGTCGTAAAACTTGGAGCCATCTATATTAATAATGTGTCCGTGACCCCTCCACTTTCCGCGATCGTGATGTAACCCCAACTCCCAAGCGACATCCTCCAAGGGCAAGTCGCGCAGTTGTAGAGTCTGAGATTCCAACAATTGCACCCGTTTTTCTAGTTTCTGCCGCTCATGTACACTATCTCTAGCCCGTTGCTCAGCCCGTTCTAATCGTTGTGCCATAAACTTACGGTCAGCCAGTTGGTGGTTAATCGCTTGGAATTGGTCATCTGACTGAATCCTAGCAACGTAATTCCTAGCTGATTCAAATGGTGTGGGTGCTAAATGGTTATTTTCCCAGATGGCGGTGAGTGGTTCACTGTTAACCGCTTGGTAATACTCCTTGACTTTGGTGTGGGTTGCCTTGCTGCCCTTAACCCCTCGGGAGATGCCCAAAGGTGCAAGGGCAACAGCATAACTATCTTGAAGCTTTGACAACTTGATACTGGCAGCACGACCATCACCCCCAAACATTTCTTTGTGACTCAGTTGTTTGGTCTTGTCGTTGATGGGAACAACATAAGCATGGATATGAGGAGTAGCTTCATCCAAGTGCAACTCAGCCCTAACGCATTTATCACCATAAGTGTTAATCAACCAAGTGCGAGAAGCATTAGCAAAGTCCAACATCCGGTGATTGTCCCACTCACCGGCCTTTGATGGGTAATCGGGGCGAAAATATTCTGGTGATGCCGAGAGAAAAATATCACTACACAGCACAGCATCTTTGCGGGGTTTGTGTTTAGTGGCGTTGGCGATCTTGGTTTTCACAAGTTCTTCTAGTGGTGGGCCATCCTCCATGCCAATCAGCCTGATATTTTTTTTAGTGGAATCGGCATTTGGGGTATCTTGTAAACGGGCAGTATGTTTTTCACTGCCGCTGACATTACCGAAAGATTTTAATTTCTCAACGCGCAGAATTGCTAAAGCCACCATTGATTTTTTCTCGATTTCAACGAGTGTGTCAAACCCCCGAAGGGCGAACAAAACTTCTGTGTTCCTCGTGCGCCCTCCGAATGATCTTCGACCACTCTTCAGGCGTATAAGTGTAATGAGTACACTTTCATCATGGTACACCTGACAAATCTCCTTTTTTGGTAGCTGCAAGCTGACTCCGGAGTGACAATTAGCGGTAAAAAGCGCCGACAAGCCGCTTTTATTCGCAGTAATTTCACAGATTTCTCTGCTATTAATCAGAAAAAGGGCGCTTTTTGTGGTTTTATGTTCTTAATTGTCGTTTTTTACGGCTATTAATGTCCGTCATTACTTGGTCATGATTATCACTTACTAATTACTTAGATGGAACGAATTTCTCTCAAGCGTTCACTTGATTGTCTTGATGGCAAGTTAATCAATTATCTCAACTCTAATCCTTTAGGTATGAGTTCTACTGAAGCGATCATGTTGGCTTTGAGAGCTTATTGGTTGCCAATGGCAATGCTTGCTCATAAACAGAATCAACAACAGATACAAGAAGCTGCTATTTGGGCTACTAGTCAGTTACAAGCTCAAGCTCTGGCTATTCCACAAATTTGTGGACTCTCCAAACAGAGTCTGCCGTCAAAACTGCCCAATCCGATTGTGTTGTCTAAAATCGAGACTCAAGAGGTCGCCTTGAAAGTGAATTCTGGTGAGGTTGTTGATCACCCGGATGACGAGGATGATTGGGATTTAAATTTTCAGCCGACTGCGGACATGGTGGCAGTAAATGAAGCACTTAAGAGAGATTTAAATGACTGATCAATCCAGTTCTCATAAGCTGGCTATAACTTGTGACTTGGGTGGTAGCCTAACTAAAGCGATTGCACAAGTCTATCCATCAGGCATCCCAGAGTTAATGACGATGAGTCCGCAGGTGGCAGATGTCGAGAAGGAATCTGTAACTGGTATTAGTGTGGATCGCAACGCTGTTGATTCTGCGTGGGTGGGGATTGCTGGTGAATACTATGTTTTGGGCAGCTTGTCCAAAACTATGTTCGCTGGCACGGCATCTCTACGAGAGTCGAAGTATCGGTACGCTCTGCCCAAGCTGGCATCGCTACTGTGGCAAGCGTGCCGGAAATTTAATTTCAATGAGGCTGATGCTTTTATACATTTGCTCTTACCGCCTGGGGAAATTAAAGACGCTGAAACTTTAAAAAAACAGTTTTCAACGGCTCTTAAGTCCGGAATTATTACCCCTTCTAGGAAATTGAAGGTCAAATTACGGAACTTTTATGTGTCTGCTGAAGGCTCTGGGATTTTAAGCTACCGCCGAGCCAGTTTAGGGGAGCTTTACGCTCAAAAAAAGATTGGTATTTTGATGCTTGGGTATCGCAATGCCAGTTTTACCTTGATTGAGAAGGGCGGACAAACTCAGGCTGAATCCAATAATTTAGGTATGAGTTGGGTTGTACAAAGGTTCACTCAACTGACTGCTGTGGGTTTGTCCAAAGATGATCCACTCCTACTTGAAGCTTTGGTAGCGGCAAGTGGCGGCAATTTACAAGCACTTGCGAGCTTGTCGCGCAAGTCTAAGCACTCAGAAATTGCGGCGGATTTAAAGCTGTTTGTTGATTCAGTGTCTGTTGTTCGCCGCGAGTACAGCCGTGCTTTGGTACGTTGGATTAGAAATATTGCCGTATTGGATGAAGTTCTTGTTTGTGGCGGGACTGGGGCTTTTGTTCACCAGGAATTAACTGAGCACTTTCAAAAAGAGGGCATACCTATTGTTTGGAATGGTGGGGTTCATTTTCCTGCCAGTTTGGATACTTACAAGCTGGGCGAACGCATTTGTGATGTTTGGATTGCTCACATTAATTATATTAAAATGGTTGATCTTAATCTTGGCTACGAGCGCAAAGGCCCCCTTCATCCTGATTCTAATAAAAGTCGCACTTAGCGCTAGTTGCTCCCACGCTCGCAAGGTAAGTAGGTGTGAAAATTCCATCTCTGCCAAGGCGGTCGCAACCGGAATCGATGGATGTGCTTTCACCTGCTGTGCTTTTCTCCTCATCACCATTCACAAAATGCCACCTTTAGAACGAGGTGGTATTTTTCGTGTTAGGAACTAGCCAAAAGTAGGCTCAAAAGCAGTTTTGGTGAACCTAGAGAAGCGGTGGTGATACGTCCCCAATCGAAAAACTAATGCCTCGACAGTGCCTTATCAAATCGACACGGATAGGGATAGGGACAGTGGTGGCGTTGTCAGCGGGTGTATATGTTTCCACTGGTAGTATTTTGTAGTAATTAGAGACTGCTATTTAAGGAATTCACCCAAATCTGCCTTAAAAACTTTCGCGAGAATATGGCGTACTGTGCGTCAAAAAAATGATTTTGGCGAGGGATTTTTGCGTTATTATACGTTGTTGTGCGTTACTCAAGTGTGTATGCGGAGTGACACAAAAGGAATATAGTTGCGTTGCCAAAGCGTGATTGTGCGTTGCGACCGTGTAAGAATGAGTAACTACTGTGACTATAGTTTTCTGTTGAGTGCTGGGATTTGACGCGCTAAAACGTGATTCGATGTGATTATTTCAGCTAAATTTGTCATGAAACGTTCCCAATCATCTTAAGTACAAATACTTAAAAAAATCGTTCATATTCACCAATGACTCAATCCCAAACGTCAAAGAAAAAAAGGGTTGTTAACCTGGTGAAGCAACCTAGAGAAGGGATGTTTGATGAGCGTACGCGATCTTGGGTTTGTCAGAAAAAAGGTACCTCTTGACGCACTTGTTGGCAAGTCAGGCAGCACTCAATACGGTGGTGTAGACGCGGTGTAGACAGAAGTGAACCGCCAACCGGGCAACCGCTTTGGGCGCAATATACGCCCGTATGAAGTGCGATCGCCGCAGCAACTAAAATTGATTCAATCAAAGCTAGCCAAGTAGTTATTGTTGGTAACTACTAGAAATAACATAACCACAGACTATTCATTAAACGTGAAGCTGTGATCGCACGGTTCTTTCCCCTATCCCATATCTATTAATTCTTGTGGATATCAAGCGCATACAACGTATAAGCTAACAACTGACTAGAGTTTCAGATGTAGAAGAGTCTTGTGAGGATTCTTCAGTTTCAAAAATTCCTACTAGAGTAACAATTTGACCATTGGGGAGTTTAACAGCAATCTGTAGTTCGCCTCCCATAGCTTCAATATACTTACGTAAAGTAGAAAGCATTAAATCAGTACGTTGCTCAATTCGAGAAACATTCCCTTGATCGATCTGAAGAATTTGCGCTATTTGATCTTGAGTAAATTTTAGTGATTGCCTTAGTTCTTGCCTGGTCATTTCTTCAGACACAAGCTCTGCGGTTCGTGCTTCAATCTTTTTTTGACGATCCGGTGATAATTTAGTTAATTTTTCTTTCAAAGTTGTCGCCATAGGTAATTCACTCTCCCTCTTGCTGAATCTCCAACTGGGCTAAGTGCGAACTAAACCGGGCGTCAGCTTTTTTTATAAGTTGCTTGTAGAAACGAGTCTGACTCATGCCAGACTTGTCACCAGCTATTAATAAGATGGCACGCCGTTTTGGATCAAAAGCAAACGCTACACGCCACACACCATCTGCTGCTTCAAACCGCAGTTCTTTCATGTTGGAATATTTAGAGCCTTTGAGTGTATCAACTTGTGGACGCCCTAGTTGAGGGCCAAAAGTCTCTAACAGACCAGAATGGGCAAGCAATTCATCCTGCACCGACTCTGGTAAATTGTCAAACTCAGGCTCAAAATCCTCATGAAATTCAACAACCCAGTTCATTTATAATTATGCGTTCAAATACATATGCTTTCAAGAGTATATTAAAGTAGCCTAAAAGACAGCTTGACAGATTTTATTGTTCCGTCACTACCGCCCTTTATCGCCCGCCCCGCCCCTTGCTTAATAGCCCCTCTGTGAATGCGCTGTGAGGGGCTTTTTGTGCGTGCATGTGTTTGCACCTGTAATCTGGTGTAAGCGAATGCGGAAACTTCTCAACCCAAGGCATTTTATATACCCATAGGTAGGGATAGCATCAGACAGATTCAAGCAAAATGTCTATAAATCAGGTGTAGTTCTAGAAAATCGCCCTTTTTACAAATGTAGGGCGCTTTTTGTGTCACTTTCTTTGTTACCCCTCCACATGGCTTGTGGAGGGGCTTATATTTGGTTGCCGTCATGAAATTCCGCAACTCAGCGTAGGGGATTGTAGCGCGTGGGTGATGTGTTGGTATACGCCCCAATCACAGGTCAATAGCCATTGGTGCGCGATCGCGGCAACGACGGCGGCAATTTACTAGTTGGGGCAGTCCAAGCGGTGCAACGAGCGTACGCGTCCCATGTCCTCCGGATGCCACCTCACTACATGCTACAAAGCCAAATGAGAAATCTAGTTAGTTTCAAAAACCAGTGAGTAAAAATACTATAGACCCCCCCCTAAAAAATGACTTTCTATATATTTAGAGAGGGGGGTAATTCTCAATCGGGCAATAATTTTGTCAATAAACCCGAAATCTTTGTAGTGTGAATGTAGTATGAAAATCGATTTCGAGTTGATAAGCACTTACTCATAAATAACCCTCTTATGTCAAACTGGGAAAAGCCAATTCCTGAAAGCCTTTCGGAGCTTTACTTTTCAGCTTTTAGCTAGAAATTTTAGTTTCTATTAGAAAAGAAAGGCTCAAAGTTTGATTAGATAAAGGTTCCAATGTTTCGCTACGATTATTGTTTTCCGAAAGTGACAGAACAGGGATAATAACGAACGCCGTGTATTGGGTTTACTCGTTGGCGGCTCAGATCACCAGAAGACGGCGCTCGTTATTATTTTTAGAGAACCACATGGAATCCTGCTAGCTCTGCCGTCAAACTAGCACCTTCTATATTTACAGGTAATTATTTTTAGAGAACCACATGGAATCCTGCTAGGGTGTGTCAGAAAAAGGATAGCCCGCAACATCGGCGGTCAATACGATGGTGTAGATAGCGGTGTAGACAGAGGTTCACCGCCAAAACCGCTCAGTCGCGATTACGATACGTCAACCAAAATTAACTCAATCAGAGTTAGCCAAATAGTTATGATACTGGTAACTACTAGAAATAACATAACCACAGACTATTCATTAAACGTGAAGCTGCGATCGCGCTTTCACCCAGTAAAGTCTGGATATTCTTTAGGGTCTTGATAGTCAGTATTTCCAGGCGAACGTTCCTCAGCGTCGATGATTTGACGAGCTACTGTGAAAGCCGATTCCCTAGAATTGCATCCCTTGACTTCAGTAAAAAATCTCAAGCGTGAATCTGTAATTTTGCATTTCCAGGTTGCTCTCAATGAATCATCGATGGCACTTTCAATGATGTAATCTTTGTAAATTTCAGTAGTCATGATTTTGGCAGATGAATCTGGTAACTCACTCTAGCATCTGAAGCTACGCGGTACTCGCACTTTAAGTGCGATCGCACTCTAAATCGCCCCCTCCTCCCCATTCCTCTACGCGCGTCGTGGAGGGGATGTGAGGGTGTGAGAGGGAGGGGCGCGTGTGGTTGGTAGGAGCGATCGCGCTACTGACGACTCGTCCGTATTCATTATCTGCCCTTCGGGCAAGGCAGAAGGCAGAGGGCAGAGGGCAGAAGGGAAGAAAAAAGTTTTAAGGTATGCCCAACAGCCGCCACAAACTGGGTTTAAGACCCCCACTAAATCATAGATGAGCGTGGTCTTCAATTAGAGGGGGTTTGAATCCCCCACGAAAAAGCCTTCTGCCTTCTGCCTCCTGCCTTCTGCCTTCTTCAATTCTCAACCCAAGAGGGCATTTTTTATATGCCCATAGGTGGGGTCAGCATCAGATAGATTCAAGCAAAATGTCTATAAATCAGGTGTAGTTCTAGAGAATCGCCCTTTTTACAAATGTAGGGCGCTTTTTGTGTCACTTTCTTTGTTACCCCTCCAGTTTTGGGCTGTGAGGGGCTTATATTTGGTTGCGGGTGTGGAATCTCTGTTACCCCTCCAGATTGGGCTGTGAGGGGTTTGTTTTTGGTTGGATGTGTGTTTGTACGTGCGGTGTTGCTGCGGCGGTAGCCTTCAAGGGGCGATTGCTCTCCAGTTGTAGGGAAAACTGGGGTTCAAAAACAATTAGACATGCAGGCAAGCGCCTTATACATATCAACAAGCGTAATAATCCCGAAAAAGGGGTGGCGGTGCGGGCTTTTTTATACACAATAACTCAATTTTTGGAGAATAAAACGCCCTTAAGCCTACGCTCGTGGCAATTTTGTCGCTTGTTCCGCAAGGGGCGATCGCTCTCTGTAGGATAGCCTTGGATCTGCTATAGTCACTTGTGACAGGACAACCTCAAGTTTACCATCAGCAGCAAATGATTATAAGCACATCTACTCATGAATTAACAAAATCAACTATATAAGGGAGGAGCCTTAAAAACTTTATCGCTACTAACTTCTACAGTGTTACAAGTTCTATAAACTTTCACACCATTCTATTTCAATAGCTGCATCAATAGAATTATCAGTAATAAAAGTAACTTTTTTAACTTGAAAGTTTTGATTTCTCCAAATAATGTATTCTCCAATACTTGGGACTCTAGATAGTTTTATTGTTTTAGCATTTGTCTGACGCAAAACTTTATCAGATTCAAGGATATTTTTGGGAATACCACTAGGAATGACTCGAATTGTAGGCATAAACAATATGCCACGACAGAAGTAGACAAAAACTCCTACATTTGTGTACTTTTGCAGTGGGATTGGCAAATCATCCAAGATTCTACAGTCTCTAAACATCTCGCTATCCCTCCAAACGGTGTAATTCCGTTTCTGCCTTTGGATAGATAATATCCATAATAGATAAGATATGTCTGAGATATTTTATTTAGTGGTTCCCGTTCGTCAAACAAGAACAAGCAATGCATGAGCATCATTCGCTCAGGAGCCTCCAATTATTACCAGCAAACGGGTTTCAAGCATTCCGGTAGTTCGCTCGCTCGGGTCAGAATCTCTTAAACGGTTCAGTAGTTGAGTAATTGTGTGCTGTTGTGTACCACACAAATCTGCGAGGTTAGTTATGCTCATTCCACTAACCCCATCAATGCAGGCGGGTGCAGGCATCAGAATGCGCGATCGCACGCCTGTTGCGGACTGTGGATTTTTGAGGCAGGACACTCGTAGGGGCATTGCAGGTATGCCGCCATCATAACAAATTGCTGTATGCGTGCTGGTTATAAAATCACACCGTCAGGCGCACTTCACTGCGTTTGAGTCGAGTGGTGCAGTTGTTCGCCTAACTTACTGAACTTTGTTTGCTCTGGTCAAAGCGCTTGGTACAGCCCTATATGTGCAGCGCATTGCACCACCTACTACTGTCTGTAAAACTTGTGGCTCTAATATTGTGAATCCTGTTTCCGGGTGCAAAAATTCTGTAGCCTCTATGAAAGCGAGGAATCAAGCGTTGGCGATCGACCTTTATAAAAGGCGATCGCTTGTTTGTGAAGCCGCTTTAATGACGGTTAGTAGTGAAAGGTTTGGTTGTGTTGCAGCGCGAAGCGACAATCATATTTTTAAGTTGAGGATTTAGTTTATATGCGGTGGAGTTGGTCTTTTTGTTGCAACTGTTGGGTGTGTATTCCTCCAGCAACTTNGACTCGAAGCNTGGCTGACTATACAAAGGGAGCGTCAGCTTGCAGTTGCTTGGCATACCATGCATGTGAAGTAAAAACCATCGATATTTTATCCATCTGACTTTTATGCTGCGCTTTGCTCCAATATAGGAGCCACCTGTGACAGTCTTTTTAAGACAGTAAACGTCAGTTGTCATTCCTCCCAATCCTCTTTAGACACAACCTCAAACAATTCGTGCCAATCTTTGTTGAAAAAGCTACATAAGGCACTTAGAGTATCAATATCAATTCGTTTTGCAGTATTTTCACATAGCCCCCTTACAGCAGCAGCAGTTAAACCAGTCGCCTCAGAGAAAGCAGAACGAGTCATTTCTCGTTGATCGAGTAAATCCTGGAGACGACACCTAACCTTGACTTTCGCCATTCGTACCGCCTTTCTTTCATCTCTTGCAGTGTATTTAGGGGGAGGTGGTTGTTTTCTCATGAAAGTGGTTGCCAACATGACCTACTCCCTTATTGTCGATTACTTCTTTAAGTGTATGGTTATTTAAGCGATTAATCGATTAATCACCTATAGAATTAATCGACTAAAATTGCGTTTGCCATCAAGAATTATAATGATTAAATGGCTTGTCGATTAATCGGCTAATAGGTAAGATGAACTCATTACAACAAAAGGCGATCGCCAGTCCTGAGAAAACTAGTTGCGATCGCCCTTTGACCCTAATTAAAGGAATCTCCATTATGACTCATCGAATCTATACACAGCAAGCCCTTCGTGAACTTAAGCTCTCCCAACTCAAGAAAATCGCAGCCTCACTGGGTGTAAAACCCACTGGAGACAAAAGAGAGACTCAAACTTTGGTCAAAGCAATTATTGAGCACCAATCCTCCCAGTTTCTTCATATTGACTCTCAAGCGCAAGCACAAGCAGAACTGGAAAACTACATAGAAGCACAGGCTCAAGCAATAGCCCCAGAAGAATTAACATCAGTAGAAATCAGCTTCTATAACCACGAGATTTATGCTGGTCAAAAGCTGATAGCCAAAATTACCTATGACGGGGATGATTTTCAGACACAACGTTGGGTAGTTAAGGTTAATGAAGCTGAGGTACACC